>NZ_VOHR01000210.1 GCF_009192725.1 Segeticoccus rhizosphaerae | reverse complement strand
TCGGCGCGCTCGAGGCGGCGGGTCGGCTGGGCGACGCGCTCGTCGTGCTCCTCAACTCGGACGCGTCGGTGCGCCGGCTGAAGGGGCGCGGCCGGCCGGTCCAGTCCCAGGCGGACCGCGAGCGGGTGCTGCGGGGGCTGCGTGTGGTCGACGAGGTGATCGTGTTCGACGAGGACGACCCACGGGCTGCGCTGGCCGACCTGCGGCCGGATGTCTGGGCCAAGGGCGGCGACTACGACGGCTCGTCGATGCCCGAGGTCGCCGTGATGAGGGAATGGGGCGGACGCGTCGTGTTCCTGCCCTACCTCGACGGCCGTTCGACCACCCAGTTGCTCCGACGCCACCACGAGGGTGAGCAACGCCCTCGCGTGCACACCTGAACGCCGGCGCCCGGCGCTACCGTGATCGGAGCGGGCGACTGGCTCAGGCCGATCCGCGGGCCACCGCAGCGTTGAACCGGTCGGCGAAGGTGCGCACCACCTCGAGCAGCTCGGGGGAGTCGACGACGGTGAACTCGACGTCCAGCCGGGCAAGGGCAAGGGCCATGGTCTGCAGGCTCTCGGCGCCGAGGTGCAGGACGCAGCTGCGGTCGTCGATCGGCTCGACCGCCCCCTCCGCGGACGCGATCTTGCCCTCGACGTCTCGGGCCGGCGCCCGCAGGCGGACGGTGGCGCGATGTCGCCACACGTGTCCCGGAAGGTGCTGCGCGACATACGCCGCGACGTCCTCGGTGGGGAGCTCACGCGGGCTGAACCGTGGTCCGGTGGGCAACCGGGGGTCGATCCGGTCCACGCGGAAGACCCGCCAGTCACCCTCGTCCACGACGAAGGCCAAGAGATACCAACGGTGCTGGCGGTTGACCAAGCGGTAGGGCTCGACGTCATAGGTGGTGCCGGCGTCCTGCTCATCGGCTCCCACGCGGTCCTCGGGATAGCGGAAGCGGAGCCGCTCGCGGCTGTCGCACAGCCCGACGAGCACCGTGAGCAGGGTCGGGTCCACCATCGGCATCGGATGGTTGCTGGGCAGCGGGACGGTGTAGCGGCCCAGGTTGTGCACCCGGATCCGCAGCCGCGAGGGGAGGGTCTGCTCCAGTTTCGCCAGCGCGCGGACCGACGTCTCCTCCATACCCCCGATGATGCAGTTGACCCCGGTGCGCAGGCCGACCGCGACGGCGATCGCCTCGTCCGGGTCCAGCAGCAGCGGTGGCAAGGAGGCACCCCCTGACCCGAGCCGGTAGCCCCCCTCGCCGCCACGAGTGCCCTCGACGGCGTAGCCCAGCTCCCGCAGCCGCTCGATGTCGTGGCGCACCGTCCGCGCGCTGACCCCGAAACGCTTGGCCAGCTCACCTCCCGACCAGGCGCGCGGCGACTGGAGCAGTGACAACAGGGAGAGCAGGCGCACTGCGGTTTGCGACATGTTGACACTGTGGCATGCGTTGAGGAACCCATTGTGCCTAATCCGCTCCTAGCGTGGCGGAACAACACCTCTCGGGGAGTACCGCCATGCCTGACCACGCCACGTCATCGTTCGCCATCCCGCTCTACCCGCGCCGCCGCGGCCGATTACCCTGCCACGAGCAGGATCCGGAGATCTTCTTCGCCGAGCAGCCGGCCGTCCTCGACAGGGCCAAGCAGGTGTGTGCGTCCTGCCCGGTGCGCACGCCGTGCCTGGACGGCGCACTCGAACGCGGGGAGCCGTGGGGCGTGTGGGGTGGCGAGCTCTTCGAGCGCGGACGGGTGATCACCTTCAAGCGGGCCCGGGGCCGGCCACGCAAGTCCGACGTGGCCTGAGCCGGGCGAGCGCGCCGCCGGGGAGCGGCCGTCATACATCAATCCCGACCGACGGGGTAGAGCCCTATCGTGCCCACACGTCGATCGGACCTGTCGTTCCCACCGCAGGTGTTGCGGGAGTATGCCCTGCTCGCCGACGGCGAGCGGGGAGCCGTCATCGGCCCGCGGGGCGACGTGGTGTGGATGTGCCTGCCGCAGTGGCACGACGACGCGGTGTTCTCGGCGCTCATGGCCGGCCCCGGCTCCTACGCGGTCACCCCGGCCGACCCGGACAACGTGTGGGGTGGCAGCTATGAGGACGGCACGCTGATCTGGCACAGCCGCTGGGTGACGCGGGACGCGGTCATCGAGTGCCGCGAGGCCCTCGCCCACCCGGGAGACCCGGACCACGCAGTGATCCTGCGCCAGATCCGTGCCCTGCACGGGCGAGCGGTCGTCGACGTGCAGCTCGACGTGCGTGCACACTTCGGCAAGGAGCACATGACCGACCTCCACCACGATTCTGGCGTGTGGGAAGGCCGTTGCGGCAGCATGCGATTCCGGTGGAGCGGGGCGTCTCACGCCCGGCGTGGCAAGGCTGGCGCGCTGCGGCAGACGATCGAGCTGGACGAAGGAGACCGGCACGACCTGGTGCTGGAGCTCGGGGAGTCGTTGTCGGACGAGCCGGTCGAAGCGTCGACGGCGTGGGCGGCCACGGAGCACGCGTGGACCCTGGACGTGCCCGACATGGACAGCAGCATCGCCCCCCGTGACTGTCGTCAGGCGTATGCCGTGCTGCGTGGCCTGACCAGCTCCACCGGCGCCATGGTCGCGGCGGCAACGATGGGCCTGCCCGAGCGCGCCGACGCGGGACGCAACTACGACTACCGCTATGCGTGGATCCGCGACCAGTGCTACGCCGGTCAGGCCGTCGGCTCGCTCGGCCCCCTGTCGCTGATGGACAAAGCGGTGCAGTTCGTCACCGAGCGGGTGCTGGCCGACGGCCCGAAGCTGCGGCCGGCCTACCGGATCGACGGAACGCACCTGCCCAAGGAACGCGACGTCGGCCTGCCCGGCTACCCGGGCGGCGTCGCCAGGGCCGGCAACTGGGTCAACAACCAGTTCCAGCTCGACTCCCTCGGCGAGGGGCTCCTGTTGCTCGCCACCGCCGCCGGACACGACCACCTCGACACCGAGCACTGGAAGGCCGTGCAGGTGCTCGTCGACGTCATGGAGAAGAAGTGGCGAGAGCCGGACAACGGCATCTGGGAGCTCGCGCCGAAGCGGTGGGCCCACTCCAGGCTGATCTGTGCCGCCGGTCTGCGGGCCATGGCCCAGCACGCACCCCCGCCCGACGCTTCACGGTGGCTCGGGTTCGCCGACCAGATCGTGGCCGACGCGGCCTCGGACTGCGTCACCGACACGGGGCGATGGTGCCGGGCCCCGGACGACGATCGGGTCGACGCAGCCCTGCTGCTGCCGGCCCTGCGCGGCGCCGTGCCGTCGGACGACCCGCGCAGCGTCGCCACCTACGAGGCGGTCGGGCGTGAGCTCGGTCGTGAGGGGCTCATCTACCGGTTCAGCCAGGACGCGCGGCCCCTGGGTGACGCCGAGGGAGCCTTCATACTCTGCGGATTCGTCATGGCCATGTCCGCACAACAACAGGGCGA
This sequence comes from Segeticoccus rhizosphaerae, assembly GCF_009192725.1. GTDB lineage: Bacteria > Actinomycetota > Actinomycetes > Actinomycetales > Dermatophilaceae > Segeticoccus > Segeticoccus rhizosphaerae. The sequence goes on along the minus strand of NZ_VOHR01000210.1, from coordinate 3,287 downwards.
CGAGCTCGCAGCGATGCGGTGGTTCGAGCGCAACCGCACCGCCTGCGGGTCGCCGGGACTGTTCACCGAGGAGTTCGACATCGAGCAACGTCAGCTGCGGGGCAACTTCCCCCAGGCCTTCGTCCATGCGCTCATGCTCGAGGCCGCGCACCGACTCAACACACCAGGAGGACGTCTTCCATGACGCAACACCAGCCCCAGACCATCGTCGTGACCGGTTCCAGCGGCGGCATCGGCCGCGCCAGCGCGATCGCGTTCGGCCGACGTGGCGACCGGGTGGCGCTGTTGGCCCGTGGACGCGCCGGGCTGGAGGGTGCGGCACGCGAGGTGGAGCAGGCCGGAGGCACTGCCCTGATCGTGCCCACTGACGTCGCGGACCACGACCAGGTCGAGGCCGCCGCCCGCACCGTCGAGGAGCACTTCGGAGAGATCGACGTGTGGGTCAACGTGGCGTTCACCTCGGTCTTCGCGCCGGTCTGGGAGATCACGCCCGAGGAGTTCACCCGGGTCACGCAGGTGACCTATCTCGGCTTCGTCTACGGCACCATGACGGCACTGCGCCGGTTCAAGCCACGAGATCGCGGCACGATCGTGCAGGTCGGTTCCGCGCTCGCCTACCGTGGCATCCCCCTCCAGTCGGCCTACTGCGGAGGCAAGCACGCCATCCAGGGCTTCAACGAGGCCCTGCGCTGCGAGCTGCTGCACGAAGGCAGCAACGTCCACACCACGATGGTCCAGATGCCCGGGACCAACACCCCGCAGTTCCGTTGGGTGCTCTCCCGGCTGCCGAAGAAGGCCCAGCCCGTCCCCCCGATCTACCAACCCGAGGTCACCGCCAAGGGAGTCCTGTATGCCGCGGACCACCCGAAGCGTCGCGAGTACTGGGTGGGTGGCAGCACGGTCGGCACGTTGATCGGCAACGCCATCGCCCCCGGCGTCCTCGACCGCTACCTCGGCAAGACCGGCTTCTCCTCCCAGCAGACGAAGGAGCCACGTGACGAGGACCGCCCGGTCAACCTGTGGAACCCGGCGGACGAGGAGCGTGACTACGGCACGCACGGTGCGTTCGACGACATCGCGAAGTCCCGTTCCTACCAGTTGCACGCCTCGCAACACCACGGGCTGCTCGGCGCGGCCGCCGTCGCCGGTGTGGCGGGGCTGACGACCGCGCTCGCCAGGAGGCGTTGATGGCGACGGCCGCGGGCGCGCTCGAGGGCGCGCGGACGGCATACGGGCTGTCGCTGCTCACTCGCCCAGGTGCGATGAACAAGGCGCTCGGCGGGCGGATGGTGCTGCAGGGAGGGGCAACCCTCTGGGCCGATGACGAACTGGCCCATGCTGGAGGCGGTCTCGTCGATGCCCTGCACGCGGTGAGCATGGTCGGCCTGGCCGCCGTCTCATCGACTCGCCGACGCGAGGCCCTGCACGCCGCACTGACGGCCACGGGGTTCGCCGCAGCGGAGGCGCTCGTCTGGCTCCTGTCCCCCTGAGCCGGGCTCAGGATGTCGAGCCTGCCCGGCAGGCACCGCACTGACCCGAGAGGGCGATGTGACCGGCGTCGAGGACGAAGCCCGACTCGTCCCGCAGCGACTCGGCGAGCGCCCGGAACGGCTGCTCCGGCAGGTCGATCACCCGACCACAGGTCAGGCAGTGGGCGTGCGGGTGCTCCTCGTCGACCAGGTGGTATGCCGTGGCGCCGTGACCCAGGTGGACGTGCTGCACCAGCCCCAGCCGGCTGAGGGTCTCCAGCGCCCGGTAGACGCTGGCCCGGTGCACGGTCGGGTCGATCGCCTTGACCTGTTCGACCACCGCCTCCGCGGAGAGGTGCCCGTCGCCGGCCAGTGCCTGCAGCACCACTCGCCGCGGCCCGGTCATCCGCTCGCCGGCATGGTGCAGCAGATCGGCGGCGCGCTGCACCAGGACGTCGTGGCGCGAGGACTCGGCGGACACCATGCCTCCAGTCTGCCCCAGTCCGCGGCCACCGACGCAGCCGCGGCTCGCGCCTCGGCCACTGCCCCTAGAGTGGCGCACGTGACCACTGAGTCGTCCGCACCGTCAGTCCATGCCACCGCAGTGGGCGACACGGGCGACGCGCGCGCCACGATCGGCACGGTCGTGTTCCTGCACGGCCTCTTCGGCCGCGGCCGCAACTTCACCACGATCGCCAGGGCGCTGCAGCCGCAGTTCGGTTCGCTGCTCGTCGACCTCCCCGACCACGGCCGCTCGGCGTGGACCGACGACTTCAGCTACGAGAAGTTCGCCGACCTGGTCGCCGACCGACTGCGCGACGACGTTGCCGCCGACCGTCCGGTGGACCTCGTGGGGCACTCGATGGGTGGCAAGGTGGCGATGGTGCTCGCCCTGCGCCATCCGGAGCTCGTCGACCGGCTCGTGGTGGTCGACATCTCGCCGGTGGCCGGCCGCGACCAGGGCGAGTTCGTGCACCTGTTGGACAGCCTCGCCGGCCTCGACCTGACCAGGCTGGCCGAGCGGTCGGAGGCCGACCGGCTCCTGGCAGACCCGATCCCCGACGACCGGGTGCGCGGCTTCCTGCTGCAGAACCTCCGCCGCGGGACGGACGGCTTCAGCTGGCAGGCCAACCTGGATCTGCTGCGGCGCGACCTCCCTGAGATCGGAAGCTTCCCGGACGACCTCGACGGGCCCTTCGACCACCCGGTGCTGTGGGTGTCCGGTGAGCGGTCCCCCTACGTGCGGCCGGAGCACGAGTCGAGTATGCGACGTCTGTTCCCACGCACCTCGAAGGTGACGATCAAGGGTGCCGGCCACTGGGTGCACTCCGAGCAACCGCAGGTGTTCGCCTCCGTGCTCCGCGCCTTCCTGACCGACGGCCGCACCGTGCCGGCGTCCTGAGTCGAGAGCGACGACATGTCCACCGACGGCGCTCCGCTCTCGCTGCACCGGCCTCTCCACCCACGGTGAGCGACGTGTTGCCCTCGGAGCGCGTGCTCGACCTGTTCGCCGTCCCGGACGATCTGCGGTCGCTCCCCGGCGGTCAGGGTGGGAGCGTCCTCGCGGGTGACCTGGTGCTCAGCCCTGGCCGGGACCCCCAGATCGCGGAGCAGCTCGACCCTCGACTGGCCCGGCTCGCCGCCCAGCTCGACACCGCCTCGCGACGACGAAGCGTGCGCCTCGCGATGCCGATCCCCGCCCGCGACGGCACCTGGGTCGTGGAGGGCTGGTCGGCCAGCCGCTACGAGCCGGGAAGCCGCGACTGCGCCCACGCCGACGTCGTCCGCGCCACCGGCTCCCTCCTGCACGCCGAGCTC
>NZ_VOHR01000021.1 GCF_009192725.1 Segeticoccus rhizosphaerae | reverse complement strand
TGCTGGGCCTCCGGCGCGCACCCCGCGCGATCGTGCCCGGCGTCCTGGCCTGCGCGGTCGGCGTCGCCGCCCTGGCCGCGACCGTGGACCACCCGGGAGCACCCAGTCTGCTCGCGTTGCTGAGCTCGGTCGTCGCCTACCTCGGCTTCGGCGTCTTCGCGGAGGGGCTGCGGATGCAGGCGGACAACGTCGGCACGGTGCCGCTGCTGGGCATCGACCCGCAGCGCGAGGCGCTGGCCCACCTCGTCGTCCCCGTGACGATGTATGCCGCCACGACCGTGGTCGTCGGCGTCGCCCTCGTCGTCGGCGCGGGCGTGCAGGTCGCCGCGGTGGTCTGGGCCTTGCTGGTAGCAGGGGTGTTGGCGGGAGGCCACCTCCTCGCGGCCTTCCGGGGTCGGGCTCCGTCCGCCACACTGCACCGGCAGGCCGGCGTGCCGGTGCTCATCCTCTGGCTGCTCTACCCGCTACTGGCCGTGGCGATCGCCGTGACCGCGGCGACCGCCATTACGCACCGGTCCAGCGTCGGCGGCGGCTCGTTCGCGCTGGTGCTGGCGTTCGCGTTCGCGCTGGTGTCCTTCGGCCGCAGCCGGGTGCGCTCCCTCACCGAGGCGCATCGCGGCTGACCCTGCCGCCCGGGCTGCCGGTGCTCTCCCGGCAGGAGAGGACCCCCCGCGCACCTGGAAGAGCTCACCTGCCCTTGCTGCATTCCTGCCCTGGGGGAGTTCGGAGAGGTACCACCACGCGGGGGGCCGGCTCACACTCTAGAGCAGGCTCGGCCGGAGACGAAAACCGTGCCTGCCCACCGATTGGGTACTGGCCCGCACCCTCGGGTAACCTCGCCCGCGGAGGATTCGCATAGTGGCCTAGTGCGCACGCTTGGAAAGCGTGTTGAGTGAAAGCTCTCAGGGGTTCGAATCCCCTATCCTCCGCCAGACGCAATGAAGGACCCCACATGCTTTTCGTGGGGTCCTCATGCTTTTCGTGGGGTCCTCCTTGCGTCTGGCTGGATCCCCGGATTCGGGAGGAGGAGCGGAGCGACGACGGCTCCCCTATCCTCCGCCAGACGCACCGAGGGACCCCCACACGCGCCGTGTGGGGGTCCCTCTGCGGTCGGACTTGTCGTCAGGCCGGCATGGCGCCGAGCTCCTCCTCCTCGATCTCGGCCTCGCGCCGGGACTCGGCGATGTGCTCCTCGACCTCCGCGGGAGTGAGCCGCACCCGGTAGGCGATGTAGTAGATGACCGCGGAGAAGACCACGAGCACCGGGATCGCGTCCGCGAAGTGCAGCCATCCCTTGCCGCCGTAGTCGCTCATCCAGGACCACAGCGCCAGACCACCGAGCCAGGGGAGGTACCACGCGGCACCGGCGGTCCAGTTCCAGTCGGGCTCCTCCTGTCCGCGGGCCCGGTTGACCAGCATCATCACGCCGAGCAGCACGAAGCCGAGGATCACGGCGAGGAACAGCTTGTAGTTGGTCTCCCAACCCGTCCAGTAGACGATCAGGTTGGACGACAGGAAGCCGAGGAACGGGATGACGTGCCCGCCGGGCAGGCGGAACGGACGCTCCTGGTCGGGGATCTGCCGCCTCATGGCCGCGAGCACGAGTGGGCCGGAGCCGAACGACAGCACCGTCGCCGAGGTGATGAACCCGACCAGCTGCTGCCAGCTCGGGAACGGCAGGAAGAGGATCAGACCCACCACGAAGCTGACCAGCATGCTGACCAGCGGGACACCGCGGTTGGTCGTCTTCGCCAGCGATCGGGGAGCGTTGCCGTTGCGTCCCATCGCGTAGGAGATCCGGGAGGTGACGGTGATGTAGATGAGACCCGTGTCGGCCGGGGAGATGATCGCGTCGATGTAGAGCAGCACGGCCAGCCACCCGAGGCCGAGGATGGTCGCCATCGCCGCGAGCGGACCGAAGTCGTCGGCGAAGCTCAGCTTGGACCAGCCGTCCGCCAGGTCGCTCGGGTTGAGGCTGCCGATGAACGCGACCTGCAGCAGGACGTAGATGATGCCCGTGATGACGACCGACCCGATGACCGCGAGCGGCACGTTCTTGCGTGGGTTGTCGGTCTCACCCGCGAGCTCGATGCCCTGCCGGAACCCCAGGTAGGAGAACACGACTCCGGAGGTGGCGATGGCGGTGAAGACACCGTGCCAGCCGGCCGGCATGAAGCCCTGCGAGGTGAAGTTGTCGGTGTTGAACTCGGTGAACATGAAGGCAAGGATCACCAGGATGATGATGAACAGCTTCCACCACACCAATACGTTGTTGACCCGGGCGAACCACCGGATGCCGACGTAGTTGATGACCACGAAGACCGCCATCGCGATCACCGCGACGACCAGGCCGAGGGGCGTCAGCGTGTGTGCGGTGCCGCCCGAGAGCTCGTGCGCCTCGGTGAACGGTGCGTACTTCGTGGCGTACTGGAGCGCACCCTCGACCTCGATCGGCGCCACGCTCATGCACGCGACCCAGGTGATCCAACCGGTGGTGTAGCTCGCGAACGAGCCGTAGGACATGTGCGGGAAGCGCACGACTCCGCCGGACAGCGGGAACATCGTGCCCAGCTCGGCGTAGCAGAGACCGATGAACAGGATCATGATGGCGCCGATGGCCCACGAGAAGATCGCGGCCGGCCCGGCGGTCTGCGAGGCGTTCAGGGCGCCGAACAGCCACCCCGACCCGATGATCGAACCGACGCTGGCGAAGAGCAGTCCCACGCGTCCGATGTGTCTTCGGAGATCGTGCCCGCCGGAGTCAGCCTCGCCCCGTGGTTCTGTCTGTGTCGCCATGGCGTCTCCTTCACTCTTTTACGTGATGCAGCACAAATGAGCGTTGCTCAACGTACGCCCGTGCGCACACGCGATTTCGCACCTCGTCCCCGCGTGTCTTTCCGGGTTCGCACCTCAGCGGTCACCGCAGGGGAGGGCTCAGCAGCCCGCCGGCTCCCCCGTCGTGGCGTCGTGGCCCTTCATCGCCTCCGCGACCGAACCGCGGTGCTCCTCGAGCAGCACCCGGGCCTCGGCGGCGGTGATCTCGGCCAGGAGCGAGAGCAGCGCCGGCTTGAGCTCCCCGTCGGCCGCCTGGAGCGCCTCGCGCGCCGACGCCTCGTCCACTCCGCTGGCCTCGCGCAGGATCCGCAGCACACGACCACGCAGCTTGGCGTTGGTCGCGACCACGTCGACCATGAGGTTGGACCAGGTCCTGCCGAGGCGGACCATCACGGCTGTCGAGTAGCTGTTGAGCAGGAGCTTCTGTGCGGTGCCGGCCTTGAGCCGGGTGGAGCCGGTGATGACCTCCGGACCGGTGTCGGCGGCGAGCAGGTAGTCCGCGAGGTGCGCGAGTTGCGCCTGCGGGTTGGCGGTCAGCAGCAGGGTGAGCGCGCCGTTGGCACGAGCCGTCTGCAATGCCCCCCGCACGTAGGGCGTCCGACCGGAGGCGGTGAGCCCGACGGCGACGTCTGCCGCCATGACCAGGGCGGCTTCCCTGGCCCCCGATCCCTCGTCGTCCTCGACGTTCTCGACGGCCTCCACGAGCGCCTCGGCGCCGCCGGCGTGGTGGGCGACGAAGAGCCCCTCCGGTGCGTTGAAGGTCGGTCGGAGCTCGGCCGCGTCGATGACGGCCAGCCGACCCGACGTGCCCGCGCCGAAGTAGTGGACCGAGCCCCCGGCCCGGATCCGGGCCACTGTCTCCTCCACGGCCTCCGCGAGCACCGGCAGGACGGCGCCGACCGCCGCGGCCACCGTGGCGTCCTCGCGGTTGAGCACCGTGAGGAGCTCCAGGGTGGACATCGAGTCGATCCGGCGCGTGTCCGGGTGGCGCTCCTCGGTCGGCGCACTGACCGAGACCTCGGAGGCTGGGTCAGGAGTCACCGGGCCGATGTTAGTTTCCCACGTTGATCCGGTCAACGAAGTCAACCATTCACGAGTCGACTCGCATCAGGACCCACCCTCGTCCACCTGGTGTGAGGCGACCGCGTCCCTGGTGGTCCGCACCGCCCGCGTCGCCGAGCTGAGGTCGGTCCGGGCGACCGACACGTAGAGGCAGTCGACGACGGTCAGTGCGGCGATCCGGCTCGCCGTGGCGCCCGACCGCAGCGGGGTCTCGCGCGCGGCCGTGGTCAGCAGCAGGTCCGCCGCCTGTGCCAGCGGAGACAGGGGGAAGTTGGTGATTGCCACCGTCGTGGCCCCACGCTCCTTGGCCAGCGCGAGGGACTCGTTGGTCTCACGGGTCGCGCCACTGTGCGACACACCGATCGCGACGTCCCGCTCGGTCAACAGCGCGGCACTGGTCAGCGCGATGTGCGGGTCGTTCCACGCGAAGGCCAGGCACCCGATGCGGTGCAGCTTCTGCTGCAGGTCGAGGCCGACCACGGCGCTGGCCCCGACTCCGTAGATGTCTACCCTCCCGCAGACGGCGATCGCCTGGGCGGCCGCGGTGAGCGCCTCGCGGTCGAGCTGCAGGGCCGTCTCCTCGACCGCGCTGGCGTCGTTGAACGCGATCTTGCGGATGACGTCGTCGACGCTGTCCTCGGCGTTGATGTCGCTGACGGCGGTGGGCAGGCTGCGCGGTTGGGCCGACTCCTCGGCCAGTCCGAGCCGGAGACGGGGGTAGCCGGGCAGGCCGAGCCGCTTGCAGAACCGCAGGACGGTCGTCTCCGAGGTGTCCGCGGCCTCGGCGAGCTGGCTGATCGTGAGGCCGGCCGCGGCCCGCGGGTCGGCCAGGACCTTGTCGGCCACCCTGCCCTCGGCGCTGGAGAGGGTGGGCCGCAGCGCCCGGATCTGCACCAGGAGGGACGGCTGGCCACCGTTCACCCTCACGCCATCGTCGCCGCTCATGGCAGGCACGGTAGCGCCCTTCAACGCCTCCGACGTGCGGTACCGAACAGACTGCGCGTGATCTCTCGCCCGATGACGGTGCCCGCCGAGCGCAGGACCGACCGGAAGGCACTGGAGTGGATCACCTTCTCGACCGTGGAGGGCTCGGGCTTCTTGCCGGTCGCCGCCGGGGTGGTCGCCGGCGCGGAGGCACCGTCGTCCTCCGGCGCCTTCTCGAGCCTGGCCTGCAGCTTCTCGTAGGCCGACTCGCGATCCAGCGCCTCGGCATACTTCTCCTTCAGCGGCGACTCGTCGATGGCCGCCCGCACCACCTGGTCCGGGGAGGGCGCCATCAGCGATTCCGGCGCGCGCATCCTCGTCCAGGCAACGGGTGTCGGCGCCCCGCGCTCGGACAACACGGTGATGACCGCCTCGCCCGTGCCCAGCTGGGTCAGCAGCTCATCCAGGTCGTAGGCGCTGTGCGGGAAGGTCGAGACGGTGGCCTTGAGCGCCTTCGCGTCCTCCGGGGTGAAGGCGCGCAGCGCGTGCTGGACGCGGTTGCCCAGCTGGGCGAGCACCCCGGACGGGACGTCCTTGGGCGTCTGGGTGACGAAGAAGACGCCGACCCCCTTGGACCGGATCAGCCGGACGGTCTGCTCGATCGCGTCGAGAAAGGCGTCGGACGCGTCGTCGAAGAGCAGGTGCGCCTCGTCGAAGAAGAAGACCAGCTTGGGCTTGTCGACGTCGCCGACCTCGGGCAGGTCGTGGTAGAGGTCGGCGAGCATCCACATCAGGAACGTCGAGAAGAGAGCCGGCCGGTCCTGCACTTCGGGCAGCTCGAGGCAGGTCACGACCCCGCGGCCGTCCTCCGCCGAACGCATCAGGTCGGCGGTGTCGAACTCCGGCTCGCCGAAGAACACGTCGGCGCCCTTGTCGGAGAAGGCGATCAGCTCGCGCAGGATCACACCGGCGGTGGAGGACGACAGACCTCCGAGCGCCTTGAGCTCGTCCTTGCCCTCGTCGGAGGTGAGGTACTGGATGACCGCGCGCAGGTCCTTCAGGTCCAGCAGCGGCAGCCCGAACTTGTCGGCGAAGTGGAAGACGAGGCCCAGGCTCGACTCCTGGGTCGAGTTGAGTCCGAGCACCTTGGACAGCAGGGTCGGCCCGAACGAGGTCACCGTCGCGCGGATCGGTGTGCCGTGCCCCAGCCCACCGAGCGAGAGGAACTCGACGCGGTATGCCGTGCCCTTCCACTCCTGCCCGACGTCAGTCGCGCGGGAGGTGATCTTGTCGTTGCTCTCTGCGGCGGACGCCATACCGGACAGGTCACCCTTGATGTCGGCCAGGAACACCGGGACCCCTTGCCCGGAGAGCTGCTCGGCCATGACCTGCAGGGTCTTGGTCTTGCCCGTGCCCGTCGCGCCGGCCACCAGACCGTGCCGGTTGAGGACGGCGAGCGGGACCCGCACGGGCACGTCGGGATGGGACGTGCCGTCCACCACCGCCGCACCGAAGTCGAGGGCCGGACCCTCGAAGGTGTATCCGGTCCGGATCGCGGACAGGGGGCCCTCGTCAGTGTTCGATTCGCTCACGCAGGGCACTCTAGTCGCGCCGCTCACCGGCATCCTGCCTACACTGCGCGCGTGATCTTCAAGGCCGTGGGCGACCGACGCCCCTATCCCGACCACGGCTTGGACAGCCCGCGTGACTGGGCCCACCTGGCCCCGCGGATGATCCGGCTGGACGAGCTCGTGACCACCAAGAGCACGCTCGACCTCGAGACGCTGCTCACGACCGACTCGACCTTCTTCGGCGACATCTTCGCCCACGTGGTGGGCTGGCAGGGCACGCTCTACCTCGAGGACGGGCTGCACCGGGCACTACGCGCCGCGCTGCAGCAGCGACCTGTCCTGCACGCGCGCCTGTTGGTGCTTGACTAGTGCTGGACCGACGACCGATGAGGGGAACCCGGGGATGAGCTACGTCAAGGAGTCGGCCGCGGGCGCCGCGCGCCGCCGGAGGCGCCGTCGCTCCGCGGTGGTCCTGACCCTCTGCGTCCTGCTGCTGCTCGGTGCCTTCGGGTATGCCGTGGCCTACTACCAGCGCTGGATCGGCAGCGAGGCCTCCGCCACCCCGCAGTGCACCACCGCTCCCCTCTCCCCCGTGAAGGACCCGCTCGCTCCCGAGAACATCCGGGTCAACGTCTACAACTCCACGAAGCGGTCCGGCCTGGCCGGTGACACGGCGCGTGACCTGCGCGACCGCGACTTCGACGTCGACGTCGTGAGCAACGACCCGCTGCACCAGGACGTCCGGGGCCCGGCCGTCATCCGCCACGGCAAGGCCGGGGTGAAGCAGGCGAAGGTGCTGGCGCGGCAGCTCAAGGGCGCCAAACTGGTCCTCGACGCCCGCACCGACAGCTCGGTGGACCTGGTGCTCGGCCAGAAGTTCACCAAGCTCGGCCCCGCTCCCAAGGCGACGGAGCCGAGCAACGATGCGGCCACGAACCCGGGCTGCTGAGCCGGCGCGGCGGGGCCGAGCAGCAACGAGCGCCGCGACCCGGCGGCGCGCACGTTCTGTGACCGGGCCGATACCACTTCGTTGCCTGTCGCTCACGCGAAATGACTTCGTGGGAGAGATGATGGTGCGTGGACAGACCGCTGGTACAGGGGCAGGTGGATCGTGGCTGAAGCAGGCGAGTTCGAGGAGGGGCCAGTGCCTCGCCGCGGGCGGATTCGGCATGGCCTGACCCTGGTCCTCGTGGCGGCGCTGTTGGGGGGTGGCTTCTACGGCGCCTACAACCGGGTGTGGGGCAGCGAGAAGAAGCCGGTCGTCCAGCCCGCCTGCACGCCGGTCACGCCCACGCCGCCACCCACGGTCAAGGCCGGGCTCGTCTACGTCAACGTCTTCAACGCCAGCGACCGGGCAGGGCTGGCCGACGAGACGGCACGGCTGCTCGAGCACCGGGGCTTCCACGTGATCTCGGTCAAGAACGACCCCGTGCCGCGCTCCGTCCAGGGCGTTGGTGAGGTGCGCTACGGACCGAACGGCGCCACCGTGGCCAACACGATCGCGGCCCAGGTGGACGGGGTGAAGCTGGTCGAGGACAACCGGGCCGACCCGTCGGTGGACCTGGCCCTCGGTCCCAAGTTCCAGCACCTGAACCCGCTCCCCCCGGCCAGACCCGGCAGCTTCACGCTCAACGTCTACAACACGACGTGGAAGCCCGGGCTCGCCGGCGACACGGCCGCGGCCCTCAAGAAGCGCGGCTTCCGCATCGGCGAGGTCGGCAACGACCCGCAGAAGTCGTTCATCACCACGGTCGGGGTGCTCCGGTTCGGCGAGTTCGGCAAGCCGGCCGCGGAGCGGGTGGCGCTGCAGATCAAGGGCCTGAAGCTGGTCGAGGACAACCGCAAGAACAGCTCCGTGGACCTGGTGCTCGGCACCAAGTTCGACAGCTTCGTGCCCAAGGCGCAGGCCACGGTGCCGCCGAAGCCCACCCCCACCCCCACGCGGGAGTCTCGGGCCGGCTGCACTCCCTGAACCGTGGCACGGGCCACGGCAGCCCGAGCGGTCAACCCGTGCTGAGCAGTCAGCCCGTGGCAGGGCGCGCGCGGGCGATCAGCGCCCGGGCGATCTGCTCCGCGGCGCCACCGAGGTCGGGTCGCGCACCACCGAACCGTCGGCTGTTGGCGTCGTGCAGCAGCAGGGCCACGAAGGTGTCAGCGGCCTGCCGGCGTCGCGTGCGGTCCAGCCGGCGGGGGCTGGAGGCGTCCAGCGCCTTCTCGGTGAGTTCGATCAGGCCCTGGTGCAGGGTTCGTAGGTGGCCACCGACCTCGGCATGGGTGCTGGCCTCGCGGAAGAGGATCGTGCGCAGCACGGTCGACTCGTGCCCGCCGAGGTTGAGCCGGTCGGCGAGCCGGACGAGGCTCCCGCGCACGTCACCCCGCACGGCTATCCCCGCGAGGTCACACAGCGGGTGTGGTGGCAGCCGTTCGGCCAGCAGCGCCAGGAGCAGATCCTGCTTGCGGGGGAAGTAGTAGAAGAGCAGACCCTTGGCCACGGACGCCTCGGTCGCGACCCGGGCGGTCGGTGTGGCGTCGAAACCGTCACGGGCGAAGAGCCGCTCGGCCGCGTCGAGGATGCGGGCACGGGTCGCCGAGTCCCCCCGTCTGGCGGCGGGAGGACGGCGGGCGGCCTGGTCGCGTCGCATCAGTGCGTGGCGACCGCCTTGTGGTGCACCCGGCGCGTGACCTGCAGGTCCGAGGCTCCGATCAGGAAGGTGACAACTCCGACGACCCAGGCCGTCCAGGCCATCGGCATGACCTCAGCCCGGAAGGTCAGGACCCAGGGTGCGATGAAGAACAACACGCCGAGGACGACGAGCAGTCCTTCGGTCGCCATCAGGTCGGGCTTGACGATCTCGGTCAGGGCCGCGAGGGCGGTGATGATGCCGAGCACGATCATCGTGGCCGTGGCCTTGCCCACGGTCGGTGTCCAGATGGGTGACAGGAAGGCGTAGATCCCGACGAGCAGGGCCAAGCCGTCTTGTGGGTGAATTCCGCGACGCATTGTCACGCGCCACCTCTCGTGTCGATGGCCCGTCGTTCCCATGGGCGGGCCGACACCTTCAGTATCTGCCTTGATTGACCGCCCGGTCAACACTGTGCCGCCTTGGCGAGCGTATGCCGGTTGGGCGCCAGCCGGGTCAGGCGCCGCGGGCGCGCAGCACCCTGCGCAGCTGGTCCGTGCCGTTCCGCACCGACCGCGCGACGATCGGGCTCACTCCCGGGGACTGTGCCGCGTCATCGGCGCGGTCGGCGAAGGCCGCGTCGACCCCCGCCCGGGGAAACAGCGTCTGCGAGACCGACAACGACGGAATCATCCCCGCGAGGTGCAGGGTCGGCAGCAACGTGAGGTAGCGCTCGGCATACGGAGCCAACAGGTCTGTCTGGCTTCGTTGCCAGAACGCCCGGCGGATCAGGTGCATCGAGCCCATCGGCACCCGGTGCTCGTCCACGATGGCGGTCCACGCCTCCTCCTTGCCGGCCCGTTCGGGCCGTGCGGCGTTCACGGCGAGCTCCCGCACCCATGAGTCGGGGTCGGGGTCAGCCCGCCGGAGCGCCGCGACCTCGGACTCGTCGGCCCGCCCCTGTTCGGCCAGACGCAGCTGGATGCGCCAGCGCAGGTCGATGTCGTCGCCGGCAAGCTCCCGGACCCGGTCCAGGTGTTCGTCGGTCACCGCGCAGGCGGTCAGCGTCCGGACAGCCGCGTGGCGAGCGGTCGGGTTCTCCACCAGCACGAGGCACGTGTCGGACACGTGTGACATCAGCTCGTCTCGCTGCGCGTCGGGCGACCACTCGCTGGCGGCGTCTCGTGCGAGGTGCAGGTAGGGCTCGATGACGCTGTCGACGTCCTCCGTCCGGAGAATCCCTGTGAGGCACCGCACGACGTCGGCCGTCGGGAGCTCGCCCCGCACCAGCAAGTCCCACGCGGTCGTGGCCGCGACCGCCCGCGAGATCGCCGTGGGCAGGGCCGCGGCGGAGTCGACCATCGCCTGCACGGAGGCGTCGTCGGGCTGCACGGAGGCGAAGGTGAGGTCTTCGTCGTTGACCAGCACCAGATCGGCGTCGGCCGCATCCGGCACCGGCGTGGACTCCCCCGTCGTCTCCACCGTGACCAGGCGCTGACGCACGAGCGAGTCGCCCTGCCACGCATAGCGGCCCAGTCCGATGCGGTGAGGTCGCGGTGCGGTGCCCTCGGGCCCGCTGGCGCGCAGGACGGTCCCCTCGCCGGACTGCTCGAGGACCAGCCGGTCGGTGCCGGCCGTGTCGAGCCAGCCGTGGACCCACGCATCGAGGTCACGGCCGCTGGCCTCGGAGAACTCGGCCATCAGGTCCTCGAGCGTGGTGTTGCCCCAGGCGTATTTGCGGAAGTAGCCGCGCAGGCCCTCCACGAAGGCGTCCTCACCGAGGAAGGCGTGCAGCTGCTTGAGCACTGCCGCACCCTTGGGGTAGGTGATCATGTCGAAGCCCGCCGCCGCGGCCGCGACGTCATCGACGGCCTGGCGGATCGGGTGCGTCGTGGGCGCGAGGTCGGCGGCGTAGCCTGCCAGCTCGTTGCTCGCCAGGAACCCGGCCCAGGCGTCGGTGAACCGGGTGGCTGCCTCGGCCGCCCAGTGGCAGGCCCACTCGGCGAACGCCTCGTTGAGCCACAGGTCCTCCCACCAGCGCATGGTGACCATGTCGCCGAACCACATGTGCGCCATCTCGTGCAGGAGCACGAGCGCGCGAGCCTCGCGTTCGGCGTGCGTGGGTGCGTTGCGGTACATGACGGCATCGGTCCAGATCACGCAGCCGTAGTTCTCCATCGCGCCGCCCATGTCGGGCACGAAGACCTGGTCGTACGTGCGCTGCGGGAAGGGCAGGCCGAACCGCTCACCGAAGAACGCCAGTCCTTGCGCGGTCACCTCGAACAGCTCGTCCGCGTCGCGGTCCAGGAACGTCGCGAGCGACTTGCGCGTCAGCAGGCCGAGGTCGTAGCCCGCGCGCTCCGAACGGACCTCGTGGAACGGCCCGGCAGTGATGACGGGCAGGTAGGTGGACAGAGGCGGCGTGTCCGGAAAAGTCCAGCGGCGCGCTCCGTCCACGTCCTCCACGACCGGGCCACCGCTGTTGGACACCACCCGCCACTTCGCCGGCGCGGTGACCGTGAAGGCGTGCGGAGCCTTGAGATCCGGTTGGTCGAAGCAGGCCCAGGCGCGGCGGGCGTCGTCCGGCTCGAAGGAGGTCCACACGTAGACCTCCTGGTCGGAGGGGTCGACTGACCGGCGGACGTACTCCCCCTGGGACGTGGAGGACTGCACCGTCTCGACGACCAGCTCGTTGTCGGCCGCCAGCTCGTCGAGCCGGATCCGGGCACCGCCCACCGCGTCGGCGGGGACGGGCGTGCCGTTGAGCGTGGCCGACAGCACGTCCAGCGCGGCGTCGACGAACGTGGAGGACCCAGGTCTGCGGCAGGAGAACCGCACCCTGGTCACCGCCTTGAAGTCGGCACCCGTGACGAGGTCGGTCAGGTCGACGGCGATGTCGTATCGCTCGACGGCAAGGAGCGACGCCCGCTCACGCGCCTCGGTGTGCGTCAGGCTGGGCAGCTCGGGCAACGACTCCACCAGGGGGTCTCCTCTCGGACCGGTCGACACCCGCGGATCTCCCGAGCGCCGAGCAGACCTTACCCAGTGGTGTCGTCACCTGCCGCGGGATCGTCGCGACGGGTCGTTGGCGCCACGTCGTCGTCGCGACGCGCGGTGGAGACCTCCCGCCCGCGCCGGTTCGGGTCGACGTCCTTGATGCTGACCACGCTGTGCCGCCCGAGGCCGACCGAGGCCAGGAAGACGACGACCACGCCGAGCCCGACGAAGAACCCGAACTCCTCGAGCGCAGCCTGGTTCGCCGACGTGCTGGCCGGGGCGCCGGCGGCCGGGACCCCGTCGTTGAACAGCCGGCTGAGAGTCGGTCCGACGGCGAACCAGGCGCCTGCCACCGCGGCCAGCCAGCCCCCGAACAGGGTGATCGCACGGTTCGCGCTGGCGAGCAGGAGGAGCCCGCCCACGATCGTGGCGGCGGCCGGCAGGACCTCCAGGAACAGTCGGCCGTTCGTGTAGTGCCACGCGACGTCCGGTGTGTAGGCGTAACCGAAGAGCGGGCCGACGAAGGGCACGAGCCCTCCCCAGATGCCGAGCAGGACCAGCAGGATCCCGCTGATCATCCCTCGGCTGCGTGCGACGTGGAGCCGGCCGGCCCCGCCGCGGGGGTGTGTCGAATGAGTCATCGTTGTCATCTGGACCACCTCGATGTCCCGAGGGACCGTGAGAGCGTCTCCCAACACGGCCCACCCTTCGATGATCACTCCGCCAGCACCGCCACGCAACGCGGAAAAAGCCCCCACTACGCTGAGAGACGCCGACCTCGAGGCCAGGAGGCACCACCGGTGAACGACACCACGTCAACGCCTGCCATGGGTTCCACCGTGCTGGGCTATCCGCGCATCGGTCCAGCGCGCGAGATCAAGTTCGCCCTCGAGCGCTACTGGTCCGGCACGATCGACCGGGCCGCCCTCGAGGAGGCCGGCCGCACCGAGCGGCGGCGCACCTGGGAGGAACTGCGCGACGCGGGCCTCGACAGCATCCCGTCGGGCACGTTCTCGTTCTACGACCACGTCCTCGACACCGCGGTGCTGCTCGGCGCCGTCCCGGAGCGACACCGGGCCGTCCACGAGCAGGACCCGCTCGACGGCTACTTCGCCATGGCCCGCGGCACTGCGCAGGTCGCGCCCCTCGAGATGACCAAGTGGTTCGACACCAACTACCACTACCTGGTGCCCGAGATCGGCCCGGACACCGCGTTCCGGCTCGACGCCACGCGGATCCTGTCCGAGCTGGCGGAGGCGGCGCAGCTCGGCATCGCCACCCGGCCCGTGCTCCTCGGCCCGGTGAGCTTCCTGTTGCTCGCCAAGGCGGACGCCGAAGCACCGGGTGGGTTCTCGCCGCTGGATCGGCTGGGTGACCTGCTTCCCCTGTATGCCGACCTGCTGGCCCAGCTGCGCGGCGCAGGGACCACCTGGGTCCAGCTCGACGAGCCCGCGCTGGTGCAGGACCGCACGACGGCCGAGCTCGAGGCAACCGGCGCGGCATACCGGACGATCGGCGACCTGAGCGACCGTCCATCCCTGTTCGTCGCCTCCTACTTCGGGCACCTGGGCGAGGCGCTGCCCGTGCTGGCCGACACCGCGGTGGAGGCGATCGGCGTCGACCTGTGCTCCGGCACCACGGTGGACCAACTCGCCGCCGTGCCCGCGCTGCGGCACAAGACCCTGGTCGCCGGCGTCGTCGACGGCCGCAACATCTGGCGCACCGACCTGCGCGTCGCCCTCGACACGCTCGAGCGCCTGCGTACCGTCGCCGGCACGGTCGCGACCAGCACCTCGGCGTCGCTGCTGCACGTGCCCTACTCGCTCGAGCACGAGGACGCGCTCGACCCGGAGCTGCGCTCGTGGCTGGCGTTCTCCCACGAGAAGGTGCTCGCGGTGGTCGCCCTGCAGCGCGGACTGGACGAGGGCGAGGCCGCGGTGGCGGCCGAGGTGCAGGCAGCAGGGGCCGCGCTCACCTCGCGTGCCGAGTCACCCCTGACCGCGATCCCCTCGGTGCGCGCCCGCGTGGCCGGCCTCACCGAGAGCGACCGCAGCAGAGGCGAGTTCAGCGATCGCGCAGCCGCGCAGGCCGAGCGTCTCGGACTGCCGGTGCTGCCCACGACCACCATCGGGTCGTTCCCGCAGACCCGCGAGATCCGTTCTGCGCGAGCCGATCACCGCGCCGGGCGAATCGACACCGAGGCCTACACCGCCGTCATGAAGGCAGAGATCGAGCGGGTCATCGCGCTGCAGGAGTCGCTCGGCCTGGACGTGCTGGTCCACGGCGAGCCGGAGCGCAACGACATGGTGCAGTACTTCGCCGAGCTGCTCGACGGCTTCGCCACCTCGGCGCACGGCTGGGTGCAGTCCTACGGCTCCCGGTGCGTGCGGCCCCCGATCCTCTACGGCGACGTGCGCCGCCCCGCACCGATGACCGTGCCGTGGGCCTCCTACGCCCAATCGCTGACCGACCGCCCCGTCAAAGGCATGCTCACGGGTCCGGTGACGATCCTCGCGTGGAGCTTCGTGCGCGACGACCAGCCGCTCGCCGAGACCGCGCTGCAGGTCGCGCTCGCCGTGCGCGACGAGACGGTCGACCTCGAGGATGCGGGCATCGCGATCATCCAGGTCGACGAGCCGGCGCTGCGCGAGCTGCTCCCCCTCCGGGCAGGTGAGCAGCCGGCATACCTCTCCTGGGCGGTGGACGCCTTCCGGGTGGCGACCGGCGCGCTGGCCGACAGCACCCAGGTGCACACCCACCTGTGCTACTCCGAGTTCGGTGAGGTGGTGGGCGCCATCGACGCGTTGGACGCCGACGTGACCAGCCTCGAGGCGGCACGCTCGCGGATGGAGGTGCTGCCCGCCCTGACCCGCGGGGGCATGAACCGCGGTGTCGGCCCCGGTGTCTATGACATCCACTCGCCGCGGGTGCCGGACGTCGAGGAGATCAAGGCCCTGCTGACCCGAGCCTCCGGATCGGTGCCGGTCTCGCGTCTGTGGGTCAACCCGGACTGCGGCCTCAAGACCCGAGGCTACGAGGAGGCCGAGGCGGCGCTGAACAACCTCGTCGTGGCCGCCACCGCTCTCCGAAAGAGCCTCCCGTCCGTTTGACCGGGTCGCTTCCGGCTACTTCCGGCTCAGGTGCGGTCGGAGCGCTCCCGCAGACGGAACTTCTGCACCTTGCCGGTGGTCGTGGTGGGGAGCTGCTCGGCGGTCAGGAAGGTCACCCCGCGGGGCACCTTGAAGGGCGCGAGGTGAGCCCGGCAGTGCGCCACCAGCTCGCCGGGGTCGAGCGTGGCCCCTTCTCCCGGCACGACGTAGGCCCAGGTGACCTCGCCGTAGCGGTCGTCGGGCACCCCGACCACGTGGGCCTGGCTGACCCCGTCGTATGACGTGAGGACCACTTCCACCTCGACCGGAGCCACGAGCTCACCCCCCACCTTGAACAGCTCGCTGCTGCGCCCGGTGAGCTCGAGGTAGCCCTCGGCGCTGACCCGGCCGAGGTCGCCGGTGCGCAACCATCCGTCCTCGTCGATCAGCTCGGCGGTGCGCTCGGGGTCGTCGAAGTAGCGGCGGGTCACCTGCGGTCCGCGCACGCTGAACTCACCCGGTTCACCCGCGGGGAGGGGTTGCCGGGTGAACGGGTCGACCGTGCGGTACTGCGCGAGCTTGCCGTCGAGGCCCACGCCCTCGGCGGCGACCCCACCGAGCTTGGGCGCGCCGACCACGGAGGCGACGGTCTCGATGCCGTCGCCGGGGTGGGTCAGCGCGGTGGCCGCGGAGACCTCGGTCTGGCCGTATCCGGTGTAGATCATGGTTGGGCGCAGATCGCGAATCACCCTCTCCCACAACCAGGTCGGTGCCGGAGCAGCCGCCGAGAAGACCGACTGCAGGCTGCTCAGGTCGTAGTCGCCCGAGGCCGCCAGGTCGACGACGGCGATGGTCATGGTGGGGACGAAGAGCACCTCGTTGACGCGGTGCTCCTCGATGGACTCCAGCACGGTCTTGGGGTTGAAGACCTGCTGCGGGACGACAGCCCCGCCGGCATACATCGCTGCGAGCAGGCCCTCGATGTAACCGAATACGTGGTAGAGCGGCAGGGCGAAGCTGATCCGCCAGCCGTCGTCGAAGGCGCGGTGATACGCCGAGCCGTAGGCGCTGCGCAGCACCATGTCGTGCGTGAGCTCGGCACCGAGGACGTGGCCGGTCGTGCCCGAGGTGAACACGATGTCGCACACCGCGTCAGGGTCGACGAGGGCACAGCGGGCGGCCACCGCGTCGTCTCCCACCGACCGCATGGCCAGCCCGTCCAGGTCGAGTGCCCCGTCACGGACCGGCTCGACGGTCACGACCTGCTCGAGGCCCGGCAGCTGCCGACTCTGGGCGCCTTTCTCCCAGCCGGGAAGGATCCGGTCCAACACCGCGAGGAAGTTCGTCGCCCTGGTCGCGTCCACGGTGACCAGGACCTTGGCCCGGGCCTGACGCAGCCGCGCCGACACCTCGTCGCCGGTGTAGGAGTAGTTGAGCGGCACGGCCACCGCTCCGGCACGCGCGATGGCGAGCTTGACCGCGGCATACTCGGGGCGGTTGTCGACCAGCAGGGCGACCCGGTCACCGAGCTCGACGCCGAGGTCCATCAGACCTCCCGCCAGGTCAACCGAATGTCGTTGCACCTGGGCATAACTCAGGGCGTGAGCTGCAGTGATGACGTAGGGGCGGTCGGGGAACTGCCGCGCCACCTCGTCGAAGGCTGCGGCGAGCGACCGCGGCGTCCACGCGCCGACCCGACGCTCCAGCGCCTCCCGGCGACGGGCGACCTCAGCGGGCGTGATCCCAGCCACGGTCCGACGATACCCCGGGATCGGAAGTCCCGCCCCGGACTGGAGGCTCAGACCTGCACCATCTCCGGGTGGTGTGGGCGGACCTTGACGAGCTCGAGAGCGGCCTGCTCGATCTCCTCCTCGGAGACCAGGACCAGGTTGGCCGCGTCTCCCAGTGGCACGTAGCTGTCTGCCCCGGCGACGCAGGACACCGCACCACCGAAGCCCCGACGCACCAGGGAGCTGAGCACGGCCTCGGAAACCCCTCCGGTCTGGCGGGTTTCGTCGACCACCAGCACCCGCCCGGTCGCGTTCGCCTCGCGCACGATGTCATCGACCGGCAGCGGTGCGAGCCAGCGGAGGTCCAGCACCCGGCAGCGCACCCCCGCACGGGCGAGGCGGTAGGCGACGCGCAGGGTCATCAGCAGGCCGTTGCCGAAGGTGACGATGGTCAGGTCGGACCCGTCACCGTGGGTGCGGCCACGGCCGAGCGGCACGTGCGCGTGCTCCCACTCCTCGGGCGCCGCGTAACCGGACAGCCAGGCCTCGTCGCCCTCTTCGTGCAGGTCACGCGTGTGGTAGAGCGCGATCGGCTCGAGGAAGGCGCAGACCCGGCCGTCCACCTGGGCTGCCGCCACGCAGGTGCGCAGCATCGCGGCCGCGTCGTCGGGGCGGGCGGGCGAGGCGATGACCAGGCCGGGGATGTCACGCAGCACCGCGACCGAGCTGTCGTTGTGGAAGTGCCCGCCGAAGCCCTTCTGGTAGGCGTAGGAGGCGATCCGGACCACCATCGGGTTGAGGTACTGCCGGTTGGCGAAGAACGGCAGGCTCGCGGCCTCCCCCCGCAGCTGGTCCTCGGCATTGTGCAGGTAGGCGAGGTACTGGATCTCCGGGATCGGCAACAGCCCGGAGACGCCGGCGCCGAGCCCGAGGCCGAGGATCGACTGCTCGTCGAGCAACGTGTCGAAGACGCGGGCCGGACCGGCCTTGGCGGACAGCCCGCGGGTGACGCCGTAGACCCCGCCCTTGCGACCGACGTCTTCGCCGAAGACCATCGCCCCGTCATACGCCGCCAGGACGTCACCCAGTGACCGGTTGATGGACTGGGCCAGGGTGAGGGCTCCTTCGTCCTCGGGCAGGCGGGAGCCGAAGAAGTGGGAGCGCGCCTCCGGGCTCGCCGACCGGGACGCTCGGACGCGGACGGCGTCTGCCCGGTCGACCGCGAGCGGGGCGACCACCTGCTGCCGCGAGGTGAGCTTCGGCCGGCCCAGGGCGTCCTGGGCGATTGCCCTGACCTCCCCCCGTTTGCGCTCGTAGGCGCTGACGACGTCCTCCGCGGTGAGGATCCGCCGGGTGACCAGCAGCTGGGCGGTCCCGAGCAACGGGTCGTGGTCGAGCTCGTCGTTGATCTCCTGCTTGCTGCGGTAGGCCAGCTCGACGTCGGAGCCGGCGTGGCCCATCAGCCGGACGGTCCGCAGGTGGAGGAACGCGGGAGCCCGGTGGCTGCGCACCCAACGGGCAGCCTCGGTCGCCACGGCGAACGTCTCGTCAAGGTCGTAGCCGTCCGCGGTGAAGTACCGCAGCCCGGGACGGTGCGCGTAGTTGGCGGCGATCCACCCGTCGGGAGTCCTGACACTGATGCCGATCCCGTTGTCCTCACAGACGAACAGCAGGGGCAGCGGCAGCCCCTGGAAGCTGCACTGCATGGCCGCGTTGAGCGCGCCGACGGCGGTCGAGTGGTTGGCCGACGCGTCGCCGAAACTGCACACGGTGACCGCGTCCCGGGGCCATGCCGTGGGCACACCGAGCTTCTTGGCGCGTTCGATCGCGAAGGCCACCCCGAGGGCACGGGGCAGGTGGGACGCGATGGTGGAGGTCTGCGGCAGCACGGCGAGATCCGGGTGGCCGAAGACCTTGTGCCGTCCGCCGCTCATCGGCTCGTCCGCGGCAGCGGCCACGCCGAGCAGCACGTCTCGCAACCCGTCGTGCCCGGCGACCTGGGCCGCCCGAGCCAGGTAGAAGCCACCGGACCGGTAGTGCAGCAGCGCCGGGTCGGTCGGGCGCAGCGCCTCCGCCACCGCCGCGTTGCCCTCGTGTCCGGACGACCCGATCGTGTAGAAGCCGCGTCCCTGCGACTGCATCCATCGCGCCGCGAGGTCGAGGTGCCGGCTGCCGATCTGCGCGTCGAAGAGGCGTAGCAGCCGGTCATCCGTGAGCGGCGCGTGCCCACCGCGAGCAGGATCGGGCGGGCTCGGCGTCATCCGCCGCACACGGTGCAGGAAGTGGCCGTCGACGTCGCCCGGCACGAGGTCACTCACGGTGCCCGCTCCTCGTCCCCCGGAACGGCCCAAACCTGCCTGATCGTGCGGATACGCCCATGACAGCACCATGTCGCTCGTGCGTCGACAAGGCCAGTGCGAGAGCGCCAGACCTGTCGGGAAGCAGACCCAACGATGCTTGGCCTGCTGGCCCAGCGTTAGCATTGCTCATGCTCAACCCCGTCCACCTGACCACTCTGGTGGCCGTCGTCGGGACCGGGTCGTTCGCCGATGCGGCCCGGCAGCTGGGCTACACCGGCTCGGCCGTCTCGCAACAGATCGCCGCGTTGGAGCGGGCCGTCAAGATGCCGTTGTTCGAGCGGTCCGCCCACAGCATCCAGCCGACGCCGGCAGCCGAGTTCCTGGCGGCTCGCGCACGCGACAGCCTGGCCAGCCTTCGGACCCTCGAGGACGACATCAAGGGCGTGGCCGATGGCACGACGGGCAGGATCCGGATCGGCAGCTTCCCGACCGCGAGCGAACACCTGCTGCCCGAAGCCCTGGCCCACCTGCTCGTCGAGCGACCCGGTGTTGAGATCCTGCTGGACGAGGGCGAGACCGACGACCTGGTCGAGCGGCTGCGCGACGGCGAGATGGACCTGGCCCTCGTCTACCACTACGACCTGGTGCCACGGCGGTGGCCGCGCACGCTGCAAGCCACGCCGTTGCTCGACGAGGACCTCGTCCTGTTACTCCCCGAACGACATGCACGGGCCACGGACCGGCCCGTGCTCCTCGAGGACCTGCGCGAGGAACGCTGGGTGTCCACTCGGGTGGGCACGGCGGGAGCCACCTGCCTGCTGCGCCTGTGCTCGGAGCACGACTTCGACCCGACCGTGGCGGTCCGCAGCAACGACTACGACGTCATCCGTGGGTTCGTGCGGACCGGCCTGGGCATCGCGCTGGTCCCGGCCCTGAGCCACATCTCCAGCCGCGGCGTGGATGTCACCCACCTCGCCGACGTGACCGTCCGCCGACACGTCACCGCCCTGCACCGGTCGCCCCGGCACAACCCTGCCGTGACGGGTGCCCTGGACGCTCTGGAGCACGCAGCCGACCACCTCGTCGACCTCCTGCCCGGTGTCTCGGCTCCCGGAACGGGCTGAGCGGCAGAGCCCCCAGTCACAGATGCGCTGTGAATGCCGTCTGTCCGCCGTCCACGACGATGGTCTGACCGGTCAGGAAGGTCGGGCTGCGCGTCGCGAGCCAGGCGATGACCGCGGCGATCTCCTCCGGCTCTCCCACCCGACCGATCGGGATCAGACCAGCGACCGCCTCGGGCGAGACTCCGGCCAGCAGCTCCTCGGACATCGGGGTCCTGACCCAGCCGGGCGCCACGGCATTCACGGTCACACCGCGCGACGCCAGCTCGACTGCCATGGAACGGGTCGCTGCGGCCAGACCAGCCTTCGAGGCCTCGTAGAGCGTGTAGTCACCGCGACTCACCTGCGCCGTGATCGACGACACCTGCACGATCCGTCCCCGGCCCTGAGCGGCGAGGTGGCGAGCCACGGCCGAGCCGACCAGCAGGGCGCCACGCAGGTTCGGTCCCATGACGGCATCCCACTGCTCGGCCGTGATGTCGGTGGCCGGAGACGGGACGTAGACCGCGGCGGTGTTGACCAGGCCGTCAAGTCGCCCGAAGGCCTCCAGCGCCGCGTCCACCACGGCAGAGGCCTCCTCCACGACGGCCAGGTCGAGCACGCGCCCGACGACGAGCGAAGGGTCGCTCACTGACTCGGACAGCGCCTCGAGCCCCTTCCGCGACCGGGCCACGGCCAGCACGCGCATCCCCTCGCCGACCAGGGCGCGGGTTGTCGCGGCCCCCATGCCGCCGGACGCGCCGAGGACGGCATACACCGGTTTCGGCTCACGCATGTCGTGACGCCCGGCGGTGGTGCCACCACAGGTCGCTCGCGTGCGGTGGCACCACTCGCCGACCCATCAGCCGATCAGCCGGGGATCGCCCGTTTCGGCCGCGCTCTTGGGCAGGTTGTTGTTCTCGAGGAACTTCGCGATGTCGCCGTTCTCGTGCAGTTCCTTGATGTCCTCGTTGACCGCCTTGAGCAGCGCGGCGTTGTCCTTCGGCACGGGCAGCGACGACTGCGCCGGCTCCTGCGATGCCGCCACGTCGGGGTGCGACTTCGCGACCTCGACCTTGAGGTTGGGGTTGTTGAGCTTGCCGGAGCCAAAGCTGTCCACCCCCACGTCGATCCGGCCGGCCTTGAGGTCCTGGTTCATGTTGAGCGTCGTCGAGTAGATCTTGAGCGAGCCGCCGAGGTAGGACTTGAGGTCCTCCACCCAGAGGTAGCCGTCGACGGTGCCGACCTTCTTGCCCTTGAGCTGGGAGATGTCACTGATGCCGTCCTTGGAGATGATCGCCATCTGGTCGGCGTACATCGGACCACTGAGGCTCACCACCTCGGTCCGCGCCTTGGTGCGATACCAGTCGCCCACAGCGAGGTCGGCGCGGCCGCTCTGGACCGTCGGGATGACTGCCGCCGTGGCCATCCACTTCGGCGTGACGGTGAGGCACTCCTTCGCGGCGATCGCCGCGACGATCTCGCCGTCGACACCGGTGATCTTCTTGCCCTCGAGCTTGGAGTAGGGCGGCAGGTCGTAGCCCGCGACGGTCAGGGTCCCCTTCTTGATCGTGGTGAACTCGTGCGCCGGCTTGCAGTTGTCGGCGGGTCCGTCCGCTGACGACCCACCCCCGCAGGCGGCTGCGGTGGCCGCGGTGAAGAGCACCGCAACGGCCGTGGTGATAGGGCGAACTCGCATGTGAATCTCCTTTATTGGTATGACGATGAGGATCAAATCAGAGGTGGCGGGCCATCCGGCGCTCCGCCCGTCCGGTGAGCCAGCTGGCGGGGATGGTGATGGCGGCGTACATCAGGCCGGCCAGGCCGAGGATGCTCATGTAGCGGAACGTGCTGGAGCCGGTGCTGTAGGCCTGGCTCATCAGCTCGGGCAGCGCGATGGTGTAGGCCAATGAGCTCGCCTGGAAGATGAGGACCGCGAAGCCCATGAGCGGTGGGATCGCGACGCGCACGCCCTGAGGAATGACGATGAACCGCAACGTGTCCCGGTTGACCATGCCGAGCGCCGAAGCCGCTTCCACCTCACCGGACGGGACCGCCTGCAGGCCGCCCCGGAGGATCTCGCTCGTGTAGGCAGCGGTCGTCAGGGCCAGTGCGATGGCCGCGGAGAAGAAGGACGAGAAGGTCACGTCCACCGTGGGCAACCCGAAGTAGACGATCTGCAGCACGACGAGCGCCGGCGTCCCGCGCCCGATCTCGACCACGCCGATGGTGACGTAGCGCAGCACCTTCTTGGGGCTGTTGGCGCTGAGAGCCAGCAGCAGACCCAACGGCATACCGATCCCGAGGGCGAGGGCGGTGACCCGGATGCTGACCCAGAGGCCGGACAGGAGGGCGGGGTAGTTCTCCGCCCAGTCGCTGAGACTCATCGGGCCACCTTCCGCCGCAGACCGCTGTCGAGGGAGCGGGCCGCCCAGGCACACGGGATGGTGATGATCACGTAGACCAGGGCCGCGTAGAGGAACGGCACGATCGCGTCGGAGGCCTGTTTCGCCTGCATGTCGGCGTTGAAGAGGATCTCCTGTACTCCCACGGTGTAGGCGATCGACGAGTCCTTGAGCAACCCGATGGCGTACGTCGCCGACGCGGGGATGGAGACACGCAGGACCTGTGGGCCCACGACCTTGGACAACTGGTCACGGTGCCCCATGCCCAGGGCCGCGCTCGCCTCCCACTGCCCTGCGGGAATGGCGGACAGCCCGCCCCGGTAGATCTCGGCCATGTAGGCGCACGAGATGACACCGAACGCGGCTATGGCAGCGCCCAAGGGTGAGATCGTGATGGCGCCCGTGCCGATGCCGAAGTAGATGAGGAAGATCCACACGATGGGCGGTATGCCGCGCAGGAACTCGATCACGGTCCGCGCGACGATCCGCAGCACCGCGAAGCGCGACCGACGGGCAAGGGCAAGCGGTATCCCGCCGATGGCTCCGAGGGTGAACCCCGCGACAGTCACCAGGAGCGTCATCGGTATGCCGGTGATGATCGCCTGCAGGTAGCCCATTGCTCAGCGCTCCAGGACAGCGCGCAGGAAACGGCGAGTGCGCTCGTGACCGGGCTTGCTGAAGATCTCCTCCGGTGGGCCTTCTTCCAGGACGGCGCCGTCCACCATCACCACGAGGTGGTCCGAGACGTCCCGGGCGAACTGCATCTCGTGCGTGACCACCACCATGGTCATGCCCTCGTCGGCCAGTTCCCGCATGACCGCCAGGACCTCCAGCCCCAGCTCCGGGTCCAGGGCAGACGTCGGCTCGTCGAAGAGCATCACCTTGGGTTCCAGGGCCAACGCGCGAGCGATGGCGATGCGCTGTTGCTGGCCGCCCGAGCAGCGGCTGGGGTACTGAGCCGCCTTGTCGGCGAGCCCCACCCGGTCGAGCAGCTCCTTCGACCGTTTGTCGGCGTCCTTGCGGCTGCGGCCCAGAACCCGCTCCTGGGCCAGTGAGATGTTCCTCAGCACGTCGAGGTGTGGGAAGAGGTTGAACGACTGGAAGACCATCCCGGCGACGCGCCGGTGCGCCACCAGCTCCTTGTTGCTGATCTCGGAACCGGCGTCCACCGCGTGTCCCGCCACGGTGATCCGCCCGCTGTCGGGCCGCTCCAGCAGGTTGATGCATCGCAGCAGCGTGCTCTTGCCGGCTCCGCTCGGACCGATGATGGCAACCACCTCGCCCTCCCTGACCGAGAGGGACACGTTGTCGAGCACCGTGTGGTCGCCGTAGCGCTTGACCACCGAGTCGAGCTCGATGGCAACGCTCTGTCTCGTGGCGGGAAGGGTCATCGGGCATCAGCTCCAGTGTTCGGGTGAGCAGCAAGAAGTGGGGCGGTCCCGTCCGCGCAGGAGGTCGTGCCGGTCATGCCGGTCGTGCCGAAGCGGTCGACGGCGGCCTTCGCCTCGCTGAGGGCATCCACCACGCGACGGGGCCGCAGGGCGTCACCGATCACCTCGACTCGGAGGCCGTGGTCCGCGAGGCCGGCGACCAGGTCGTTGACGGGGACGCCACCGGCCCAGGTCACCAAGGCGTCGGCCGCGAGGGTCGGCGCCGCCTCCCCGAACACCCCCTCCAGGACAACCCATCCGGCCTCGACGCGGCTCGGTCGCACCCGCTCCACCACCGACACGCCGACCTCGGCGAGGCGCCGGATCATGGGAAAGAGCGTGTTGATTCCATCGCCCTCACCGATGTGCAGCCGCGACGTCGCCAGGGTCACCGACCGCTGACCCACCGTCGCCAGCCGCTCCGCGATGAGCGCGCCGTCGAGCTCGCCGACCGCGTCGAAGACGACGACCTCGCCGTTGACGCCTGCCACCAGGGCCTCCAGCGGATCCACCACGACGACCGAGCCATCGGTGGGGATGTCGAGGTCGCTCGGCCGTGCGCCGGTCGCCACGACGACCAGTTCGGGTGACCGCTCGACGACCCACGCGGCGTCCACCGCCGTGCCGAGCACGACCTCGACTCCGAGTCGGTCGAGCATCCGACGCTGCCACTGCAGGTAGTCGGCCACTTCGCTCCGGCTGGGGGCGCAGCTCCAGGCTGCCACCTGACCACCCAGCTGGTCCGAGGCCTCGGCCAGGGTGACTCGGCAGCCGGCCTCGGCCATCCGGCGAGCCGCCTCCAACCCGGCAGGTCCGCCGCCGACGACGACGGCGGAGCGACCGGACAGGTCGATTGCCTCATCCTGTTCATGGCCCACATCGGGGTTGACGAAGCAGGACAGCGGCCGCCCCTCGAGCAGACCGTTCACGCACACGTTCACCCCGACACACGGCCGCACGTCCTCCGCACGGCCCGCGCGGGTCTTGGCCAACAGATCCGGATCAGCGATCTGCGCCCGCACCATGCCCACCAGGTCGGCGTCCCCGGCCACCAGGATGTCGTTGGCCAGGTCCACGTCCGTCACCCGACCGACCGCACACACTGGCACGGACACCGCTTCCTTGATCACCCGGGCCACATCGCGAAACAGGCCGTGGGGAGCTGGCGTCGGCGGCCAGTGCCGCACGCGCGCCTCGAGCCTGTTGTTGTTGCCGACCATCACGCTGATGTAGTCGACCCGGTCCTCCAGCGCTCGGGCCACTCGCGCGGCCTCATCCGGGCGGAGGCCGCCCTCGACCAGGTCGTCGGCGCCCAGACGGATGCCGAGGATCATCTCGGGCGACAACGACGCGCGCACGGAGTCGAGGACGCGAGTGGTGAGGGTGAGCCGCCGCTCGAAGGAGCCGCCGAACTCGTCGTCGCGGTGGTTGGTGAGGGGCGAGAGGAAGGACGCCAGCAGCAGGCCGTGGGCGAGGCTGATCTCGACGCCATCGAGCTCCCCTCGGCGGCAGCGGTCGGCAGCCGCGGCATACAGCTCGATGATGTCTGTGAGCTGGGCGCTGGTGGCGGGCACCGCCACTTGGCGTGCCACCTCTGAGAAGTCCCACGACGCGCCGATGACGTCGGGGCCCTCCGTCTCGGTCGGGCCCGGGTGTGCCAGCTGGGCGAGAATCCGGCCGCCCTCCTCGTGCACCGCCTCGGCGAGCCGCTGGTATCCGGGCACGATCGACTCGTCGATGTTCCACAGGCAGATGTCGTTCCACTCGCTCGAGGGCAGGATCGGGGTGGCCCCGGTGACCTGCATCGCCACGCCGGAACGGGCCCTCGCCCGGTGGTAGGCGATGTAGCGCTCACCGGGTCGACCGTCCTCGGCGAGTCCGGGTTGGTGGGCCGGCAGGTAGATCCGTCCACGCAGCGTCTGGGGGCCGACCTGCAGGGGGCGGTCGACCAGCCAGGGTGTGGCCACGGGTACCTCCAGGGGGTGAGAGCACGACACGTCGGCATGGGTTGTGCCTGAGACTGCCCGACGAGTGATGGCGTGGAAAGGTGCGGCAGAGCCACTCCTGTTGGTGCTCCCCCTAAGCGGTTGTGAGGCTCACGTCCCAGCCTGTGAGACAACCCGTGCCGTGAGCCGCTTCACAGGCTGATCTGCTGCCCCAGGCCGCGTTCGCGAGCGGCGGTGATGACGGCCCACGCTGCGGCAGCATCCTGCACACCGATGCCGACGCTGTTGTAGAAGACGATGTCCTCCGGTCCGCTCCGGCCGGATGAGAGCCCGGCGACGACCGAGCCCAGCGAGACGAGATCGCCTGCGCCGAGGACATTCTCATGCACGGCGGCCACCACCGGGCCGGCGTGCTCCAACGACGTCTCGACGTCGTCCACGACCACGGCCGCAGCGCGCCGCAACAGCTCGACCGGCACCTCCGAACGGTCCGCCGCGAACGAGCCGACACTGATCACGGTCGCTCCGGGAGCGAGCCACTCCACCTCCAGCACCGGCGTCGCGCTGGTGGTGGCCGCGACCACGACGTCGGCCCCCGCGACAGCCACCTGAGGGTCGCGGGCCACCGAGACGTCGAAGTCGAACCGCTCTGCAAGCCGTGCCACGAGCTGCTCCGCCTTGGCTGCCGTCCGGCCCCACACCCGGACGTCGGAGAGCGGCAGCACGCGCGCCAGGGCCTCGACGTGCGCCTCGGCCTGCACCCCGGACCCGAGCACCGCCAGGACCGAGGACTCGGGCCGGGCCAGCGCCTCTGCCGCCAC
>NZ_VOHR01000209.1 GCF_009192725.1 Segeticoccus rhizosphaerae | reverse complement strand
CGGCCCCGGCTCGGCATCCTCGCCCGCCGACCGGTCGGCCCCCTCCGCCACCCCTTCGACGGCGACCTCCTCGGCCGCTCCACAGGCGCCCCCGGTCGCCATCACCGTGCGCCCGCGGGCAAGCAACGACATCAGCCCGGTGACCCCCATCGTCGTGACCGCCAGCGAGGGACGGCTCCGCTCGGTGGCCGTCACCGACGACGCCGGCCACCACGTCCCGGGCGACTTCGCCCAGGACCACCACCGCTGGACGTCGCACGGCGACCTCGACTTCGGCACCGACTACCGCGTCCGCACGGTGGGCCTGAACGGCGACGGGCGCACCAGCCGGGACGCCACCACGGTGTCCACCCTGTCGCCGCGCAGCACGGCATACGCCCAGGTCGTGCCGGCGCCGGAGATCGTCGGTGACCAGGTGGGCATCGGCCTGCCGATCGGCGTGCAGTTCACCAAGCCGGTCACCGACCGCAAGGCGGCTCTCGAACAGCTCCACGTCACCTCCACACCGGCTCAGCCCGGCGCGTGGCGCTGGATCGACGACCAGCACGTGCACTACCGGCCGAAGCACTTCTGGAAGCCCGGCACGACGATCCACCTGCGCGCCGACGTCTTCGGCACCGACCTCGGCGGAGGGGTCTACGGCGCGGCGGACAACGAGGCCACCTACCACGTGCACGACGCGTGGGTCGCCAGGGCGAACGGCGCCACCAAGACGCTGACCGTCTACCACCAGGGGCACCGGGTCAGGAGCTTGCCGATCTCGCTCGGCAAGCCGGACATGCCGACGCACAGCGGGATCCACGTCATCTCGTCCAAGCAGCAAAAGGTCGTGATGGACTCCTGCACGTATGGCGTGTGCTCGGGTCCCAAGGCCTACAAGCTCACCGAGTACTGGGCCCTGCGCATCTCCAACAGCGGCGAGTACGTCCACGAGAACCCGGAGTCGGTGGCGGAGCAGGGCTCGCGCAACGTCTCCCACGGCTGCATCAACCTCAGTCCCGCCAACGCGAAGTGGTTCTACCGCCACTTCGGCATCGGGGACGTGGTGGAGGTGAGCCACTCCGGCGGCAAGGCTCTGCCGGTCTGGGACGTCTACGGCGACTGGTCGCTCTCCTGGGGACAGTACCGTCAGGGTGCCTGACCCGCCTCGCTCCGGTATGCCGTGTGCTTGGCTGGCCCGGTGACGACCGCACTCCTTGCCCCACTGATCCGCGCAGGTGTGTCCGGCGCCGCCCTGGCCGCTGCGCTCGATGGCGCCGTGGTGCACGAGGAGCAGGCCGGGCACCTGGCGACCTGGCAGAGCGCCGAGCAACGGCTGCCGCAGGATCGGCTCGAGCAGGTGCGGCCCACTACCTTGTTCGACCTCGCCTCGGTGACCAAGCTCTACACGGCGGCCGTCGTGCTGCGCCTGGTCGACGAGGGCGCGCTGGCCCTGGACGACCCGGCGGCGAAGTACGTGCCGGGCCTCGGCGCCGGCGAGGAGGTCACGCTGCGCCACCTGCTCACCCACACGTCCGGGCTGCCGTCGGTGACCCAGTGGCAGGCCTGGCCCGAGGACGTCGAGCAGCGGTGGAACGTGGTGCGCGCCACCGGCCGGGAGGCTGCGGTGGGCGCGCGCCACGAGTACTCGTGCGTCGGTTACCTGGTCACCACCCTGGTGCTGCGTGCCGTGGCGGGTGCGCGACTCCCCGAGCTGGTGGACCGGTTCATCACCGGGCCGATGGGCCTGCGGGACACGATGTTCCACCCGGGGGCCGAGGACCGCACGCGGTGCGCCGCCACGGAGCACCAGTCGCAGAACGCGCGGGGCATGGTGCAGGGCGTGGTGCACGACGAGGCGAGCTGGAAGCTGGGTGGCGAGGGCGGCAACGCGGGCCTGTTCGCGACGGCGGGCGATGTCCTGCGATTCGGGGAGATGCTGCGCTGCGGTGGCGAGGACCCGGCGACCGGCCGGCGCATCCTCTCGGAGTCCGCGGTGGGGGAGATGACGCGGCAGCAACTGCCCGACGGCGTCGAGGCGGAGTTCGAGCAGGGCATCGGGTTGCGGCTCGGCAACCTGCGCCTCGGCGGCCGCAGCAGCCACGAGAGCGTCGGACACGGCGGGTTCACCGGCACCGCCCTGGTCATCGACCGCGACCTGCACCGCACCACGGTGCTGCTCACCAACGCGGTCCACCCGCTGCGTGAGCGGCTCGACGTCGCCCCGCTGCGGTGCGAGCTGCTCGACCACGTGCGGGCGCTGGGCTGAGCCACGCCCGCGCCGACCCCGGTGCCGAACGGTGCCGGCAGGCGGAGAGACTGAGCACATGACTCAGCAGGAAGCCGCATCGCCCTCGTCCACCCTGTACCGCGGTGGGTTCGTCTACAGCCCCGTCGACCCGTTCGCCACGGCCATGGTGGTGCAGGACGGGAAGATCGCCTGGGTCGGTTCCGACGAGGCCGCCACCGGGCACGCGGACAGTGTCGACGAGGTGGTCGAGCTCGACGGGAGCCTGGTGACACCCGCGTTCGTCGACGGGCACGTGCACTCCTCGATGACCGGGCAGGGGCTCGACGGCGTCGACCTGTCGCAGACCTCCTCCCTGACGGAGGCACTGCGGCTCATCGAGACGGCGGCGCGCCACGGCCGGGGGCGGCCGCTCTATGCGCATTCCTGGGACGAGACCAACTGGCCGGAGGGGCGGCCGGCCACGAGTGAGGAGCTCGACCGGGCCACCTTCGGCGGGGTCGTCTACATGCCACGCGTCGACGCGCACTCCGCCTGCGTCACGACCGCCCTGGCCACCTCGGCGCGGGCCCAGGGACTCGACGGTTGGGGCGGCACCGGGGTCGTGGTCCGGGAGGCCCACCACGCGGTGCGCGACATGTTCTACGCCGGCATCACCCCGGCGGACCGACGCCACTACATCGACCTGTCGATGCGCGCGGCGGCCGAGGCCGGCATCGGGCTGGTCCACGAGATGGCAGCGCCACACATCGGCGCTCCCGAGGACCTGGCCGACGTCGTCGCCGCGGGCGAACGGGGCGACGGGCCGCAGGTGGTCCCCTACTGGGGTGAGCTGGTCGACGGCGAGGCCAGGGCCCGGGAGCTCGCGCGCGCCTACGGCGTCCGCGGTCTGGCCGGCGACCTGTGTGCGGACGGCTCGATCGGCTCGCGGACGGCTCACGTGCGCTCGCCCTACCTCGACGGGGCGGACCCGGACAACTGCGGCTACGGATACCTCAACGTGGACACCGTGCGCGACCACGTCGCAGCCTGCACGTTGGCGGGGCTGCAGGCTGGCTTCCACGTGATCGGCGACGCCGCCCTCGACACCATCACCGAGGGCTTCCGCGCCGCCGCGGAGCTCGTCGGAGCCGACCGCGTCCGAGCTGCCCGGCACCGCCTCGAGCACATCGAGATGGTCGACGAGGCGGCCATCGCCACGCTCGTCGAGCTGGGGATCTACGCGAGCGTGCAGCCGGTCTTCGAAGCCTGGTGGGGCGGCAAGGACGGGATGTATGGCGCCCGGCTGGGTGCGTCACGGAGCCTGGCCAGCAACCCCTACGGCAGCATGGCGGCCGCCGGAGTGGCGCTCGTTCTCGGCTCGGACACGCCGGTCACGCCCTTCGGGCCGTGGGAGGCGATCCGCGCCTGCGTCAACCACCACGAGCCGAGCCAGCGCATCTCTGCCCGGTCGGCCTTCCTCGCACACACCCGCGGGGGCTGGCGAGCCGCGGGCATCGACGACCGGGGCTACCTCGACCTCGGGCAGCCGGAGACCTTCGCCGTCTGGTCGGTCGGCGACCTGGTCGTGCAGGCACCGGACGACCGCATCCAGACCTGGAGCACCGACCCCCGTTCGGGCACGCCCGGACTGCCCGACCTGTCGGAGGACGCCGACCTGCCGGTCAACCTTCGCACCGTCGTCCGGGGGCGGACCGTCTTCGATCGCGAGGGCGCGTTCGACTGAAATGTCTTCCCCTTGTTGCTGGCGGAGGGCGTCATCGGTGACGCCTTCCACCAGCAACAACCACGCCTTCCGAGCGACTTGGTGAAGCCTTTACCTGACCTTTCGGCGTGTCGTCCGCGACACGCCGAGGGGCCCAAAAAGACTGTCGCGCGGGCAATTTCGTGGCAGAGCCGCTGACCTGCGCCTTTGCGCATCGTCGCAGGTCAGCGGCCGGTTGACAGAGAACTGGCAAGGGGTAGGTTTTGGCGAGTTGCCCGCAGTTCCTCCCAGAGTTCGGCGGTCGACGGCGAGGTAGAACCGGGGTCCAGGGCGGCTTGCGCGCGCAGCCGCCGTGCAACCAGATCCACGGAGACTGCCGCCCGTCTGCCAGTTGTTCCCTCGGGATGCGGACGACGGGAGAGCCCGTGCGCTTAGTAGACAACAGCCCTGTGTCGGCAGCCGGTCGGCACGGAGTTGGTCCCAACGGCAGCACGGGCTCTCTCGTGTCCTAACGTGGCTTCGTGCACCGCTACCTCCTCGCGATCGGCTCCGGCCTCGCGCTCTGGTTGGCGTTTCCCGACCACAACCTGTGGCCCCTCGCCATCGTCGGCGTTGCCCTCCTGGCGCTGGCCACCCGGGACGCCGGGCCGGGGCGTGGGTTCCTGCTGGGCCTGGTCAGCGGCTGCGCCTGCTTCATCCCCCTGCTGTCCTGGTCGGGCATCTACGTCGGCCGACCGCCCTGGTTCGCGCTGTCGGTCCTGGAGGCCCTCTTCATCGCGTTGCTCGGATGCGCCAGCGGGCTGCTGCAGGGTCGGCCGTTCCTCGGACGGCGCCAGCGGTGGCCGTCGCTCGCCGGTCACCAGCGGGTGCGACCGCTGGTCATCGCCCTGCTCTGGGTCGCCCAGGAGTGGTTGCGCTCCAGGCAGCCGTTCGGCGGGTTCCCCTGGGGACGCCTCGCCTTCAGCCAGGCCGATTCGCCGCTCGTCCACCTCGCGGCCTGGGCGGGTGCGCCGCTGGTCACGTTCGCGGTGGCGCTGGCCGGGGGAGGGCTGGCAGCCGGTGTCGCCCGGGTGGTGTGGGCACGGACCGAGAGGGGCGTGCTCGCGCGGGTGCTCAAGGGCGTCCCAGCCGTGGCCGGGGCGGTCGCACTCACCTTCCTGCCGGTCCTGATCCCGACCCCGGTGGACGGACCGAAGGTCACTGTGATGGGGGTCCAGGGCAACGTCCCTCAGGCCGGGCTGGAGTTCAACGCGCAGCGGCGGGCCGTCCTCGACAACCACGCCACGCTGACCGAGACCGCGGCACGCGAGGTGCGCTCGGGCGACCTGCCGCAGCCCGACCTCGTGGTCTGGCCGGAGAACTCCTCCGACATCGACCCGCTGCGAAACGCCGATGCCGCCGAGGAGATCAACCACGCGGTCCGTGACATCGACGCCCCCGTCATCGTCGGGGCGGTGCTCGACCAGCCCGCCCCGGACGTGTCCAACGCCAGCCTGCTCTACCTGCCCGGCAAGGGGCCCGTGGACCGCTACATCAAGCGACACCCGGTGCCGTTCGCCGAGTACATCCCCTACCGGTCGTTCTTCCGGCACTTCAGCGACAAGGTCGACCTGGTCAGCCGGGACTTCACGGCCGGCCACAAGGTGGGCATCTTCACGGTCCCGTCCCGGCACGCAGGGACGATCGTGGCCGGCCCGACCATCTGCTTCGAGGTCGCCTACGACGGCCTCGTGCGCGACGCGGTGGACGCGGGCGCCAACCTGCTCGTGGTCCAGACCAACAACGCCACCTTCGGCTACTCCGACGAGTCGCAGCAGCAGCTCGCGATCTCGCGGCTGCGGGCGGTCGAACACGGCCGCTCCGTGGTGCACATCTCCACGGTCGGGGTCAGTGGACTGATCACCCCCGACGGAACGGTCCACCAGCGCAGTTCGTTGTTCACAGCAGCGCTGCTCTCGGGGCAGCTGCCCCTGCGAGACGACATCACGCTCGCCGACCGCGTGGGGGACTGGCCCGAGGGTGTGGCGTCGGCGACCGCGGCGCTGCTGATCCTGGTGGGGATCGGGCGGCGACGGCTCGGTAGGGTGGCGCAACGCCCCGAACCCCAGACCCGCGAACCCTGAGGACGCGAATGACACAGGCTTCCGTCGGCTCCACCGGATCCCGCGGGGGTCCGGTGGGCCAGGTCGTCGTGCTGATCCCCACCTTCAACGAGCGGGAGAATCTCCCACAGATCGTGGCCCGGATGCGCACGGCGGTCCCGGAGGCGGACGTGCTCGTCCTCGATGACAACTCCCCGGACGGCACCGGCGCAGTCGCCGACGACCTGGCCCGTGACGACCGGCAGGTGCGGGTGCTGCACCGGCCCGGCAAGGAAGGACTCGGCGCGGCCTACCTGGCCGGATTCGAGTGGGCCCTCGCCCACGGGTATGACGTGCTGGTCGAGCTGGACGCGGACGGCTCGCACCCGCCGGACCGCCTCCCGGCGATGCTGGAAGCGCTGCGGGACGCGGACGTCGTGATCGGCTCCCGCTGGATCCCCGGGGGCTCGGTGGTCAACTGGCCGAGGCACCGCGAGCTGCTCAGCCGCGGCAGCAACCTCTACACCCGGATCCTGCTGGGCATGCCGGTCCACGACGCCACGGCCGGGTTCCGGGCCTACCGTGCCTCGGCGCTGCGGACCCTCGGCCTGGGTGACGACACGGCCCAGGGCTACTTCTTCCAGGTCGACCTGACCTGGCGCGCGGTCCGGGCCGGGCTGCGGATCGTCGAGGTGCCCATCACGTTCGTGGAGCGCGAGGTGGGGGCCTCCAAGATGAGCCAGGACATCATCAAGGACTCGGCGGTGCGGGTGACCCGCCGGGGCGTGCGCTATCGCCTCGAGCAGCTCAAGGGCCTGCCGAGGGTGGCCCGGCGGGAGCCGACGTGGCACCAGCTCGAGGACTGAACCCGCCGGGCGGCGGCGCGCCGTCGGGCCGACCGGCGCGCG
>NZ_VOHR01000208.1 GCF_009192725.1 Segeticoccus rhizosphaerae | reverse complement strand
CGCGGAGGGAGCGGCGGTCGTCGACTGGGCCCGCCCGGTGCTCGCCGCGACGGCGGAGCTGGTCGAGGGGGCCGAGATGCTCCGGGGCGAGCGCCGCAGCCGGTTGACCGTGAGCGCCAGCCTCACCGTGGCCGAGCACCTGGTGCCC
This sequence comes from Segeticoccus rhizosphaerae, assembly GCF_009192725.1. Taxonomy (GTDB): domain Bacteria; phylum Actinomycetota; class Actinomycetes; order Actinomycetales; family Dermatophilaceae; genus Segeticoccus; species Segeticoccus rhizosphaerae. Next base: position 6,784 of record NZ_VOHR01000208.1, on the reverse strand, counting down.
CGCTGGCTCGTCGGTATGGCCGGCCGGGCTCCCGAAGTGTCGGTGTCGCTGTGGATGGGCAACTCGAGCGACGTGGCAGCGGCCGTGCGCGCAGGCACGGCCGAACTCGGCTTCGTCGAGGGGGTGAGGGCGCCCTACGGCCTGCGCTCGCGCACCGTCTGCGGCGACGAGCTCGTGCTCATCGTCGCGCCGAGCCACCCGTGGGCGCGCCGGCGCCGTCCCGTCACCCCGGCCGATCTCGAGCAGACGCCTTTGGTGATGCGGGAGTCCGGCTCCGGGACCCGCGAGGTGCTCGAGCAGTGGATGACCGCCACGGGACACGCACCACACCCCGGCGTGGTCCTCGCCTCCACGACCGCGATCGTCCAGGCGGTGCTCGGCGGGGTCGGACCAGCGGTGGTGTCCGCCCTCGCGGTCCGCGAGGAGCTGGCCGGTGACCGGCTGGTCCGCATTCCGCTGTCCGTTGCCGCCGGCACGGAAGGCGATACGCCTGGCGTCGCGCGCGCGTCGGCGAGCACCCGTCATACGGCGGACGTCCGGCTGGAGCGCAGCATCCGGGCCATCTGGCGCGGGCCGGGCCGACCCACCCCCACGGCCGGCGAGCTGCTCGCCGTTGCGCTGGCCACTGCCCCGCCTGGGTTACGGTGACGGCTTCCGTCTTCGCCGCGTAGGAGGTATCCCATGGTCCCCACGGCCATCTGGATCGTCACGGCAGCGGCGATCGTCGGCCTGCTGCTCTTCGACTTCTTCGCGCACGTGCGCAAGGCCCATACCCCGAGCCTGAAGGAGGCGGCCACCTGGTCAGCGATCTACGTCGGGATCGCGCTCGTCTTCGGCGTGCTCGTGCTGGTGTTCGGCGGCGCGGAGATGGGCGGGGAGTACTTCGCGGGCTACATCACCGAGAAGGCGTTGTCGGTGGACAACCTGTTCGTGTTCCTGATCATCATGTCCAGCTTCCGGGTGCCCGCTGCGGACCAGCAGAAGGTGCTGCTGTTCGGCATCGTGTTTGCCCTGCTGGCTCGCACCGGACTGATCTTCGTGGGGGCGGGACTGATCAACCGGTTCGCGTGGGTGTTCTACCTGTTCGGCCTGATCCTGCTGCTCACGGCGGGCAACATGCTCAAGTCCGAGGGGGAGGACAGCCACGGCGGGGAGAACGTCGTCGTTCGCCTGGCGCGCAAGGTCATCCACACCACCGACCACTACGACGGCGACAAGCTGTTCACCATGGTGGACGGACGGCGCGCCATGACCCCGATGCTGCTGGTGATGATCGCGATCGGTGGCACCGACATCCTGTTTGCCCTCGACTCGATCCCGGCCATCTTCGGCCTGACCCGGAACACCTACCTCGTCTTCACGGCCACGGCGTTCTCGCTGATGGGGCTGCGGCAGCTGTACTTCCTGCTCGAGGGCCTGCTCGACCGGCTCATCTACCTCAGCTACGGGCTCGCCGCGATCCTGGTGCTCATCGGGATCAAGCTGATCCTGCACGCCCTGCACGAGAACACCCTGCCGTTCATCAACGAGGGCAGCCCGGTTCCTGTCGTGGAGATCAGCACGGGACTGTCCCTGTCGCTCATCGTGGCCTGCCTGGTGGTCACCGTCGCTGCCTCCCTGCTGAGCCCGCGGGGCAAGGCCCAGACGGCGGTGGCCGGCGCCCGGCGCCACGCGGAGCGCTACCTCGACCTGGACTACGAGGCGGACCAGCTGCTGCGCGAGCAGACCTACGCCAGGCTGCAGCGGGAGACCGCTGCTCTCACCTTGCTGCCGGAGGAGCAGCGGCGACACCTCCGCCAGCAGGACGAGCTGCTGGACCTGCTGAAGCGGGCCAATCAGGTGCACGACGAGCGTGTGGACCGAGGGTTCGGCAGCCAGACCGGTCGCCACCTGCCCTGACCTCGCACCGGTGCCGGCTCAGAGCCAGCCATGGTCACGAGCGGCACGTGCGGCCTCGATCCGGTTGCGGGTGCCGGTCTTGCCGATGCTGGAGGACAGGTAGTTGCGCACCGTCTGCTGGGACAGATGCAGGCGGCCCGCGATGTCGGCCACCGTCGCGCCGTCATGGGCCGCGGCCAGCACGTCCTGCTCGCGACCGGTGAGCGGGTTGGGCCCGGCCGAGAGGGCTTCTGCGGCCAGGGCCGGGTCGATGACCACCTCTCCGGCCAGCACGCGGCGGATGGCGTCGGCGAGGCCCTCGACCGGACCGTCCTTGACGAGGAACCCGCGGGCGCCCGCCTCGAGGGCTCGTCGCAGATAGCCGGGGCGGCCGAACGTCGTGACGATGACGACCGCGCAGCCGGGCAGCCGGTCGCGCAGGACCGCCGCCGCGTCGAGCCCGTTGCCACCTGGCAGCTCGATGTCGAGCAGCGCCACGTCCGGCTCGACCCGGACCGCGGTGGGCAGGATCTGGTCGCCGGAGCCGACCTCGGCCACCACCTGCAGGTCATCCTCCAGGTCGAGCAACATCGCAAGCGCACCGCGCATCATGGCCTGGTCCTCGGCGATGAGCAGGCGGGTGGTCGAGGTCATGGGCAGATCCGCTCCGTCCGGCCGTAGTCGCTGCGCGGCAGACTCGCGGTCAGGCTGAATCCCGTCGGCGAGCCGACTGTCTCGAGCTGCCCACCGGCCGCGACCAGGCGTTCGCGCAGACCGGTGAGGCCGGAGCCTGGCAGGACGTCGTGCCCGGCGGCGTGGCCGACCCCGTCGTCCACGATCCGCAGCCGCAGCCGCTCCTCGTCGCCGTCGAGCGTGATCGTGCAGCGGCGGGCCCGCGCGTGCCGCAGCACGTTGGTGGTGCCTTCACGCACGACCCAGCCGAGCAGGGCCTCCTGCTCCGCCGTCGTGGGCACGCGGTGCTCGGGCAGCTCGACCGTCACACCCGCCGCGCCCAACGTGTCACGGGCACCGGCCAGCTCCTCGCTCAGTCCGGCGTCGCGGTAGCCCCGCACCGCCGAGCGGACCTCGTCGAGGGCCTGCCGGCCGATCGTCTCGATGTCCGCGGCATGCCGCGCCGCGGCGCCGGCGTCTGCGGGAGCGATGCGCCGGGTGGCCTCCGCCTTGACCACGATGAGCGACAGGCTGTGGCCGAGCAGGTCGTGCAGGTCGCGGGCAAAGCGCAACCGCTCGTGGGAGACGGCGGACCGCGCCAGCTCCTCCCGGGCCGCCTGGAGCTCGGCGATGGTCACGGACAGTCGGGTGAAGGCGTGGGTGACCAGGCCTGCGAGCAGGACGGTCAGGCCGGTCGACCAGACGGTGTCGCCCCATAAGGCGCCGTGGCCGCGGGTGACACCTACGGCGAGGGCGGCCACGAGCAGCACCACCGCGGGCGCCCAGGGCGTGGGGACGACCGCTCCCACGGCGATCGCCAACAGCAGGACCACCATCGTCCACTGGCTCCAGGCGAAGGTCGCGAGCGCGCCCGTCACGATCGCCTGGACGGCCAGCAGCAACCAGGGCAGCCGCGCGGCCCCACCGCGGGAGGAGGACAGGCGACCCACCACGGACCGGCAGAAGCAGCCGAGGACCAGGACCAGCGCGGCGCCCACCACCCAGGGGCGTGGTGCCTCGTCGAGATAGAGGGCCGCCGGCAGGAGCACGCCCACGCCCCAGACCCCTGCCCACAGCCACCCCACCGCCGGGTCCGCCATGCGCGGCCGACGGGTCCGGTCGACGGCTGGGGACCAGCTCGAGCTCATGTCATCCATTGTGCTGGTCACCGACGGTCCTGCAGCGAAGGCGTCGCGACCCTCCGAGGATGAGCACCCCGGCGACCAACGGCATGGCCGAAGGCGAGGTGCGCCGGATCGTGACGGGCGCGAGGTGAGGTGAGGGTCATGTTGTTGCCTTCCGTGCGAGGGGTCGACGATCGACCTGTCCTCGACGCTACGGAGAGCGCGGACGCGCCGGCAGGGCCGCGCGTCCTCGGCCCGGCAGGACATCTGTCACGGGCGGGGGCGCCCGAAAAGCCGCACCGGGCGTGCCGCCGGCCGACGCGTGACCACTGCCTCGCCGCCCAAACCGAGACCGCCCGCACAAAGGTGTAGGCCCGGCGCAGTATGAGTGCGCCGGGCCTACGTGTGGTCAGCGGAGATGCACCGACCGACGCGGTTGGAGCGATGTGGCTCCGTCGTCACATCACTGACGACTGCAACGAGCAAGCCCGTCGCGGGGAATCCACGGTGTCCATCCGGTCCCGCCTCCGTTGCCGGTGGCGTAGGACTATTAGTAGTGCCAGATCGTCCGGCACACAAGAGGTTTCGCGAAACTGGTGGGAAGATCCGGCGTGTCGCCCGCGACACGCCGACATCGGGGCAAACTCGTCCGGGCACCCACGCTGCCGGGACGGCGACCAGCGGCTGAGACACTGCTGGGTATGCCGAGTGCCTTGCCCGAGGGCGAACCCGCGCCGCCGTCCGGCGAGCTGCCGCAGGCCGCGCTCGCGACGCTCGGCTCACACCCGTTCGGCATCTACGTGCACGTCCCGTTCTGCATCGTCCGGTGCGGCTACTGCGACTTCAACACCTACACGCTGACCGAGCTGGGCGCCGACGGGGCCAGCGTCGCGACCTACGCCGACGCCGCTCTGCGGGAGCTTGACCTTGCCCTGGCCGTGCTCGGCCCGTCCACCCCGCCGGTGCAGACCGTGTTCTTCGGCGGGGGCACACCCACCATGCTGGCGGCGGCCGACCTGGTGCGGGTGCTGCACGGCATACGTGATCGGTTCGGGCTGGCGCAGGACGCGGAGGTGACCACCGAGGCCAACCCCGACTCGGTGACCGCGGAGTCCCTCCGTGAGCTGGCCGCCGGCGGGTTCACCCGGGTGAGCTTCGGGATGCAGTCCGCGGTGCCGCACGTCCTCAAGGTGCTCGAGCGCACCCACGACCCCGACAATGTCGGGCGGGCGGTGCAGGGTGCTCGGGCGGCCGGTCTCGGGGTCAGCCTCGACCTCATCTACGGCACGCCGGGGGAGTCGGTCGACGACTGGCGCACCAGCCTCGACGCGGCGATCGCGCTGGCACCCGACCACGTCTCCGCCTACGCCCTCGTGGTCGAGGAAGGCACCAAGCTCGCCGCCCAGGTGCGGCGCGGCCAGGTGCCGGCGCCGGAGGACGACGACGAGGCGACGAAGTACGAGCTGGCCGAGCGGGTCCTCTCCGGTGCCGGCTACGGGTGGTACGAGGTGAGCAATTGGGCGCGCACACCGGCCGACCGCTGCCGGCACAACGAGGGCTATTGGTCCGACGGCGACTGGTGGGGCGTCGGACCCGGCGCGCACAGCCACGTCGGAGGCGTCCGGTGGTGGAACGTCAAGCACCCCAATCCGTTTGCCAACCGGCTCAACTCGGGCCAGTCACCCGCGGCAGGTCGTGAGCTGCTCACCGACGAACAACGGTATGACGAGCGGGTGCTGCTCGCCGTCCGGCTCGTGGACGGGCTCCCGGTGGACGACCTGCTACCAGCCGGCCGGCAGGCGGTGGCCGGTCTGATCGCCGACGGTCTGGTGGACGGCGGGGCCGCGATGCGCGAGCGTGCGGTCGTGCTCACCCTGCGCGGCAGGCTGCTGGCCGACACGGTCGTCCGCCGCCTGCTTGCCTGGTGACTCCCCCGACTGTTGCTGGGACCCAGCGTCGTCGATGACGCCATCCCCCAGCAACAGCGGAGGTCACCGGGGCGCCATCAAGACAGGACGCGGATCTGGAAGGGGTAGTCGTAGGCCTCGCCGCGGGAGGACCGGATGGCGCCCTTGATGTGGCACCACAGCGCGACCACGAAGATGATGACCAGGAGTGGGACCCCGATGATGGCGCCGATGAAGGTGAAGATCAGGATCCAGCTGATCAGGTAGAGCAGCCAGAACGACAGGTTGAAGTTGAACGCCCCGGCGGCGGCGCGGCGCACGGCCGGGCTCGAGTCCTTCTTGACCAGCCAGACGACCAGCGGGCCGATCATGCTCAGCCAGCCAAGGCTGACCACCGCGGCGATCGGTGCCGACAGGTGGGCGAGGATGCTCCAGGTGCGCTCCTCGGACGTGGCGGGCGCGACGCCATACGGCTGCGTCGAGTAGGTCATGGTGGTTCGCTCCTTGGGTGGTGTCACCCCAGTCAACCGCACCGGAGGGACCGAAGATTCCGTCTTCGGGGTCCGCACGGGGCCCGCTCAGGGGCCGTTCAGGGCAAACCCTCACCCGGCGGGATCGGTCACGAAGTCGATCAGCTCCTCGACGCGGCCGAGCAGCTCGGGTTCCAGGTCGGCATACGTGCGCACCGTGCCGAGGATCCGCTTCCAGCCGTGGGCGACGTCGGCCTGCGTGGTGTGCGCCCACCCGAGCTCGGTGAGGATGCCGTGCTTCCAGGACGTGCCGCGCGGTACCGCCGGCCACCGCTCCCAGCCCAGCCGAGCCGGCCGCACCGACTGCCACACGTCGATGTAGGGGTGGCCGACGATGAGCACGTGCGGCGAGAACCTCCGCAGCGCCCGGGCTTCCTCGACGAGCCGGGTCTCCTTGCTGCCGGGCACGAGGTGGTCGACGAGCACCCCCATGCGGCGTCCGGGTCCCGGCTGGAAGTCGCGAATCACCGCCGCCAGGTCGTCGACCCCCTCGAGCAGCTCGACGACGATGCCCTCGATGCGCAGGTCGTCGCCCCAGACCTTCTCGACCAGCTCCGCGTCGTGCCGGCCCTCCACGAAGATCCGCGACCCCGACGCCACCCTCGCGCGCGCACCGGCCACCGCCCGCGACCCGCTCGCGGTCCGCGCCGCTTCTGCCCTCGCCCGACCCAGC
>NZ_VOHR01000207.1 GCF_009192725.1 Segeticoccus rhizosphaerae | reverse complement strand
CGCCGGCCGGGGTGCTGGCCGTGGACTACGTCGCGGTCGCCGGGCCCGAGCTGACCATGACCCACCGGTGGGTTCCGAGTGACCTCCCGGCGCTACTGGCCGGGGCCGGCCCGCCGGACGCCCAGCACGGCCGGTTCCAGGCCGCCGGGCTCGACGGGATCGACCGGTCCATGCACCGCGTCGGGCACGTCGCGTTCGTGCCGGGGGCGCCCAAGGACACCCTCCTGGTGGACCTGGACATGCTGCAGCGCGGCGGGCAGGAGCCCGCGACGCTGGACTCCCTGCAGGTGTGGTTCGCCCACGACGACCCGGCCCTGCTGGCGCGGCTAACCACGGACCTGGGCAAGCACGGCATCTCGGCCACCGAGTCCACCACGCCCAGCGACCAACGACGCACCTACGACGAGTCGGCCGCCGCGATCGGCCTGGGCCTGGCCCTGGTCGTGGGCATCGGGGCGCTGCTGATCGCTGCCCTGGTGCTGCTGGTGCTCGTCGCCACGTCCTGGCGGCTGCGCACCCGTGACTATGCCGCGCTGCGGCTGGCCGGCGTGCCGCGCGGACGCATCACCGCCCTGGCGCTGGGCGAGCAGCTGCCCGTGGTCGGCCTCGCCGTCGTGGTCGGCGCGGGCTGCGGGGTCTATGGCGCGCACCTGGCCATGCCGAGCGTGCCGCTCTTCTCCACGCCGCCCGCAGTGTCGGTGCTCGACCTGGTGACCGACTGGCCGGCCGTGCTGGTCTCAGCCGCAGGGGCGTTCGTGCTGCTGGTGGGAGTCGGGACGCTCTGCGGCCGCCTGCTGTCGGCGCGTTCCCACCTGCTGCGCGTCAGGGAGATGCCGTGAGCACCGGGCGGCGGGGACTGGCCATCGCCACCCACGGCCTGGTGCACATCTACCGGTCGGAGGGCAATGACGTCGCGGCGCTGTCGGGAGTCGACCTGCGGGTCGCGCCCGGCGAGATGATCGGGCTGCTGGGCCCTTCCGGAGCGGGCAAATCCACGTTGCTCACCCTGCTGGGCGGCCTCTTCCGCCCGAGTGCCGGCAAGATCTTCGTGGGGGACGTGGAGCTCTCGGGGCTGTCCGGGCGGGCGCTCGACCGGATGCGGGCGAGTCGGGTGAGCCTGATGCTGCAGGGTGCCTCCCGCAACCTGCTGCCCTACTACACCCCATGGGAAAACGTCGAGTTTGCCCAGGTCGCAGCGCGCTCCGCGGGCGCCGACGTACTTCCCGAGGTCGAGGAAGTCCTCGAGCTGGTGGGTCTGCGCGACCAGGCGAGCTCCCCGCTGTCCGAGCTTACCCCCGGTCACCTGCAGCTGGCCGCCCTGGCGGTCGCGGTCGCCGGTCGCGCCGGGGTGCTGCTCGCCGACGAACCCACCAGCCAGCTCGACCACGAGGCCCGCGACGCGGTGCTGCAGACCATCGCCCGGGTCAACGCGGAGACCGGCACCACGGTGGTCCTCGTCACCCACGACCCCGAGGTCGCACGGGCGATGCCGCGCACGATCACCATCAGGGACGGCCGGATCGGCGGTGAGGGCAGGCTGGGAGAGGAGTATGCCGTCGTGTCCGCCGACGGCTTCCTGCCGCTGCCCGCGCACGCCCTCGAGGTCCTGCCACCGGGCACGCTCGTGCGGGTCCACGCCGAGGACGGCACCTACCGGCTCGTTCCGGAGCCCCGCACCGACGACACCGATCCGACGAGCGACAGTGAGGGGGCACCCCGATGAGCGGGACCAGCGCGCTCCTGCGGGGGAAGCGCCCGTGACCGGCATGGTGGAGGTACCGCCCCGGACGACGGACGCGCTGCGAGCCGAGGGCCTCGAGGTGGCCTACGGAACGGTTGTCGCCCTGCACGATGTCACCCTCCACCTGAGCCCCGGCAGCCTCGTCGCGGTCACCGGCCCGTCCGGCGCGGGCAAGACCTCGCTGCTGTGGGCGCTCGCGGGCGCGGTGGCCCCGAGTCAGGGGGAGGTGCGCTTCGGCGACCGGTTGGTCGCCGAGCGCGAGCGCGCCGCGGGACTCGGGATCGCCTTGGTGCCGCAAGGAAACGGACTTGCCGACATGTTGACTGCGACCGAGAACATCACGGCCGCCCTGCTGGCCCTCGGGGTGAGCGCTGTCGACGCACGAAGGAGAGCGAGTGAGGCCCTGACCGCTGTGGGCCTGGTCGACTCCGGTGACCACCTCATCGAGGAGCTCTCCGGCGGCCAGCAGCAGCGGGTGGCGGTGGCCCGCGGGCTCGCCGCACGGTCGACCGTCCTGCTCGCGGATGAGCCGACGAGCGACCTCGACTCGGGCAACCGGGAGCGCGTCGTGGCGCTGCTGCGCGCCGAGGCCGACGCGGGGGCGGTGGTGCTGATGGCCACCCACGACCCCGAGTCCGCGGCCGAAGCCGACGCGGAGATCGTGCTCGACCAGGGCGTCATGACGTGGAAGCGGGTGGCCGAGGAGAGGACGAGTGGAGAGGCATAAGGTCGAGACATGCTCTTCGCCTTCTCCATCGCACCCTCTGGTTCCGACTCCGCCGACGGCTCGGTCAGCAAGGCCGTGGCCGAGGCCATACGTGTCGTGCGCGACTCCGGGCTGCCGCACGAGACCACCTCCATGTTCACCACGATCGAAGGTGAGTGGGACGAGTGCATGGACGTGGTCAAGCGGGCCTGCGAGGCGGTCCAGGCCAGCAGCCCACGGGTCTCGCTGGTGCTCAAGGCCGACCTTCGCGCCGGCTACACCGGTCAGATCCAGGAGAAGGTGCGGCGCATCGACGCCGTGCTGGACGGCGACGCTTCAGAAACTTCGTGACGGGCGAGTATGTCGCCCGCCCACCGGTGGCGGAAGATGCGCCGGCCATCGCGGCCACGCACGTCCGGGTGTGGCGCGAGGCGTACGCCGGCGTGATGCCGCAGGACTACCTCGACGGCATGGACGTCGAGAAGTCGGTGGCCAAGTGGCGGCTGATCATCGCCGACGAATCCGCTGCCGCCACGCGGAAACGATCCGACCCGGTCGTCAAGGTCACCCGGATCGCCGAGCACATCGCCACCGGGGACGTCATCGGTTTTGCGACGTTCGCTCCGGCCCGAGACGAGGACCCGCCCACGCCGGGTGAACTCTGGGCGATCAACATCCTTGCCGCGCACCACGGCTCGGGGGTGGCCGACCAGCTGATGGCGGCCACGGTGGGTGACCGGCCGGCATACCTGTGGGTCGTGGAGCAGAACCTGCGCGCCCAGGCCTTCTACCGGCGGCACGGCTTCGGCGTGGACGGGGGAACGTCGGTGCACGAGGTGACCCCGACCCGCGAGATCCGGATGGTGCGTCGCTCCGGGTCAGGAGCGCAGTGACCGCACCCGCTTCCGTGCGTCGCCCAGGGCGATCCCCGCGGCCGACGCCGGCCTGAAGGCACGCGCCGCCGCGGTGAGCGCGCTGAGCTCGTCTTGGGCGAGCACCACATCCGCCGCCGCGACGTTGAGCTCGAGCTGCTCGACGCTGGAGGCGCCCGGAATCACCACGACCCGGGGCTGGTGCAGCAGCCACGCGAGCGCCGCCTGGGCGGGGCGGACGTCGTGGGCGGCGGCCACGTCCCGCACCTGGTCCAGCAGCAGGGCGGCCCGGGTGAGGTTCTCCTCGCTGAAGACGGGGTTGTGGGACCGGATCCCCGACGGCCGGTGCGTCGCGTCATAGCGGCCCCCGAACAGGCCCTGCGCGAGCGGGCTGTAGGCGATGACCACCCGCTCCTCCTGCTCCGCGAAGGGCACGAGGTCGGCGAGCGGCCCCGCGTGGGCGAGCGAGAACTGGACCTGGTTGCTGACCACCGGACGCCCGAGTGCGGCGTCGGCCCTGTGCCAGCGGGCGAGGGAGTAGTTCGAGACGCCGACCGCGCCGATCCGCCTCTCCCGCAACAGGTCCCGCATGCCACGCATGGTCACCGCGTCCGGGACCAGCGGGTGTGCCTGGTGGATCTGGTAGAGGGGGATCCGATCCAGCTGAAGTCGCCGCGCGCTGGCCCGTTCGCGACGGCGCACCATCGGGGGAACCGGCAGGAGGGGGAACAGCTTGCTGGCCACGACGACCTCGTCACGACCCGGCCCGAGCGCCTCACCCAGGATCCGCTCGCTGCGGCCGAACCCGTAGAGCTCGGCGGTGTCGAAGAGGGTGACCCCGAGCTCACGTGCCCGCCGGACGATCTGGCCGGCGGTGTGGTCGGCGTACTCCTCCCCGTAGCCCCACTCCTTGGTGCCGAACTGCCACGTGCCCAGGCCGATGCGGCTGACCCGCCCGGCGCCGGGGATGTCGAGGTGTTCCATGGCATCCAGACTAGGTTGGCCCCGTGCCCGCCCGATTCCGGTTGCCTTTCGACCCGATCCTGCGTGCCCGCGACCTCTGGCGGGCCCGGTGGGGTGCGCAGGCGGCACCGGCGGAGATGGCGGCGGCCACCTCGATCATGCGCGTGCAGCAGATCCTGCTCGGCGACTTCGACTCCCGGCTCGCACCGCACGGGCTCACCTTCGCGCGCTACGAGGCGTTGGTGCTGCTGGCGTTCAGCAGCCGAGGGGAGCTGCCGATGAGCAAGGTGGGGGAGCGGCTCATGGTGCACCCCACGAGTGCGACCAACATCGTGCAGCGGCTGGCGGCGCAGGGCTTCGTCGACCGGGTGCCCAACCCGAGGGACGGTCGTGGTGCGCTCGCCCGGATCACTCCGGCCGGCGAGGACGTGATGGAGGCGGCGACCCGCGACCTGGTGGTGTCGGACTTCAACCTCGGCACGCTCAGCACGGCCGAGCTGGCCCAGCTTTTCGCGTTGTTGCGCAAGGTCCGCCTCGGTGCCGGCGACTTCGACGCCTGAGTGAGGACCCGAGCGAAGCGAGGCCCGGAGCGATGGCGGAGAAGCGCCAGAGGGAGCGGCGACTTCGACGCCTGAGCCGGGGATGTGACATTACTAGGACGTCCTAGTAAATTGGGGGTATGACCACCACTGCGCAGCAACCCGAGCCCTCCGTCCCCACCAGCGGCCGGTCGCGGTGGCAGGAGCGGTATGACGATGCGCTGGCCAAGGGGCGCGTGCGCGACGCCGACTTCACCACGCTGTCCGGCGTCGAGGTCGACCCGGTCTACGGGCCGGACGCCGCTGCCGAGGCGGCCGACGAGCGGATGGAGCGGATCGGCTGGCCGGGGGAGTACCCCTTCACCCGTGGCCTCTACCCGACCGGCTACCGCGGGCGCGCGTGGACGATCCGGCAGTTCGCGGGGTTCGGCAACGCCGAGCAGACCAACGAGCGCTACAAGATGATCCTGCGCAGCGGTGGCGGTGGCCTGTCGGTGGCGTTCGACATGCCGACCCTGATGGGTCGCGACTCCGACGAGCCGCTCAGTCTCGGCGAGGTCGGGCACTGCGGCGTCGCCATCGACTCGGCGGTCGACATGGAGCGGTTGTTCAAGGACATCCCGCTCGGTGACGTGACGACCTCGATGACGATCAGCGGCCCTGCGGTGCCCGTGTTCTGCATGTACCTCGTCGCGGCGGAGCGCCAGGGGGTCGACACCGGCATCCTCAACGGCACGCTGCAGACCGACATCTTCAAGGAGTACATCGCGCAGAAGGAGTGGCTGTTCGCGCCCGAGCCGCACCTGCGTCTCATCGGTGACCTGATGGAGTACTGCTCGGCGAACATCCCCGCCTACAAACCGCTCTCGGTATCCGGCTACCACATCCGCGAGGCAGGGTCGACGGCCGCGCAGGAGCTGGCGTTCACCCTCGCCGACGGCTTCGGCTACGTCGAGCTCGGGCTGTCCCGCGGCCTCGACGTCGACGCGTTCGCCCCCGGACTGTCCTTCTTCTTCGACAGCCACCTCGACTTCTTCGAGGAGATCGCGAAGTTCCGTGCCGCCCGGCGCATCTGGGCGCGATGGATGCGCGACGTCTACGGCGCCAAGACCGACAAGGCGCAGTGGCTGCGCTTCCACACCCAGACCGCCGGTGTGTCGCTGACCGCACAGCAACCGATGAACAACGTGGTGCGCACCTCCGTCGAGGCGCTCGCCGCGGTGCTCGGTGGCACGAACTCGTTGCACACCAACGCTCTTGACGAGACGCTCGCTCTGCCGACGGAGCAGTCCGCCGAGGTCGCCCTGCGCACCCAGCAGGTGATCATGGAGGAGACCGGCGTGGTCAACGTCGCCGATCCGCTCGGCGGTTCCTGGTATGTCGAGGCCCTCACCGACAAGATCGAGGCGGAGGCCGAGGCGATCTTCGAGAAGATCCGGTCGATGGGCGAGAAGGACCGGGCGGCAGACGAGGACGGGGAGCGAGAGCACCAGATCGGTCCGATGACCTCCGGGATCCTGAGGGGCATCGAGGACGGCTGGTTCATGTCCGAGATCGCCGAGGCTGCCTTCCAGTACCAGGTCGCGCTCGAGAAGGGTGACAAGAAGGTCGTCGGCGTCAACTGCCACACCGAGTCGATCAGCAGCGAGCTGGAGATCCTGCGGGTCAGCCACGAGGTGGAGCGCGACCAGGTACGCGTGCTCGGTGAGCGCAAGGCGGGTCGCGACGACGCAGCGGTGCGCGCGGCGCTGGAGCACATGGTCGACGTCGCGGCCACGGAGGACAACATGATCCCGGCCATGCTCGACGCCGTCCGCGTCGAGGCGACCATGGGCGAGATCTGCAACACATTGCGTGACGTGTGGGGCGTCTACCGCGAGCCGGCACGGTTCTGAGCGCGTCCCACGAGCTGCTCGACGGAGCCGGGAATTCTCCGATCGGCGGCACTCTGCTTATCGTGCAGGCATGAGAGCCCGTTTTGCCGTCGTCCTCACGACCGCTGCCCTCTTGGCCGTCGCCGGGTGCAGCGGCTCCGACGCGGACGCCGGTGGCTCCGCCTCGCCGAGCGGCGGGGCGACCAGCATGGTCGCCCCGAGTGCGAGCGGCGAGGCG
>NZ_VOHR01000206.1 GCF_009192725.1 Segeticoccus rhizosphaerae | reverse complement strand
CACGCCGCCGGCGCCCGGGCAGGGTGCCGGCGGCACGGCATACGGGCGCGGCGACTGGGTGGCGCACGTGCCGATGGACGGCTTCCACCTCGCCGACGTCCAGCTGGAGCGACTTGGGCTGCGTGACCGCAAGGGCGCGCCGGAGACCTTCGATGCCGGTGGCTACCTGTCGCTGCTGCAACGCTTCGTCTCCGACGAGCCGCGCGTGCTCTACGCCCCCGGGTTCGAGCGGGAGCTCGAGCAGCCCCTCGCCGCGGCCATCGCGATCCCGCCGTCCACCCGGCTGCTGTTGACGGAGGGCAACTACCTGCTGCTGCCCGAGGGGGACTGGCCCGCGGTCCGCGAGCTGCTCGATGCGGTCTGGTACGTCGAGCTCGGGGAGCGCGAGCGCGTCCGCAGGCTCGTCGACCGGCATGTCGCGTTCGGCAAGTCGCCCCGCGAGGCGGCCTCCTGGGTGGAGCGGACCGACGAGGCCAACAGCCGGCTGGTCGCCGCCACGCGGGCCCGGGCCGACCTGGTGGTCAACGAGTGGTGACCTGGCGGGACACCGCACCTGGATGTGGGCGGCGGGCGGTCACGATCGCGACAGCGGGCGCTCCGCCATGGCGGGAATGACCTTCTGCCCGTAGGCCCGCAGGACCTCGTCCTGGGCATCGTGCTGCAGGTAGATCGCAAACTGGTCCACCCCGAGGTCCTGCAGGTGCCGCAGTCTGGCAACCTGCTCCTCCACCGGGCCGATGAGGCAGAAGCGGTCGACCACCTCGTCCGGCACGAACGCCGTGTGCGTGTTGCCCGCCCGCCCGTGCTCGTTGTAGTCGTAGTCCTCCCGGCCCTTGATGTAGTCGGTGAGTGCGCGGGGCACCGCGACGCCGTCGACTCCGTAGCGCGCCACGATGTCTGCGACGTGGTTGCCGACCATCCCGCCGAACCACCGGCACTGCTCGTAGGCGTGCGCCTGCTGCTCGGGGCTGCCGTCGGTGACGTAGGCAGGCGCCGCCACGCAGATGGTCACGTCGTCGGCGTCACGTCCGGCGTCGACCGCGGCCTTGCGGACCGCTTCGATGCTCCACTGCGCGATCGTGGGGTCCGCGAGCTGGAGGATGTAGCCGTCCGCCGTCTCGCCGGCCACCGCGAGCACCTTCGGGCCGTAGGCCGCGACCCACACCGGGGTCCGCGACCGCGGGGCCCAGGACAGCCGGAGGTGACTGCCGCCATACTCGACCTCCTGCCCGCCGGCGAGGCCCCGGATGACCGGGATCGCAGCGCTCAGCTCCGCGACGGTCGACGGGCGGCCGCCAGTGACCCGCACCGCGGAGTCGCCCCTGCCGATGCCGCAGACGGTGCGGTTGCCGTACATCTCGTTGAGCGTGGCGTAGCTCGCCGCGGTCACCGTGATGTCACGGGTCACCGGGTTCGTGACCATGGGTCCGACGGTGATGCTCCGGGTTGCAGCGAGCATCGCGCTGAAGATGACGTAGGGCTCCTCCCACAACAGCGGTGAGTCGAAGGTCCAGGCGTGGCTGAAGCCGTAGAGCTCTGCCTGCCGGGTCAGCTCGACCACCCGCGCCGCCGGTGGGTTGCATTGGAGCACTACTCCGAAGTCCATTGTCTCCCTTGCCTTTTGGAGTCAGCGAGATCGCCTGACACGACGGATTCGCTCAGATGAGGTTCTGGCAGAGCTCGCGACGCAGGAACTTCCCGTGGCCCTTGGTGCCGTGGTAGTCGCCGTCGCTGATCACCACCGAGCCGCGCGACAGCACGGTGTCGACCTTGCCCTCGATCTCGAAGCCCTCCCACGCCGAGTAGTCCATGTTCATGTGGTGGGTCTTGCCCACACCGATGCTGGTGTGACCGTGCGGGTCGTAGACCACGACGTCGGCGTCAGCGCCGGGCGCGATGACCCCCTTGCGACCGTAGAGCCCGAACATCCGCGCCGGCGTGGTGGAGCACAGCTCGACCCACCGCTCGAGCGAGATCTTGCCGTCGACGACACCCTGGTAGAGCAGGTCGAGCCGGTGCTCGACGCTGCCGATCCCGTTGGGGATCTTGGAGAAGTCACCGAGGCCGAGCTCCTTCTGCTCCTTCATGCAGAACGGGCAGTGGTCGGTGCTGACCACCGACAGGTCGCCGGTGCGCAGGTGTCGCCAGATCTCGTCCTGGTGACCCTCGGCCCGTGAGCGCAGCGGCGTCGAGCAGACCCACTTCGCGCCCTCGAAGCCTGGTGCGCCGAGCTGTTCCTCGAGGGAGAGGTAGAGGTACTGCGGGCAGGTCTCCCCGAAGACGTTGAGGCCCTCGCCCCGCGCTGCGGCCAACGTGGCCACGGCCTGCTTGGCCGACATGTGCACGATGTAGAGCGGCGCCCCGGCGATGCGAGCCAACATGATCGCCCGGTGGGTGGCCTCCTCCTCGGTCTCCCACGGGCGGGTGCGCCCGTGGTCGATCGGGTCGGTCTCGCCCCTCGCGAGCGCCTGGGCGACGAGCACGTCGATGGCGGTGCCGTTCTCGGCGTGCATCATGATCAGCGACCCGTTGTCCGAGGCACGCTGCATGGCCCGCAGGATCTGCCCGTCGTCGGAGTAGAACACGCCGGGGTAGGCCATGAACAGCTTGAAGCTGGTGATGCCCTCGCCGACCAGCTCGTCCATCGCCTTGAGGGAGTCCTCGTCGACCCCACCGAGGATCTGGTGGAACCCGTAGTCGATTGCGCAGTTGCCCGCGGCCTTGTCGTGCCAGGTCGCCAGACTGTCCTGCACCCGCTCACCGGTCTTCTGCACGACGAAGTCCACGATCGTGGTCGTGCCACCCCACGCCGCCGCCCGCGTGCCGGTCTCGAAGGTGTCGCTGGCCTGGGTGCCGCCGAACGGCATCTCCATGTGGGTGTGGCCGTCCACCCCGCCGGGGATGACGTACTTGCCCTCCGCCTCGATCACCACCTCGGCGGACCCGGCCAGGTCCGCGCCCAGGGAGGTGTCGCCGGGCGCCACCAGCGCGACGATCCGCTCACCGTCGATGAGGACGTCGGCCTTTGTCCGTCCGGTCGTGCTGACCACGGTGCCTCCCCGGATCAGGGTGGTCATGTGGGGCCCCCGCGAAGTATCGGAGCGAGTCTGCGAGCGGAGAACTTCGTGGGGTGCATCATGTGGGCTCCTTCCGTCGAGCGGTTCGCGAGGGGTTCGGTCAGGGACGGACGAGGTCGTCGTAGGCGTCGGGGCGGCGGTCGCGGTAGAACGCCCAGGTGTTGCGGACCTCCTCGAGCAGGTCCATGTCGAGGTCGCGCACGACGACCTCCGGCTTGTGGGTGTCGCCCTTCTCGCCCACGTACTTGCCCTTCGGGTCCACGAAGTAGGACTCGCCGTAGAAGTCGTTGTCGCCGAGGTCCTCCACGCCGACCCGGTTGATCGCGCCGACGTAGTACTCGTTGGCGACCGCGGCGGCCGGTTGCTCGATCTCCCACAGGTACTGCGACAGGCTCCGCGAGGTGGCCGACGGGTTGAAGACGATCTGCGCGCCGTTGAGCCCCAGGGCTCGCCACCCCTCCGGGAAGTGCCGGTCGTAGCAGATGTAGACCCCGACCTTGCCGACCGCGGTGTCGAACACGGGGTAGCCGCCGTTGCCGGGACGGAAGTAGAACTTCTCCCAGAACCCGGGCAGGTGGGGCAGGTGCTGCTTGCGGAACTTGCCGAGGTAGGAGCCGTCGGCGTCGAGGACGGCCGCCGTGTTGTAGAGGAACCCGGGCTGCTCCTGCTCGTACATCGGCAGGACCATCACCATGCCGAGCTCCTTGGCGAGCGCCTGGAAACGTTCGGTGGTCGGCCCGGGGATCGACTCGGCATACTCGTAGAACTTCTTGTCCTGCACCTGGCAGAAGTAGGGCCCGTAGAAGAGCTCCTGGAAGCAGATCACCTGCGCGCCGTCCGCGGCGGCGTCGCGGGCATACTGCTCGTGCGCCTTGATCATGGACTCCTTGTCACCGGTCCACTCCGCCTGCACCAGTGCTGCACGTACCACCGTCATCTCGAGCTCCTTGGTCGTTGTCCGTCGATGTCTGTCTCGGTCTCGGGGTCGGAAGGGTCGCGCCTCAGCGTGTCCCCCTCGCCGGGGGCGACGCCGGCCGCGGCCAGCGCGGGCTCCGGGTCGGTCAGCAGGGCGGGATCCTGGTCGTGCTGCACGACGACGTCGGCCGCCGGGTCCGGCGCGAGCCGGCACAGGATGAGGTAGAGGATGAAGGCCACCGCGAACCCGGCGACCCAGTTGTAGTGCCAGAAGACCTTCAGGAACGGGATGTAGCCGTCGGCCGGGAAGGGGCCGGCCTTGACCCCCTTGGCGTCGACCGTGGAGTAGGCGCCGCCGACCCCGATGATCATGCCGACCACGGTGGCGACCATGGCGCGCCAGTTCCAGCCGCCCGTGTACCAGTAACGCCCGCCGCGGCGGTAGAGCTCGGACACGTCGATCCGGCGCCGCTTGATCACCCAGTAGTCGGCGATCATCACGCCTGCGACGGCGCCGAACAGGCCGCCGTAGAAGTCGAGCCAGACGAAGATGTAGGTGTCGGCGCTCTCCAGCAGCTTCCACGGCATGATGACGATGCCGATGATGCCGGTCAGGATGCCGCCGACCCGTCGGTTGATCACCTTGGGGAAGACGTTGGCGAAGTCGTATGACGGCGACACGACGTTGGCCGCGACGTTGACCGCGAGGGTGGCCACCAGCACCGTGAGGACGCCGAAGAGGACGACGAAGATGTTGTCGAACTTGCCGATCAGCTGGTTGGGGTCCCAGATCGCCTCGCCGTAGAGGGCGATGCCTCCGGAGGTGATGAGCACCGCGAGGACCGAGAAGAAGGTCATCGTGATCGGCAGCCCGAGGCCCTGGCCGATCATCTGTCCCTTCTGCGACTTGGCGAAGCGGGTGAAGTCGGGGATCGACAGCGACATGGTGGCCCAGAAGGCGATCATCCCCATCAGGCTCGGGAAGAAGACCTTCCAGAAGTCGGCGCCCCAGCCGAGCTGGGACGGCTGGTCGAGCAGCGGTCCGAACCCGCCCACCTTGTAGGCCATCCACACGAGCATCAGCACCGCGACGACGAGCACGGCCGGCCCGGCCCAGTTCTCGAACCTGCGGATCGCGTCCATGCCCTTCCAGATGAGCAGCATCTGCAGGATCCAGAAGATGGCGAAGGACACCCACATGGTCCACGGCTCACCGGCCACCATGCCGGCGTTCTTCCACCAGTCGCCGAAGACCTTGCCCAGCACCACCGCGACGCCCGAGCCGCCGAGCCAGGTCTGGATGCCGAACCAGCCGCAGGCGATGATCGCACGCAGCAGGGCCCCGAAGTTGGCGCCGCGCACGCCGTAGATCGACCGCAGGAACACGGGGAACGGTATGCCGTACTTGGTGCCGGCGTGCGCGTTGAGCAGCATCGGCACCAGCACCACGAGGTTGGCGACCGCGATGACCAGGATCGCCTGCACCCAGCTCATGCCGAGCGCGATCAGGCCGGCGGCGAGGGCCCACGTCGCCAGGTTGTGCGACATGCCGATCCACAGCGCCATGTAGTTGTAGGTCGACCAGGTGCGTTGCGGCAGTTGGACGGGCGCAAGGTCCTCGTTGTGGTAGCCGCCCTCGACGAGGTCAGCTCCAAGCTGGGTCTCCACGCGCCCGTCGGGCATCTCCACCGACTGCGTTCGCACCATCTCGGTCATCGCGCCTCACCCGTCCCAGCACGTCGCCCGCGGCGCGCCGTGTGGTCCCCGAGCTGTCTGCCCGTGGACATGGCAACACCGTAGGAGGCCCCGTCAAGTGTGGCAATGGAAAAGCGCGATCTGCATCCCAACTCGTCGGCGGAGGCGTATGCGGGCTCGTCAGGAGGTGACGTCCTTGCCGGCAAACCGCGCCCACGCAGCCGTCCAGAACACCGCGATGTAGACGACGGCCACGAATGCGCCCTCGCCGAGGTTGTCCCAGCCGATCGGGTCGCGGAAGAGGTCGCCGAAGTTGGTGGCGTAGTGGGTCAGCAGGTAGGGGTGGATCCACGACACCTGCGGGATGGAGTCGAGGATGACCATGCTGAAACTGGTGAACAAGGTGGCGATCGCGGCGCCGATTGGCTGCTCGGTGAGGGTCGACAGGAACAGACCGATGGCGGCCAGCCCGGCGAGGGACAGGGCGAGGTAGAGCGCTGCGAGCAGCATCCGCCCCACGCCCGCCCCAAGGCCGACCTGCGTGCCGCTGAGCAGGGTCACGTCTCCCCCGCCGAACAGGACCAGGCCGATCAAGGCGCCGACGACCGCCACGAGCACCGTTGCGGCGACACAGAAGATCACGACGGCGACGTACTTGACGGCGAGCAGCCTGGTCCGGTGGACCGGGACGGCCAACAGGTAGCGCAGGGTGCCGATGTTGGCCTCGCCCGCCACGGAGTCGCCGGCGATCACGCTCACCGACAGCGGCAGGAACAGGCCCATCTCGATGGTCAGGGCGGCGAGCGAGACGAAGAGCCCGTTCGAGACGATCGAGGAGAAGAAGGTCGGCGCGTCCGGTCCGGGCTTGGCGAAGGACACCTTGATGGCGATCGCGATCAGGATCGGCACCGCCGCCAGCAGGACCAGCCCGGCCTGGTTGCGCCGACGGCCGAAGATGAGGCGCAGCTCGGAGCGCAGGAACCGCCAGTCCGCCGCGGCGGCTCCTGGCCGGTCCCGCACCGGGAGGTCAACCGCTGACATCGAAGCCCTCCCCCGTGAGGGACACGTAGAAGTCCTCCAGGCTCGGTGTCTCCACCGCGAAGCCGAGCACCGGCACACCCGCGTGGACCAGCGCCGGCACGACCTTCTCGGCGTCCACTCCGAGCAGGTCGGCCGTGACCCCGTCTCGCTCCGTGCGCACCGCCTCGAGGCCGAGCTCGGCAAGCACCTCTGCGGCAGGGCCCGGGCGGGAGGTGCGCACCCTCACGCAGGCGGCCCCGCCGCCGCGCAG
>NZ_VOHR01000205.1 GCF_009192725.1 Segeticoccus rhizosphaerae | reverse complement strand
CGTTCGGCCGGTGAGAGCTGGGCGATGTCCCGGTGCCGCAGCACCTCGTCGCCGCTCGCGATGGCGGCCAGGGGCCGGTCGTCGCGCTGCGCCTGCTCCGACCCCGGCTGCGCGGTCAGGGCCGCCTGTGCGACCGTGACGGGAGGAGCGTCGGTGCGCCGCCGCCGTGGCAGGTCCTCGTCGGAGAACCAGATCTCGAATGCCTTGTCATAGCAGTCGAGATCGTCGGGCGAGGCGCACAGGGTGGCTCGCCCCGACCAGTAGACGCCGCGGCGGTCACCGGCCCCGGCGAGGGCGGTGGCTCGCAGGAACGCCTGGGTCCGGTCGGCCGTCACCGCCATCCCGGCCTGCCGCAGCACGCGCGCGAAGGCGACGAGACCCTCGTCGGCCGCGAGCACCTCCTGGACCACGCGCCCTCACCCGGCCAGCACCGCGTCGAGCCGCCCCCGCACCCGGTCGGCGTCCTCGCGGTACTTCAGTACCGCGCCCAGGGTGGTGCCCGCCGCCTCGTTGTCGAGGTCGGCGTGGCCGAGCCGGTGCAGCGCCCGCGCCCAGTCGAGCGACTCCGCCACTCCCGGCGGTTTGAGCAGGTCTCCCGGCTCGCGCATCCGATGGACGGCTCGAGCCACCTGCTCCGCGAGCTGCCCGGACACCTCGGGCTGCCGGGTGCGGATGATCTGGACCTCGCGCGCAAGGCTCGGATGGTCCAGCCAGTGGTAGAGGCACCGGCGCTTGAGGGCGTCGTGCAGCTCTCTGGTGCGGTTGGACGTCAGCACGACCACCGGAGGCACCTCGGCGCGCACCACGCCGTACTCCGGGATCGTGACCTGTCCGGTCGACAGCACCTCGAGCAGGAAGGCTTCGAACTCGTCGTCGGCACGGTCGATCTCGTCGACGAGCAGCACCGCTCCCCCGGCGCGCAAGGCACGCAGGATGGGCCGGTCCAGCAGGTAGCGATCGGCGAACAGCGTTCCCTCCAGCTGCTCGACATCGAGACCCGGCTCCGCCGACTCGGCGGCCTCCACGGCGCGCAGGTGGAGGATCTGCCGGGGGAAGTCCCAGTCGTAGAGGGCCTGGCTCGCGTCGATGCCCTCGTAGCACTGCAGTCGGACCAGCGGGACGTCGAGGACCTGCGCCAAGCCCTCGGCCAGTGCCGTCTTGCCGGTGCCGGGCTCGCCCTCGAGCAGCAGCGGCCGCTGCATCGCCAGCGCCAGGAAGGTGATCGTCGACAGCCCGTCATCCGCCAGGTAGCCGGTCCTGTGCAGCCCGGCGGCGACCTCGTCCGGTGATGTGCACTCCCGCACGCCGTAGCCTCCTGTCTCGAGGGTCGATCTCAGGACTTCATGACCGCAGCGTATGCCGTCCGCACAAGTGGTCGCGCGGCTACCCGGAACCCCTGGGCCGGATCAGCCGGGACCAGTCTTCGGTGCCGGCGGCGAGTCGACGTCGGCGCCGGTCGCGAGATCCGCGCACTCCACGAGCTGCGCGCCGTGGCTGCGCAGGTAGGCCCCGGCGCCGCGGTCGCCGTCCACCGTCTCGCAGACTCCGGCCCAGTGGTTGCGGCCGATCAGCACGGGGTGGCCGACCCTGCCGGCGTAGGACGCCCGGACGAGAGCGTCCGGTGTGGCGCGCGGGAGCAGTCGGGCCACGACGTCGGCGCCGACGTCCGGCAGGTCCACGAGGTGCACGCAGGCACAGCACGGCGACTCGTCCGGCCCACCGTGATCTGCAGCCACGTCAGCTCGGACCATCAACGCCACCAGGCCCGCTCGCAGGGAGGAGCCCAGTCCCTGCGCCCAGTCGGCTGCTTCCACCACCTGCACCGGCCAGTCGGCCAGCCGCTCGGCAACTGCTTCCGAGGCCGCGCCCACCACCACCGTCACCTGGTCACAGCCGCCGGTCAGCAGCACCTCGGCCCCTCGCTCGGCCCAGGTGGCGTCCTGCCGTGCGCCCCTCACCCCGTCGGTGCGGAGAGCCTTCGGCCCACCGGCGCGGCGCCCGGCCCCAGCCGCGAGCAGCAGCCCGGCCACACGGCATACCCCGCGGACGCCATGGCTCGCCGACGCGTCGCTCACCCGACCGGGTCAGTCCTCGTCGCGCCGGGTCTGGCCCGGCCGGTCCAGCGAGGGCCGGAAGTCCTTGCCGAGCTGCTGCAGCGCGAGCCTGGCGAAGGTCTGCTGCTCGGTCACCGTCCGTTGGGCCCGGCCACGACCGAGGAAGCTCACCACCCAGTGCAACAGCGTGGTGATACGGCTCTTGAAGCCGATGATGTAGAACAGGTGGACCCCGAGCCACAGCAACCAGCCGAGCAGACCTGACATCCGCAGCCTGCCGATGCTGACGACCGCACTGAACCGCGAGATCGTCGCCATGCTGCCCTTGTCGAAGTAGTGGAAGGGCTGCCCGGTCTCACGACCCTCCAGCCGGCGGTGGATCTGGTCCGCGGCATACCGCGCCGACTGGATGGCCACCTGCGCCACCCCGGGGAGGTGGTCGAGGGTGATCATGTCGCCGACCACGAAGACCTCCGGGTGACCCGGCAGGGTCAGGTCGGGCTGCACCGGGATCCGGCCGGCCCGGTCGACCTGCAGGCCCACCTGGTCGGCCAGCTGCCGGCCGAGGGGGCTGGCGGAGACGCCGGCCGCCCAGACCTTGGCGACCGCGTCGATCCGCTCCCGCCGGCCGTCCTGGTGCTCCACGACGATCCCGGTGCGGTCCACGTCGACGACCTTCTGACCGAGTCGGATCTCCACCCCCATCTTGCGAAGTCGCCGGGCCGCCTTGCCACCGAGGCGGTCGCCGAAGGAGCCGAGGACCGAGTCCATCGCATCCAGCATGATGATCCGCGCCCGGGTGGGGTCGATGTGCCGGAAGTCGTGACGCAGCGTCCGTTTGGACAGCTCGGCGATCTGCCCTGCCATCTCGACCCCGGTCGCGCCCGCACCGATCACCACGAAGGTCATCAGCCGGTCGACGTCCTCGGTGCGCCCCGCAGCTGCGGCCAGCTCGGCCAGCTCGAACGACCCGAAGATCCGTCCTCGCAGCTCGAGGGCGTCATCGATGCTCTTCATGCCGGGCGCGTTGTCGGCGAACTCCTCGTGCCCGAAGTAGGACTGTCCCGAACCGGCGGCCACGATCAGGCTGTCGTAGTCATAGGTGTGCTCGCGCTCGAGGACGTGCGCGGTGACGGTGCGGTGCTCGAGGTCGATGTCGGTCACCTCTCCGAGCACCACGTCGGCGTTCTTCTGCCGGCTCAGCACCTCTCGGGTCGAGGGGGCGACCTCGCCCTCGGACAGGATGCCGGTGGTGACCTGGTAGAGCAGCGGCTGGAACAGGTGGTGGGTCGTCCGGGCGACGAGGGTGAGGTCGACGTCGGCCTTCTTGAGGGCCTTGGCCCCGAACAGGCCACCGAAGCCCGAGCCGATCACCACCACCCGGTGTCGCCCCCGTCGCCCGGTCGCGGGTGCCGTCGGTACCGTCTGGTCGGCGCTCATCGCTGTCCTCCAACGTCGTGGTCCACCCATCATGGCGGCCTTCCCCCCGGTTCAGCGACCGCGGCGGCCGGGACAATCCCGGCCGCGTTGTCTGACGCGTCACGCCCGAAGCTCCCTGCTTGGCAACGGCAGACTGGAGCTGATCCCGCGAGCGCAGCGACCGCCCGTCGCTGTGCGGTCGGTCGACTTGCTTAGAAACCTAAAGTTCCTTTACTCTTTCTAGTATGACGTTGACCGAGCGGGAGCGCGAGATCGTCGCGCTGTTGCGGGCGGACCCGATGATCACCCCCGCCCAGATCGCCGAACGCGTCGCCAGCAGCCGGGCCGCGGTCAACGTGCACCTGTCAAACCTCGGCAAGAAGGGGGCCATCCTCGGCCGCGGCTACATCCTGCGCGAGGACCGGGCGGTCGTCGTGATCGGCGGGGCCAACCTGGACGTCAAGGCCCGCAGCGCACGCTCCGTCACGCCGGGCACCAGCAACCCGGGTCACGCTTCGATGTCCCCCGGCGGGGTCGGGCGCAACATCGCCGAAGCCCTGGCCCGCCTCGGCACCAACACCCACCTAATCTGCGTCGTCGGCCGGGACCCGGCAGGCGAACGGCTGCTCGCCGACACCCGTGAGGCCGGGGTGCACCTGGACCATCTGCACCGCAGTGACGGCCCCACCGGCACCTACACGGCCGTGCTGGACGCCGACGGCGAGCTGGCCGTGGCCGTCTCCGACATGACCGCGACGCAGGAGCTGCGGCCCGAGCACGTGACCGGCGCGAGGGACCTCATCGGCAACGCCGACCTGCTCCTGCTCGACGGCAACCTGCCTGCGGACACCGTTGCCGCCGCCCTCGACCTCGGCCACGCCGCCGGCGTCCGGTGCGTCCTCGAGCCGGTCAGTGTGCCGAAATCGGCCGCCCTCGCGGCCCTCATCCAAGCCGACCGGCCGCTGTTCGCCATCACCCCCAACCGCGACGAGCTGCAGGCCATCACCGGCCTGCCGGCGGGCACCGAGCCACAGCTGCTCGCCGCCGTGTCGTCGCTGCACGACCGCGGCGTGCACCACGTCTGGGTGCGCCTCGGCGCACACGGCAGCCTCTTCAGCACCGCCGGCGAAGGGCACCAGCTCATCGCCGCCTGGCCGGTCGAGGTGGTGGACGTGACCGGCGCCGGGGACGCCATGCTCGCGGCGTTCGCCCACGCGCTCCTCACCGGCCACGAGCCGGCCGTTGCGGCACGGCACGGTCACGCGGCCGCCGCGCTGACCATCCAGAGCACCCACACCGTCCGACCGGACCTGACGCCCCGGCTCATCCAGGACGTCCTGCAACAGCAGGCCCAAGACACCCAAGAGACCCAGCACATCCCGGAAGGCACCAAGACCCCATGACGACACGGACCGCACCACACCCCGCCCTCACCCTGACCCCCGAGGTCGAGCAGGCCCTGCGCGACGGCCGTCCTGTCGTGGCCCTCGAGAGCACGATCATCAGCCACGGCATGCCCTACCCGCAGAACGTCGCCATGGCCACCGAGGTCGAGCAGATCCTGCGCAGCCACGACGTGGTCCCGGCGACCATCGCGGTGCTGCACGGAAAGCCGCGGATCGGCCTCGAGCCGGACGACCTGGAGCTGCTCGCATCGGCCCCCGACGTCGCGAAGGTCAGCATCCGGGACCTGCCGTATGTCGTGGCGAGAGAGCAGCACGGCGCCACCACCGTGGCAGCCACCATGCGCCTGGCCGCGCTGGCCGGCATCCGCGTGTTCGTCACTGGCGGGCTCGGCGGCGTCCACCGCGGGGCACCGCAGAGCTTCGACGTGAGCGCGGACCTCACCGAGCTGTCGACCACCGAGGTCGCCGTGATCAGCGCCGGGGTCAAGAGCATCCTCGACATCGGCCTGACCCTGGAGAAGCTGGAGACCCTCGGCGTGCCGGTCCTGTGCAACGGCACCGACGAGTTCCCCGCCTTCTACTCACGCCAGAGCGGGTTCGAGGCGCCGCTGCGCGTCGACGGCGCGGAGGAGATCGCCGCGATCATGCACGCCAAGTGGGATCTGGGCATCGCCGGCGGCATCGCCGTGGCCAACCCAATCGCCGCGCAGGACGAGATCCCCTCTGAGCGCATCTCGGGCATCATCGACCAGGCCCTCGCGGACATGAATAAGCGCGGGATCCACGGCAAGGACGCGACTCCCTACCTGCTCGGCCGGATCGTCGAGATCACTGGCGGCGAGAGCCTCACCGCCAACATCGCGCTGGTGAAGCAGAACGCCGTCCTCGGCGCACAGATCGCCACGGCCTACACCGCCGGGTGACCCGCGCCGGAGGAGGGTGCCGGATAGGTTGGCGGACATGAACGCCGGACCCAGGGATGTCCTCGTCTTCTACGCACCAGTCGGGGCGACGCAGTCCGTCCTCGACGCGATCTTCGCCGCGGGGGCCGGGGCAGTGGGTGACTACCGCGAGTGCGCCTTCACGGCGCGAGGCACGGGCCAGTTCCGGCCGGTCGCCGGCGCGAACCCGGTGATCGGTGCGGTCGGCGACCTCGAACGCGTCGCCGAGGACCGGGTCGAGGTCATGCTCCCGAGGAGCCGGCGGCGCGCGGTCGTGGCGGCCCTGCGGGCAGCCCACCCCTACGAGGAGCCGGCCTTCCACCTGATCGAGTGCGCCGACCCGGAGCACTGATCCGAGAGAGCTTCAGGGCTGGAGCAACGCCCCCGTGGCGGTCAGGATGCTCCGGCCGGTGGTGTCGACCAGCTTCTGCGCCGCGATGCTGCGCGCTTGCTCCGACGACTGGTAGCGCAGCGCAGGTGAGGGGTCGGCGGCGATCTGGCAGATGAGGTCGGCGACGGAACCGGGCGACTGACCGCCTCCACCCAGGTCGGCCATCATCGCGTTGTAGCGATCGATGAGCTCCCGGTAGGGATCGTCAGTGGTGATGTTGCCCACCGCGCCGCCGAGGTTCGCGAAGAATGCGGTGCGCACCGGTCCGGGCTCCAGCACCGAGATGTGCACGCCGAACTCGCGCATCACCGCGGCCAGGCCCTCCATGAGGCCCTCGACCGCGAACTTTGAGGCGTTGTAGGCATCGCTGAACGGCATACCCACCACACCGTTCATGCTCGTGACGGTGATGACCCGGCCGGCTCTGGCGGCCCGCATGCCGGGCAGCACGGCCTTGGTCACCCGCGCGACCCCGAGGAAGTTGAGCTCCATCGACTGCGCCAGCGCCTGGATGCTGAGTTGCTCCAAGGTGCCGCGGTGCCCAGCCCCCGCGTTGTTGACCAGCAGGCCCACACTGCCGTGGTCGGCGAGGACCGATCCGAGACACGCATCGACCGAGGCGTCGCTGGTGACGTCGAGCGCCCGCACCTCCACGGCCTGCTGCTCCATCGCCACCTGCCGCAACGCGTCCGCCGCGTCGGGGCGGCGAGCCGTGGCGACGACGTGCCACCCGGCCTCGGCCAGGGCCCGGGCGGCGGCCAAGCCGATTCCGCT
>NZ_VOHR01000204.1 GCF_009192725.1 Segeticoccus rhizosphaerae | reverse complement strand
CCGCTCGACCCGGCGCCGAGCGTGGTTCGGCACTTCGAGCCGCCCCCCGAACCCTGGGCCGCCGGTCACCGCGGCGTCGACCTGCTCGGGACGAAGGGCCAGCCGGTGCTCGCCGCCGGTGACGGAGTGGTGTCGTGGAGCGGCGTCGTCGCGGGGCGAGGCGTGGTGACGGTGCGGCATGCGAGCGGGTGGCGCACGACATACGAGCCGGTCGGAGACCGTGTGCCTCGTGGCACGCAGGTGCGGCGTGGTGGTCAGATCGGCACCCTCGGCTCCCGCAGCAGCCACTGCCCCCCGCGGACGTGCCTGCACTGGGGTGCGCTGGCGGGCTCCCGCGACTACCGCGATCCGCTCACCCTGCTGGGCCTGGTGCGGCCGGTGCTGCTGCCCTGGCGGTGAGCTGGGTCGCCGCGGTGGCCCTCACCGCTGTGGGCCTCAGGACCTGGGACGGGTCGGCCAGGGCCAGGGTGTGCAACCCTGCAGGCTGATCGTCTGCTGGATCATGACCTGCGCCGGTGTGCCCTTGGTGTGGCACCGCGCGTGCCCGTAACCGAGGCCGTGTCCCACCTCATGGTTGATCAGGTAGGCACGGTAGCCCGCCAGGTCGCCGTCATAGGCCGGTATGCCGTGCTCCCAGTTGCGGTAGTTGAGCACCGCACGTCCCCGCTGGTAG
This sequence comes from Segeticoccus rhizosphaerae, assembly GCF_009192725.1. Lineage (GTDB taxonomy): Bacteria > Actinomycetota > Actinomycetes > Actinomycetales > Dermatophilaceae > Segeticoccus > Segeticoccus rhizosphaerae. Next base: position 6,350 of record NZ_VOHR01000204.1, on the reverse strand, counting down.
CAGTCCAGCTTCGACATCGTCCGCAGCGGCGCGCAGAGCCTGTCGGTCAAGGCGGGGCTGGCCAGGGTGATCCGGATGTCGACGTCGGCGCCCGCGGCCTGCCGTCGGGGGCTGACGTGCACGAAGCGGACGTGGTCCTCGGTCTCCCAACCCCTGCGGTCTGTGAGCACCGACTGGACGGTGCGAGCCACGGCACGGGCGTCGGCACCCAGCCCCTGCTCGATCTCCAGGGAGTAGGTGACGGTGCGGCCGGGCCGGGTCGAGTCCTTCCTCGGCACCGGCACCGCCTTGAGGTGGCCCGAAGGGCGCTCCGGCACAGGCGCCTTCGCCTTCGCCTGTCGTCCCTTCGGCGCCGCCACACCTCGGGCGGGGTTTGCGGGGTCGGCTCCGGACGCCTTGGTGCTTCCCGGTGCGACCGAGGGATACGTCATCGCGTCGAGCACACCCACGAGGTGGTTGTCGCCTGGGCGGGCGAACGCCACCACTCCCGCGACGACCAGGCACAGCGCCAGAGCACCGGCGATGGTGCGCCGCAGCCGCACCCGACGACTCAGCGGTCGTCGACCCTGCGGAGCCGGCCGGACCGGCTGGGGATCTGGAGCCCGTGTCACGTGCCCTGACTGCCTTTCTCCTGCTGTCCCATGGTGCGCGTGGCCGGGAGTGAACGTCCACGCCTCCGGCTGCGAGGAGCCACCACGTCGGACGTCATGCCCGGGGATGAGCTTGTTCGTAGGAGCGCCGGAGTCGCTCGACTGACACGTGAGTGTAGATCTGGGTCGTCGCGAGGCTCGAGTGGCCCAACAGCTCCTGCACCATCCGCAGGTCGGCGCCACCCTCCAGCAGGTGGGTGGCGGCACTGTGCCGCAGCCCGTGAGGCCCGAGGTCAGGCGCCTCCGGCAGGTGGGCGAGCAGGGCGTGCACCGCGGTTCGGACCGCCCGCGGGTCGACTCGTCGGCCACGTCGCCCGAGGAACAGCGCCGGTCCGCTCTGCGTCGTGACCAGCCGGGGACGCCCCTGTTGGAGCCAGGTCTGCAGCGCGCGCGCCGCGGGGGCCCCGAACGGCACGGTGCGCTCCTTCGCGCCCTTGCCGAGGACCCGGACGACGTTGGCGGACAGGTCGGCGTCATCGACGTCGAGCCCGGTCAACTCACCCACCCGGATCCCGCTGGCATAGAGCAGCTCGAGGATCGCGCGGTCGCGCTGTCGGACCGGATCGCCGTCGTCAGCAGCCACCGCCGCGAGGTCGAGCAGACCGACCGCCTCGTCTTGGCGAAGGACTCCGGGCAGGCTCTTGACCCGCTTGGGTGCGGCGAGTCGCAGGGAGGGGTCGGTCTCGGTGAGCCCGGTGCGGGTCGCCCACCTCAGGAAGGCGCGTGCGGCGGCTGCCCGGCGTGCGATGGTCGAGCGTGCCGCACCCGCCTCGGCCATTTGCGCGAGCCACGAGCGCAAGTCGGCCAACCGCAGCTCGGCCACTTTCGTCACGCCGCTGTCAGCGGCGTAGTCGAGCAGGGCGCTGACGTCACCCTGATAGGCCCGGACGGTGTGGGCGGACAGCCCGCGCTCGGACAAGAGGTGCCGCGCGAAGTCGTCCACCAGGTGCCGCAGCCTGTTCTCCGGCCCGGTGTGGTCGTCGCTCGTGGGCGCTGGCACCTTCCCACGCTCGCAAGGAACGATCACCTTGGCAAGCATCGAGCCGCGGCCCCGTGGCGTGTCGTCCGGGAGTGGTCACCGTTCTGTGTCGTCTGCACTGCCGGCACCTCCTCCGGCCATAGGCTGTCCGACCATGAGCGACGTGACGGCGAGGGTCGAGGACGCGGGCGATGAGGTCCGCGACAGCGATGGGATCGACCTCGCCGCGCGCGTGGGACTGGTCACCTTCGGTGTCGTGCACCTGGTGCTCGGGTGGCTCGCGCTGCAGCTGGCGTTCGGCCACCGCAAGGACAGCGCGTCCAGCAAGGGGGCCGTGCACGAACTGGCCCAGCAGCCCTGGGGCACCGCGTTGGTGTGGGCCGTGGCGATCGGCATGACCCTGCTGGTCATCTGGCAGCTGGTGGAAGCAGCGGTGGGACACCGCGAGAAGGACGGAGCTGGCCGCGTTCTGCATCGCCTCGCGAGCGTGGGCAAGGCCATCGTCTACGGCGCCATCGCCGCCTCGGCCTATCAGGTGGCGCTCGGCTCGGGCTCGTCGGGAGGTGGTACGGACAGCGCCACTGCACGGCTCATGGACCTGCCCGCAGGCCAGCTGATCGTCGGCCTGGTCGCACTGGCCATCGCGGCGATCGGCGTGGGCCTGATCGTCTACGGAGTCCAGGACCGGTTCGTCGAGCACCTCGACGGTGCAGGACGCCGGGGCAGCACCGGCACGGTCTATCGATGGTTCGGCCGAATCGGCTACTGCGCCAAGGGCGTGGCCCTTCTGGTCGTCGCCGGTCTGTTCGGCTATGCGGCCGTCACCCATGAGGCGAAGAAGTCGGGTGGTCTCGACCAGGCGCTGCTCACCGTGCTGAAGCAACCGTTCGGCCCGGTGCTCCTGGCGCTCATCGCGGCCGGCATCGTGTGCTACGGACTCTTCTGCTTCGTGCGGGCTCGACACCTGGACAGCTGATCCGGGACGTCAGAGACCCGGACACCTGGAGCGCTGACAGGCACGTCAGGGAACCGTGGCCGCAACCGCGCTCGTGGCCGACGGATCCTGCCGGCTCCCTCGTCAACGTCTGCGTCGCCAGCGATCGCCGTCGCGTTGGACCAGCCCCCGCAGCTCCAGCACACCGAGAGCACCGGTCACCTCGGCGACGGACCGACCGGACGTGTTGCCGAGCGACGTGAGGTCGAGGCTGCGGCGTATCGGCAGGGAGTTCAGCACCAGGTGTGGGAGGGGGTCGAGATCGTCGTCGGGCTGGGTCGGCCCGCTGCGGTGGGCGATGCTGTCGGTCCCCAGCTCACCGAACACCTCGGCGGCCTCGGCGGCATCGGTGACCAGCACGGCCAGCCCGTCGCGGATCGCCTGGTGGCACCCGGACGACATCATCGACGTGACCGGTCCCGGCACGGCGGCCACGACTCGGCTGTGCTTGTCGGCCGAACGAGCCGTGTTGAGCGAACCGGAGCGGAGCCCGGCCTCCACGACGACGGTGCCGCGGCTCATCGTGGCAATCAGCCGGTTGCGCTGCAGGAAGCGCCACTTCGTGGGTGCGGAGCCGGGTGCGACCTCACTGACGACCGCACCGGTCTCGGCGATCCGCGAGATCAACGCTGCGTGCGCCGCGGGGTAGGGACGCTCGACGCCGCTGGCGAGCACGGCCACCGTCGTCGCCTCGGCGGCCAGGGCTCCGCGGTGCGCCGCCGCGTCGATGCCGAAAGCGGCACCGGAGACGATGGCGAACCGGCGCTGCCCGAGCCCTGCCGCGAGGTCGGCGGCCACCGCCTCCCCGTAGGCCGTGGCGCTGCGCGCTCCGACGACAGCAGCACTGCGCCGACACACCAGGCCGAGGTCGGCCGGCCCGCGGACCCACAGGCAGTACGGCGGGTGGCTGAGGTCGTCGAGCCCGGTCGGCCACTCGTCGTCTCCGGGACAGATCACCCGGGCCCCGAACCGGTCACCGATCTCCAGGTCGCGTTCGATGTCGAGCAGCTCGAGCCGTGTTCGGAAGCGCTCGGTCTTCGGCTCGTCGACCCTGCCGATCCGACGGATCGCCTCCACGGCGCCGTGCCGCGCGATCAGGTCGGCGGCCACCAGGTCCTCGGGCTCGGCGATCCGGCTCCACGCCGCCCGTGCCCACCGCTCCTGCTCGAGCAGGGAACTGTGCTTCCTTATGCCTGATCTACGCGCTCCTCGGCGCTCCGGTCCTCGCTCCGCTCGTGTCCTCACGCTGTCGTCGCCGCTCATGCCCGACTCTCGCGCTCCTCGGCGCTCCGGGCCTCGCTCCGCTCGTGTCCTCACGCTGTCGTCGCCGCTCATGCTGCCGCCGGGGACAGGGCCCGCAGAGTGAAGGCCATCCCGATGTCCGCACGGGTCGGTCGGCCCCCGCCCGCGAGGTCGCGGACGGTCCAGGCGGTGCGCAGCACCCGGTCGTAACCCCTGAGTGTCAGGCCCCCGAGCTCGATGGCCCGGTCGAGGTCCGCGGTGGCGTCGGACGGTAGCCGCAGGTCACCCTGGCGGAGCACCGGACCGGGCACGGCGCTGTTGACCGACCAGGCGCTCCCGGCATACCGCTCCCGCTGGAGCTCTCGGGCACAGGCCACCCGCTCCGCGACCGCGGCCGTCGACTCACCACCTCCGCGTGACAGGGCCGCCCGGGACACCGCCCGCACCGGCAACCGGAGGTCCACCCGGTCCATCAGGGGCCCGGACAGCTTGCCGAGGTAGTGGCGCAGTGCCAGGGGCGAGCACGAGCACTCCACCCCCTTGCCGAAGCCCCGTCCGCACGGGCACGGGTTGGCCGCGAGCACCAGCTGGAACCGGGCGGGATAGGCCACCACCCGTTCCGCACGGGCCACGACCACGCGGCCGGACTCGACCGGCTGACGGAGGGCGTCGAGCACGTCGCGGCGAAACTCGGGGGCCTCGTCGAGGAAGAGGACGCCGTGGTGCGCGCGCGAGACCGCTCCGGGTCGGATCCGGCCGGAGCCACCGCCGATGATGGCTGCCATGGACGCCCCGTGGTGCGGTGCCACGAAGGGTGGCCGCGTGATCAAACCGGTCGAGGTCGACAGCACTCCGAGCACCGAGTGGATCACCGTGACCTCGAGCGCCTGTTGTCGCTCCAGGGGCGGGAGCAACCCGGGCAGCCGTTCGGCCAGCATGGTCTTGCCCGCTCCCGGCGGGCCCACCATGCACAGGTTGTGCCGGCCGGCAGCCGCGATCTCCAGCGCGAGCCGGGCCTCGTCCTGCCCCACGACGTCGGCCAGGTCCGGCACGGCCAGGGCGGTGGCGCCCTCGGGTTCGGGGACCTCCTCCTCCGGCGGCTCGACGCCTTCGGCGAGGGCCTGGTAGCGGCTGACCAGGGCCGCCAGGTGCTCCACCCCGTGGACCTCGATGCCGGGCACCAAGCGCGCCTCGGCGACGTTGGCCCGGGGCACCACGACCCGCCGGATCCCGGCCTCCACTGCGGCCAGCACGGCCGGCAGCACCCCGGGCACCGGCCGCACCGAGCCGTCCAGGCTGAGCTCGCCGAGGTGGACGATGCCGTCCACCAGATCTCCGGGCAGCTGCCGCGTCGCCGCCAGGACCGCTACGGCGATGGCCAGGTCGAAGCCCGACCCCGCCTTGGGCAGGGACGCCGGCGAGAGGTTGACGGTGAGCCTGCGGGCGGGGATCGGCACACCGGAATTGGAGGCGGCCGCCTTGATCCGGTCCGGGGACTGCTTGCAGGCCGCGTCCGGCAGCCCGCTCACTGCGAAGTGCGGCAGGCCCTGGGCGACGTCGGCCTCGACATCGACGAGCGCCCCCTCCACCCCGAGCAGTGCCACCGCCCTGGTCCGTCCGAGCGCCATCAGCCGACCGCCACGAGGTGCTCGACCTGCGCCGGTCCGTGGCGTGGTCGCAGCACGCCCACCACGTCGATCCGCACGTCCTCGACCGTCCGGTCGTGGGCCTGCAACCAGCACGCGGCCAGACGCCGCAGGCGAGCCGCCTTGCGCGGCGTCACCGCCTCCACCGGGGTGCCGTAGGCGACCGACCGGCGCGTCTTCACCTCGCACACGACGAGGCACTCACCGTCCAGGGCCACGAGGTCGATCTCGCCCTGGTCGCAGCGCCAGTTGCGCTCCAGCACCTGCAGCCCCTGGTCGGCCAGGTGGCGCGCCGCCACCCGCTCGCCGTACGCGCCGACCGCCTGGGCGACTGCGTGCGGCATACCGACCCCTGTAGCTCTGGTCACCACGACCACCTCCGACCACGACCCTGCCGACCGGCGACCAGTGCAGCCAGACCGCGCGGAGCCTCTGGGGACGGTGGGACAGCGCGCACACCAGTTGTGCAGAACGGCCGGTCCGGAGCCTTCTCCACCCGCCGCGACAGGGCTAACCTCGCAGGATGCTGACCCGACGCGCCCTTGTCACTCTCGCCAGCGCGGCCCTGACGGGAGGCGTGCTGACGGCGGCCTCGCTGCCGGCCCAGGCCTCCCCGCCGTCGGACACCGCATCCGCAGCGCACGGCCCCACGCACGCGCCGGCCGCCCACCACACCGGCTACGACTGGCGGATCACACCGACCGGCAGCACCGAGGAGTTCCGCGGCCTGGCGGCGGTGGACCGGCGGACCGCGTGGGTCAGCGGCGAGGCCGGCACCGTGCTGCGGACAACCGACGGCGGTGCGACCTGGCAGGACGTCAGCCCCTCGGCCGCGGTCG
>NZ_VOHR01000203.1 GCF_009192725.1 Segeticoccus rhizosphaerae | reverse complement strand
GTGACCGGCTGGGCCGCGCGCAGGGCGGGCCGTGCTGCCAGGTCGGCGGGGGTCGGCGCAGCGTGCGCCGCCGCGGGGGCGGGCCGGGTCGCGGTGGCCTTGCCATCCGTCACTGTCGTCACCACTTTCGAAGTTCGCGGGCTCGTGCCCGAATCAGGTACAAAAAAACCCCTCGTCCGCCGTGGACATGAGGGGCAGCGTGCGAGCTCCGGTCGGAGCCAGCACGCTAGGGGAGTACGAGGATTCGGGCCACGGACCCACAGTCCACCACCCCGCACCGGGTGTCAATCGGTCCCGCCTGTCATCTCGCCATCCGGACGTGACGTCCGTCTCCCGGACCACTCGGCACACACGCCACAGCGGTATGCCGAGTGGTCGCCGCGCTCAGCCGCAGACCGCACCCTTGGACGCGCTCCCGACCAGCCTGCGGTACTTGGCGAGCACGCCCCGGGTGTACTTCGGCTCCGGGTGGGTCACGCCGGCCGCCCGGCGCCGGGCCAGCTCCTCGTCCTCGACCAAGAGGTCGAGGGTCCCCGCGGCGACGTCGAGCCGGATCCGGTCGCCGTCGTGGACAAAGGCGATCGGCCCCTCGTCGACGGCCTCCGGGGCCACGTGCCCGACGCACAGGCCGGTGGTGCCTCCCGAGAACCGGCCGTCGGTGAGCAGAAGCACGTCCTTGCCGAGCCCGGCGCCCTTGATGGCACCGGTGACCGCGAGCATCTCGCGCATGCCGGGGCCGCCCTTGGGTCCCTCGTAGCGGATCACCACGACGTCGCCCTTGCCGAGCGCGCCGCCCTCGACCGCATCCATCGCGGCCCTTTCGCCGTCGAAGACCCGGGCAGTGCCCTCGAACACGGACTCGTCGAAGCCCGCGGACTTCACGACCGACCCCTCCGGCGCGAGCGATCCGGTCAGGATGGTGAGGCCGCCGGTCTGGTGCATCGGGGTGTCGAGAGCCCGGATGACCTTCCCGTCGATGTGCGGGGGGTTGAGTTCCTCGAGGTTCTCGGCCATCGTCTTGCCGGTGACGGTGAGGCAGTCGCCGTGCAGCAACCCGGCCTCGAGCAGGGTCTTCATCACCACGGGGATGCCCCCGATGTGGTCGATGTCCTTCATGACGAACTGGCCGAACGGCTTCACGTCCGCCAGGTGCGGCACCTTGGCGCCGACCCTCCTGAAGTCCTCGATGGTCAGGTCGACCTCGGCCTCGTTGGCGATGGCGAGCAGGTGCAGGACCGCGTTGGTCGAGCCGCCGAAGGCCATCACGACCGCGATGGCGTTCTCGAAGGCCTCCTTGGTCATGATCTGGCGCGCGGTGATCCCCCGGCGGAGCAGCTCGACCGCGGCCTCGCCCGACTTGCGCGCGAAACCGTCGCGGCGCCGGTCGGTGGCCGGCGGGGCGGCCGAGCCGGGCAGCGACATCCCGAGGGCCTCGGCGACCGCAGCCATCGTGTTGGCGGTGTACATCCCGCCACAGGCGCCCTCCCCCGGACAGATGGCGCGCTCGATCGCGTCGACGTCCGACTCGGGGATCTTCCCTGCGGCGCACGCACCCACCGCCTCGAAGGCGTCGATGATCGTGACCTCCTTCTCGGTACCGTCGGAGAGCTTGGCGATGCCGGGCAGGATGGACCCGGCATACAGGAAGACCGAGGCGAGGTCGAGCCGCGCGGCCGCCATCAACATCCCGGGCAGCGACTTGTCGCACCCGGCGAGCAGCACTGAGCCGTCGAGGCGTTCGGCCTGCATGACGGTCTCCACGGAGTCGGCGATGATCTCGCGGCTCACCAGCGAGAAGTGCATCCCCTCGTGCCCCATCGAGATGCCGTCGCTGACGCTGATCGTGCCGAACTCGAGCGGGTAGCCACCCGCCGTGTAGACACCGTCCTTGACCGCCTTGGCGAGCCGGTCGAGGGACAGGTTGCACGGCGTGATCTCGTTCCACGAGCTGGCCACGCCCACCTGCGGTTTGGCGAAGTCGTCGTCGCCCATCCCGACCGCGCGCAACATGCCACGGGCCGCGGCCTTCTCGATCCCGTCCGTGACGTCCCGGCTACGGGGCTTGATGTCGATCTGGGTCTGCGCGGAGCTCACGTCGGCACTCATGCCGAGGATTGTATGGCGGACCGTCCGGTCCGTGGACGGGCGTCCCGGATCGCGGGCGTCACCCGACCACGTCAGGTGCCCCTGTCCGCCATCCGCTCGGCGAGCTGCGCGAAGGACTCCTTGACCATGTCGGCGTAGAGGTTGGCGCCCTCGATCCCCGGGTGGACGTGGTCGGACTGCAGCATGCCGGGATGGGCCGAGATGGTCTGGTGCCAGTCGGCGATGATCACGTTGGGGTAGCTGCTCGCGATCTCGGCCAGCGCCGCGTTGGCGTCGGGGATCCAGTCGCTCACGCCATACAGGTTGACCAACACGATCATCCGGTCCGGGCCGAGCGCATCGAGCACGTCGCGGACGGTCTGCCGGTCGGCGATGCCGCCGTTGGTGCCGAAGTCGAGGATGACGGCCTGTCGGACGGTGCCCTCGGCGAGGCGCTGCTGCACGGCGGCCCTGCCGTCGGGCCACTGCCGGTTGGACTTGGCGTCCATCATGATGCCGGGGAACCGGTCGGCGAGGCCGGTGGCGCTCGTGACCACCAGGGAATCGCCGAAGGCGGTGATCTGCCTGCCGGTCGGGACGCGAGCGGAGCGCTTCGCCGCCGCCGTGCCGGACTCGTTCTTGGCCGCCGACGGCTTTCCGGAAGACGGGCTCGTGGCGCGTTGCCCCGAGCGCTCCGTCGTCGGAGAGGGTGCCGCATTCGGCGTCTCGTTGGCGCGGCCGGCGGTGCCGGTGGGGTTCGGCGTCGTCACGTGCGACGGTGACGGGTCGGCAGTGGACCGCGCGGTCAGCTGCTCATTGGCCTCGATCTGCCGTTGCACGGAGGACTTGTCCGGGGCTGCGGCAATGGCCACACCGCAGGCGGAGACGAGCAACAGGGTCGTGGCGGCGGCGATCTTGGGGACGCGTGCGCGCGGCCAGGACTGGCGCAGCCCGCCGGCGAACTCACGCAGCGCACCCGCGAAGCCGAGTCGCCGCACCGGCACCTCGAGCCACCGGTAGGAGGCAGCCGACACCGCGAGCGTCACGGCGAGGGCCAGGGCCCGGCCGAACCAGGACAAGCGCGAGTCGGGCACTGTTGCCGGCAGCGCCTCGGTGACGATGAGGATCACCGGCCAGTGCCACAGGTAGATGCCATAGGAGCGCTCGCCGACCCAGACCACCGGTCGCAGCTCGAGGACCGACCGGAGCGGGCTCGGGCCGGCGAGGAGGCAGGCGATCAGACCGGCGGTCAGCAGGCTGCCCAGCAGGATCCCGCCGCGGAAGGTCAGCACCGTCGACTCGCGCAAGCCGAACATGAGCCCGGCCAGACCCGCCAACATGGCCAGGGACGCCGGCGTCCGCCACCGCGCCCAGCGCTGCTCGGTGAGCAGGCTGCCCTCGGGCGAGGACCAGAAGAACGCCAGGCCCACGCCGATCATCAGGCCGAACAGGTGGGTGTCGGTGCCGTAGTAGACCCGGGTCGCATCCTGTCCGGGGCTCACCAGCAGCCCCATCAGCAGGGCCGAGGCGCCCGCGAGCCCCAGGGCGATGGCGATGCGGTGCCGGGAACTCGGCACCAGCGCGAGGATGATGGCCAGGGCGATCGGCCAGAAGAGGTAGAACTGCTCCTCCACCGCCAGGGACCAGAAGTTCACGAAGAGCTGCGGTGCGGTCTGCGAGAAGTAGCTGGATCCGGCCGAGATCTCGAGCCAGTTGTTGCTGAAGGTCAGCGCGCCGAGCACCTGGCGACCGATGTGGACCAGCAGGTCGCCCTCGGTCAGGGCCGCCGCGGGCACGGTGACCAGGACAACCAGGGCGATGGCAGGGATCAACCGGCGCGCGCGGCGCAGCCAGAAGGACGGAAGGTTGAGCCGACCGTGCGACCGCAGCTCACGGATCAGCAGGGTCGTGATGAGGAAACCGCTGAGGACGAAGAAGACGTCGACGCCGAGGAATCCCCCGGGCAGAGTCTGGGAGCGCAGGTGGAAGATCAGGACCGCCAGCACCGCGATCGCGCGCAGCCCGTCGAGCCCCTCGATGCGACCGGTCTGGTGCCGGACCCTCGACCCATCCGCCATGACTCGCCCTTCGACCCCTCGGTGCGGCCTTACCACTGGTGTCAAGCGTAGGGGCGGAGCCCTCTGTTCACGGGGAGGCGCACCGGGCCGGCCGCGCGTGTCCCTCCCCGGTCAGGGAGGAGTCGCGGGACTCTCGGTGGACCGTCAGCCACCCGCGACCGACGGCAGGACGTGCACCACCGCGCCCGGCATGACCACCGTCTGCAGGCCACTGCCTCTCCGCACGTCCTCGCCATCGACGAAGAGGTTGACGTGCCGGCGCAGGGCGCCCGTCTCGTCGCGTAGCCGCCGGACCAGCTCGGGCCAGCTGTCGCTGAGGGCACTGAGCAGCTGGTCCAGGGGCACTCCGGCCTCGTCCACGGCGACGCGCAGCTCACCGGCGCCCCCGGCCAGGTCCCGCAGGACTCCCGGGATCCGCAGTCGCACCTCTCCCGTCACGGTCCGTGTCATTCGTCCCTGCCCTGGGTCACTGGTCGCGCTCCTGGATACCCCGCCGCCGCTCATGGCAACGCGGCCGCGCGGACACACAACACGTCCGGCAGCTGCTCGGCCAGGCGCTCGAAGCTGCGCCCAGCGTCGATCGAGACGAAGACGTCACCGTTGCGGGTGCCCACGTAGACGCCCGCCTCGTGGTGGTCGTCGATGGCCGCCGCGTCGCGCAGCACACAGGTGTAGGAGGGGTGTGGCAGGCCGTTGCTCTGCTTCTGCCAGGTGCCGCCCGCATCGGTGGAGTGCTGCAGCTGCAGCTCGGCCTCCGGTGGGATGCGCTCGCCGTCGGCGACGACCGGCACGACCCACAGCTCGTCGCCATGGCTCGGGTGAGCCAGCACCGTGAAGCCGAAGTCGGTCGGCAGGCCGTCGGCGATGGAGGTCCAGGTCTGTCCGCGGTCGTCGGATCGGTAGACGCCGTGGTGGTTCTGGGCGTAGAGCCGCGTCGGCGTCGAGCTGTCGCGCGCCACCTTGTGCACGCACTGTCCGAACTCCGGCCACGGGTCGGGGTTGTAGGGCGCCTTGATGCCCTTGTTGGCCGGAGACCACGACTTGCCGCCGTCACCCGTCGTGTAGACACCCCCGGTGCTCATGGCGACCACCATCGAGGCCGGGTCCTGCGGGTCGGGCAGGACGGTGTGGATCGCTCCTCCGCCGAAGCCCTCGCCCCACTCCGTGCGGTGCGGGTGGTCCCACAGCCCCTGCACGAGCGAGAAGCTCTGACCACCGTCGGCGCTGCGCCACAGGGCGTGCGGCTCCGTGCCCGCCCAGACCACGTCGTCGTCGGTCGGGTCCGCGACGATCTGCCAGACGCGTTCGAGCGCCGCCCCGGTCTTCTCCGGGAACTGGATGGCACCGTGCGGCGTCTCCTCCCAGGTGCTGCCCAGGTCGTCGCTGTGCAGGACGGTCGGCCCCCAGTGTTCGGAGCGGGTCCCGACCAGCAGTCGCCGCCGGCCGGCACGGGTGTCGATGCCGATGCTCGGCACCTCGTGCATCAGGAAGTGCGGCCCGTCCAGGGCCCAGCTTCGGCGGTCGCTGCTGTGGGCGAGCCAGAGCCCCTTGCGGGTGCCGATCGCCACGAGTGTCTGCGTCATCCCCACAGTGTGACGTGGGCCACTGACAGGTGCCAGATCTTTCTCGGCGCAACCCGGCGCCGGCTCGTCAGGCCAGGTGCCCGACCCGTCAGGCGCCGTGCACCACGTTGCGCAGCGGACGCCCAGAGGCGAAGGCCTCGAGCTGTTCGCGCAGCAGTGCCGCCGCACGCGGTGGGAAGGCGGACGTCGCGCCCCCGATGTGCGGCGTGACGAGCACACCCGGGCTCCTCCAGAGCGGGTGGCCGTCGGGCAGCGGCTCGGGTTCGGTGACGTCGAGCGCCGCCATGACCCGGCCGCTCGCGGTGGCTTCCAGCAGCGCGTCCGTGTCGACCACCGGGCCGCGTGCGACGTTGACCACGAGGGCGCCGTCGGGCAGTGCAGCGAGGAACTCGCGGTCCACGAGGTGCCGGGTGGACGGGGTCAGGGGCACGATGAGCACGACCACGTCGTGGCGCGGCAGCAGGGCCGGCAGCTCGTCGATGCCGTGCACGTGCGGGACCAGGTCGTCGCCGGACCGGGCGCGGGTGGCCACGGCCGTCATACTCGCCTCGAACCCGTCCAGCCGCCGCGCGATGGCGTGGCCGATCGATCCGTAGCCGATGATCAGGACCTTGCGGTCGGCGAGCGAACGACGCGTGTGGTCGGGAGCCCACGTGGCCTGTTCCTGGGCGCGGACGAACTGCGGTATGCCGCGCAGCGACGCCAGCATGAGGGCCACCGCGAGCTCCGCGGTCGACGCGTCGTGGACGCCGGTCGCGTTCGCCAGCTGGACCCCCTCGGGCACCATCGGCAACACGTCCTCATAGCCCGCCGACATCAGCTGGACCGCCCGCAGGCGGGGCAGCTCCGACAACCTCGTGAGCACGCTGCGGTCGCCCATGTAGGGCGGGACCACGAGCTCCGCCTCGGCCAGCCGGCTGGGGTCGGAGACGATGTCCCACGCGATCGGCTCGATCCCGGCCACCGGCCCGACGTCCTCGATCCAGCCCTCGTCCGGAAGCGTCACCACAGTCATGGCCCTGACGGTAGCCCGGTGCGCCCCGGGGGCGGGCACCGAGTCCGGTCCTCGGCCGGGCCTGCCCCCTGCCGGGCCAGGTCGCTCCGTCTCGCTCCGGGATGGGCCCGGGATGGTCCGGGTCACAATGGGCCATGTCCTCCAGGATGTTGGCCCTGGCCGCCGCTGCCACCGTGTTCGCGCTGTCCGCGTGCTCGGGCGGGCAGCCGTCACCCTCGAACGGGACGCCCGGTGCCGGGCCGGCCCCGGGCGTCCCGTTCGAGGG
>NZ_VOHR01000202.1 GCF_009192725.1 Segeticoccus rhizosphaerae | reverse complement strand
CATCGAGGCCACCAGGGCCACCCAGGCTGCCCGCGGTATGGCTGCTGGTCGGCGTCGCCGTGGCGCTCCACGGCCTGGCGCCGCGGTTGGTCCTGGGCGCCTGGGTGGCCCTGGTGGCCTCGATGTTGCTGGGCGAGTTCGGCGCCGTCCTGGGCCTGCCGGAGTCGGCGCAGCAGCTCTCGCCGTTCACGCACATCCCGTCGCTGCCCGGCGGTGAGATGGCCTGGATCCCGGTGGTGGTGCTGACGGTGATCGCGGTCGCGCTCACCGCTGCCGGGATCGCCGGCTACCGCCGCCGCGACCTCGCCTGACCCGCGAGGAATCATCGCGAGGTTTCGGCCCCCAGGAGGGCGCGGAACCTCACGATGATTCCTCACGCGGTGGGGGCGTGGTGGGTGCGCTGCGGCTGGGGGAGCGCGAAGGGGCGGCACCCGTGACGGGTGCCGCCCCTTCGTAGTGCTGCGAGCGGTCAGGCGCGCGACTCGGGAGAGTCTCCCTCGCCGGGGGTCGCGTCGGAGGCGGTGTCGGCGGGAGCGTCGGCAGCGGTCCCCGCGGTGCCGGTGGTCGTCGTGGACGCGCCGGTCAGGTTGGGGTCGACCGGACGGATCCCCGCGTCGCTCGGGCTGTCACCGGGCGACGGCGTGGTCGGCTCCGAGAGCGGCGTCGCCCACGGGTCCTCCTTCGGCTCCTTCTTCTTCATGAAGGCAGCGGCGGCAGCGGCTCCCGCTGCCAACAGACCGAGGAAGATCAAGAAGCCACCCTGCTTGCGGCGCTTCTTGCGCTTGCTGGGCCTGCCGGCAGCCTCGCTCACCGCTTCGACGGCCGACTGGCTCTGGGCGGCGGCCTCCCTGCTCGCGGTGGCGACCGCTTCCTGGATCTTGGGCAGCAGGTCCTCGACGATCCGGTCACGAGCAGCGTCGATCTTCGGTCCGAGCTGGTCCACCGCGGACTCGATCTTGGGTCCGGCCGACTCGAAGCTCCGTTCGAGGCCCTTCTCCACCCGGGGCTTGGCCCACGCCTTCGCGTGCTCGGCACGAGGCTTGCTCCACTCGAGGGCGGCCTCGGCGTGCGGCTTGGTCCAGTCGCGCGCGGCTTCGGCCCGGGGCTTGCTCCATTTGTATGCGGCCTTGGCCCGGGGCTGCCCCCACGAACGGGCCGACTCCGCGGCCGGGACGACCCGATCACGCAGCGCCGACGTCACGGAGCTCGCGCTGGCGGCAGCCTGCTCCTGCGCCTTCTCGGTCTTGCTCTTCTGACGGAACACGAGTCCTCCTGATTGATGATCTCGTCGGTCCTTACCCATCTTGCACTGTCTCAGCCACCCACGACCACCTGGTCCCCCGTGCCCCGCCGTCGGCGCGGACCGGTCCCGTGCCCGATGCAGGGGCGGCACCGCGGCCCGTGAAAGGATGGCGCCATGAATGCCACCCTTCACACGAACCACGGCGACATCAACGTCGAGCTGTTCCCCCAGGCCGCTCCCAAGACCGTCGAGAACTTCGTCGGTCTCGCCACCGGCGAGAAGGACTACCGCGACGACGCCGGCCGCACCAACCCGACGCCGTTCTACGACGGGTTGACCTTCCACCGGATCATCCCCGGCTTCATGATCCAGGGCGGCTGCCCCAAGGGCATCGGCACCGGCGGACCGGGCTACGCCTTCGATGACGAGATCAGCCCCGACAAGGACTTCACGTCGCCCTACATGCTCGCCATGGCCAACGCCGGCAAGCAGAGGGGCCGGGGGACCAACGGGTCGCAGTTCTTCATCACCGTGGGCGCCACCACCTGGTTGCAGGGCAAGCACACCATCTTCGGCGAGGTCGCCGACGGCCCGAGCCGCGAGGTGGTCGACAAGATCGCCGCCGTCGCGACCGGCGCGCAGGACCGGCCGGTGGAGCCGGTCGTCATCAACAGCATCACCGTCGACCAGGGCTGAGCCAGCCCTCCGCATCCGGCGGGCCACCGCTCACCGCCGGATCACCCACCCACCCGGATGCCGGAGACTAACCGCATGACCAACCCCGCGGCGCCCCAGCAGGCCCCGACCTGCCCTCGGCATCCCGACCGCGTGTCCTACGTCTCCTGCCAGCGGTGCGGCCGGCCGACGTGTCCCGAGTGCCAGCGACCGGCCGCAGTCGGCATCCAGTGCGTCGACTGTGTCCGGGAGGGCCAGCGCGGCACTCGTATGGCGCGCACGCAGTTCGGCGGCCGGGTCACCGACGGCGACCCGATCGTCACCAAGGTGATCATCGGGATCTGCGTCGCGGTGTGGATCGGCCAGCTGGTCTGGCCGCGCGTCACGGCCGAGATGCAGTTTGTCCCGGTGCTCGGCGACACCGAGCCGTGGCGGTTCCTCACGGCGGCGTTCGTGCACGCGCCGTCGGTGCAGGACTTCTGGCACATCGGCTTCAACATGTACGCCCTGTGGATCATCGGGCAGTACCTCGAGCCGCTGCTCGGGCGCACGCGCTACGTCGCCATCTACCTGATCAGCGCCGTCGGCGGCTCGGTCGGCTACGAGCTGCTCGCCTCGACCCCGAACAGCATCGCCGACTACGCCCGCACCGGGTGGTTCACCCCGACCGTCGGCGCCTCGGGGGCCATCTTCGGGCTCTTCCTGGTGCTGTTCATCCTCAACCGGCACCTGGGACGGGCGACCGGCGGCATCCTGGTGCTGCTGGTGATCAACGCGGTGATCGGCTTCACCATCCCGAGCGTCGCGTGGCAGGCGCACCTCGGCGGCGCGGTCACCGGCGCCCTGTGCGCTCTCGTGGTCACGGCGGCGGCCTCCCCGGGCCGCCGGGTCTGGCAGTGGGCCGGGCTCACCGGGGTCCTCGCGCTGGTGGTCGTGCTGGCGATGGTGCGCTACGCGACCGTGCAGCTGCCCTTCGTGGTCGTGCACTGACCTGCGGCCGCTGACCGCGAGTTACACCGTTGTGGTTTGTCCCCAGCCTGGGGACAAACCTGTGGACAACTCCGTTTCACGGGTCTGGTGGGCACCGACGGTTGCCGGTTTCGCAACTCGCGCTGGCACTACCCGTGCGCGCGAGGGGCTGTGACGGCGTGTCGCGGTCACCTCGCCGGCCTGTGCCAGCGTGGGTTGCGGATTCACCGGGTGTCGGTGAGCGGACGCCGTGCCGGGAGCGGACGGCATACGGGCTGAAGCGGACCGGAAGAGCCCGGTCAGCGCCAGCGGGTGGTCATGAAGAAGCCGGCCATCAGCAGGGCGAAGCCGATCAGCAGGTTCCAGTTGTTCAGGCTGCCGATGGGGAAGGATCCCTGGGTGATGTAGAAGACGACGATCCAGACCAGCCCGATGACCATGAGGCCGACCATGACCGGGAGGAACCACGGCGGGTTGGGCCCGAGGGCCTTGGCCTTGCGGGCGGCAGCCGACTCGGCCTGGGCCCGGCGTTTGCTGGACTGCTCGGCCTTCGGCCGGCGCTTGGACTCGGGCACCGGGTGCTCCTTGCTCGACGTAGAGTTGTCCCTAGCGTAAGGGGTCCGCGTGCGGGAGGGCGGCACCACTCGGTCGCCGACGCGGCCGCAGCGACGACAGCGGCGAAGATGGAGCGGAGCGATCCTGCCGCCGAGGAGTGCGGCAGGAGGGACGGCGGAGTGGGTATGGCGACGGGGCGAGGCGGCAGGGGCCGGATCGGGCCGTGGCGCGCCCTGCTCCCGGTCGTCTGGGTCGTCGCCGGGGTGCTCTTCGGCACCAGCGCCAGCGTCTCCCAGGGCACCGACCTGCGACCGGGGCCGGCCGACCTCGCCGACGTGATCCGCGGACAGACGCAGCGGGTCGAGGCGCAGGCCAAGGCCGTGCAGCAGCTACGCGACCAGGTCGATGCGCTGACCGCCGAGGCCGCTCCGGGCAACCGCAGCGTCAAGAAGCTGCAGAACCAGATCGACGACCTCGCCCCGACGGTGGGCACCGAGGCGGTCACCGGCCCCGGCATCTCGGTGACGCTCGACGACGCCCACCGTGACGCGGCGTCGCTGCCGGAGGGCTACACAGCCGACGACATCGTGGTGCACCAGCAGGACGTGCAGGGGGTCGTGAACGCGCTGTGGTCC
Source organism: Segeticoccus rhizosphaerae (assembly GCF_009192725.1). Classification (GTDB taxonomy): domain Bacteria; phylum Actinomycetota; class Actinomycetes; order Actinomycetales; family Dermatophilaceae; genus Segeticoccus; species Segeticoccus rhizosphaerae. The sequence continues at coordinate 2,959 of NZ_VOHR01000202.1, read as the reverse complement.
GGTGGTGCCGAGGCGATGATGCTGATGGACCAGCGCGTCATCGCCACCAGTGCGGTGCGCTGCGTCGGCAACACCCTGATCCTGCAGGGCCGGGTCTACTCGCCGCCCTTCACGATCAAGGCGATCGGTGACGTGCAGGGCATGCAGCAGGCCCTCGACACCAGCCAGAGCGTGTCGATCTACCGCGAGTATGTCGACCTGCTGGGCCTTGGCTACCAGGTCGACCAGTCCCACCTGACCTTCCCGGCCTACGAGGGCTCGCTCGAGCTGGGCCACGCGCAGGCGGCTCGATGAGTCACCCCACGAAGTTCTCCGCTGCCCTGCCACCCCACGAAGTTCTCCGCTGTCCTGCGCTCCGATACTTCGCGGGGACCCCGACATGACGCAGGTGCGGCGGGCTGCCGGTGTCCTCGGCGAGCTGCTGATCACGGCCGGTGTGCTGGTGCTGCTCTTCGTCGTGTGGCAGCTGTGGTGGACCGACGTCACGGCCGGCCGGGAGCAGGCGCGGACCGTCACCTCCCTCGAGCAGCAGTTCGACCGGTCCGGGCTGCCCGACCGGCCCGTGGTCGCGTCGGGTGCGACCGGGTCGGCACCGTCGACCTCCGCCCCGGCCCCGACGGCCCGGAAGGACCCGTTGGTCACCTTCTCGGGTGTCCCGAAGGGCAAGGCCTTCGCCATCATCCGCGTCCCCCGCTACGGGTCCGACTACGCCCGGCCGATCCTGCAGGGCACCGGCACCGACATCCTGCAGCAGGGGGTCGGCCACTACGTCGGGACGGCGATGCCCGGCCAGGTCGGCAACTTCGCGATCGCGGGCCACCGGACGACCTACGGGCGTCCCTTCCACGACATCGACAAGCTGCAGCGGGGAGACGTGGTGATCATCGAGACCAAGCAGGACTACTTCGTCTACCGGGTGCGACGCCACACCATCGTCCGGCCGTGGCAGACCGACGTGATCGCGCCGGTGCCGCAGCACACCGGTGAGCAGCCGAGCGCGCGATGGCTGACCATGACCTCCTGCCACCCCAAGTACAGCGCCGCCTATCGCTACATCAGCTTTGCCAAGCTCGCCGAGAAGGTGCCCCGCGGCAAGGGCCTGCCCAAGTCGCTGCTGGAGGTGAAGGGCTGATGTATGCCGCGTTGTGGCGCCTGGTGCCCGGTCCGTGGCCGGTCAAGCTGCTCGCCATGGTCCTGCTGGCAGCCGTGGTGGTGGCGATCTGCTTCGTCTGGGTCTTCCCCGCCGTGGCGCCCCTGATGCCGTTCAACGGCAACACGGTGGGACAGTGAGCAGGTGACCAGGGTTCTCGTCGTCGACAACTACGACAGCTTCGTGTTCACCATCGTCGGCTACCTGCAGCAGCTCGGTGCGCAGTGCGAGGTGCTGCGCAACGATGCGGTCGGGCCGGCCGATGCGGCCGAGTTCGACGGGGTCCTGGTGTCGCCTGGCCCGGGCACTCCCGAGGAGGCCGGGGTGTCCATCGCGATGATCGAGGGGTGCGCCGAGCGGGCCCAGCCGATGCTGGGGGTCTGCCTCGGGCACCAGGCGCTCGGCGTCGTCTTCGGCGCGACCGTGGGCCGGGCGCCCGAGCTGCTGCACGGCAAGACCTCGACCGTGGAGCACGACGGCACCGGCGTGCTCGCCGGGCTGGAGTCACCCTTCACGGCGACGCGCTACCACTCGCTGACGATCGAGCCCGCGACCCTGGCGAGCCCGCTGCTGGTCAACGGCCGCACGGCGTCGGGCGTGGTCATGGCGGTGCGGCACGAGTCACTGCCGCTGCACGGCGTGCAGTTCCACCCCGAGAGCGTGCTGACCCACGGCGGGCACCGCATGCTGGCCAACTGGCTGGTGACCTGTGGCCTCCCGGACGCGGTCGAACGCTCCGCCGGGCTGACCCCGCTGGTGCACGACGCGGCCGGTATGGCGCGACTCACCGGATCATCCCCAGCCTGACTCGCAGGCAGGTCAGCCCTGCGGGACGTGCGGCTTGACCGGTGGGGGCCCGCCGCCGTTGCCCCCGCCGCCGTTGCCCTTGCCGGTCGTCCTGGAGGCCGTGGCGGTGCTCGACGTCGGTGAACTGGAGGTCGTGGTGGCCGTGGAGCTGGTCTGGGTGGGGGGCGACGTGGTGGTCGACGACGGCGGGGTGACCGTCACGGTCGCCGTCGTCGGCGGCGCCTGGGACACGAGCAGGCTGATCTCGGTGCCGACGGCAACCTTCTTGCCCTCGTGGTCCTGCCGGATGACCTCGTCCGGGTTGATGTCCTGCTCGATCTGGTAGCTCACACTGGCCTTCAACCGCAATGCCGCCAGGATGTTGCGGGCCTCGGCCTCCGTCTTGCCGACGACGCTCGGCACCGTGACCTTGCCACTCGCGACCTTGAGCAGCACCGTCGACTTGGCCGGCACCGCACCGGGACCAGGATCGGTCTCGACGACCTTGCCCTTGGCCATCGTGGGGTCGTCGTCGGTGAACTCCGACTTGGTCTTGAGCCCCAAGCCGGTGAGGACCGACTTGGCATAGGACTGCGACTGGCCGCGCAGGTCGGGGATGGTCACGCTGTCCGGACCCGTCGACACGACGATCGTGACGTCGGCGCCCTGGTCGAGCATCGTGTTGACCTTGGGGTTCTGGTCCACCACCTGTCCCTCGGCAGCGGAGTTGGCCTTGTGCTTCACCACCGGATGCAACTCCGCCCCGGTGAGCGCCGACTTGGCCTGCGCCTCGGTCCGGCCGATCACATAGGGCACTGAGACCTGGGGAGGTGTGTCGTCCTTGTTGTTGTTCATCAGGGTCATCCCGGCGTAGGCGATGACACCGAGCACGGCCAGGGCCGCGAGGGCCAGCACGACGTAGACGCCCCGGTGGCGTGGCTCGTCGCCGTGCAGGGGGATCTCCGCGGTGTCGTCCGGGTGCGCCGGAGGGCGCGGGGGCCGTGCGTCCGCGGCGCCGCCGGC
>NZ_VOHR01000201.1 GCF_009192725.1 Segeticoccus rhizosphaerae | reverse complement strand
CGCGACCGGCGGGACCCCGTGGGCGCGGGCCAGGGCTGCCGCGGCCAGTGCATCGGCGACGTAGTGCGGCGCCACCGTCGGCGACTCTCCCTGCAGGTCTGCCAGGGTGGCCAGCTCGGCGGCCGAGGTGCGCCGCTCCTCGACGAACGCCCGGTCGGCGAGGACGTCGTCGACCAGCCCGACCATCGAGGGCTCCGGTGTGCCGAGGGTGAACCCGATCGCCCGACATCCCTCGACGACGTCGGCCTCCATCACCAGCCGCTCGGTCGTCGGGTCCTGCACGTTGTAGACGCAGGCCACCTCGGTGTTCTGGTAGACCATGCCCTTGGCCTGCACGTAGGCCTCGAGGGAACCGTGCCAGTCGAGGTGGTCCACCCCCACGTTGAGGCAGGCCGAGGCACGCGGGCGCAGCGACGGCGACCGGACCAGCTGGAAGGTGGACAGCTCGACGACGAGGACGTCCAGCGGCTGCGTGTCGAGCATCACCTCGACGACGGGCGTGCCGATGTTGCCGCAGGCGCGCGCCCGGAGCCCGGCGGCACGCAGGATCGCCTCCAGCATGCCGACCGTGGTGGTCTTGCCGTTGGTGCCCGTGACCGTCAGCCAGGGCGCCGCACCGTGCTCGGGCCGCATCCGCCACGCCAGCTCCACCTCGCTCCACACCGGTGTGCCGTGCTGCGCCGCCGCGGCCAGCAACGGAGCCGTCGGTGGCCAGCCGGGTGAGGTGATCACGACGTCCACCTCGGACCAGAACGCGGCGGCAGTCCGCGGATCGGCCGAGCAGGCAGCATCGCTGAGCTCGGCCGCGGCGGTCGGTCCGAGGCGCACGTCCACGTCCAGGAGCTGCAGGAGCCGTCGCGACTCCTGCAGCTGGTCGCTCTCGCCGGAGTCGACGGCCACCACGCGACACCCCAGCTCGCTGGCGGCGTCCGCGGCCGCGAAGCCGCTGCGCCCGAGGCCGGTCACCAGCACCCGCAGCCCCTGCCACTGGCCGCCCCGGTGGGTCAGCCGGGTCAGCCTCGTCATCCGATCCCCACCACCCACTCCGCATAGAACAGCCCCAGCCCCAGCGCGACGAAGAGGCCGGCGATGATCCAGAAGCGGATCACGATCGTCACCTCGGCCCACCCGACCAGCTCGAAATGGTGCTGCAGCGGCGCCATCCGGAACACGCGTTTGCCCGTCATCTTGAACGACCCGACCTGGATGATGACCGACAGCGTGATCAGGACGAACAGGCCACCCAGGATCACCATGAGCAGCTCGGTGCGGGTGAGGATGGCCAGACCGGCAAGGGCCCCGCCCAGGGCGAGGGAGCCGGTGTCACCCATGAAGATCTTGGCCGGCGACGCGTTCCACCACAGGAACCCGAAACAGGCGCCCATGAGGCATCCGGCGACCAGGGCGAGGTCGTGCGGGTCACGCACCTCGTAGCACTTGACGCTCGGGTTGGTCTGGCAGTTCTGGTTGAACTGCCAGATGGCGATCAGCACGTATGACGCGAAGACCATCGTGCTCGCACCGGTCGCCAGGCCGTCGAGGCCGTCGGTGAGGTTCACCCCGTTGCTCGTGCCCGCGATCATCACGTTGGCCCAGATCACGAAGAGCACCAGTCCGACGGCCGTCCCCGCGAAGGCCAGGTTGATGTTGGTGTCCCGCACGGTGGAGATGTAGGTGCTCGCCGGCGTCCGGTAGCTCTGGTTGGGGAACTGCAGGGCCAGGACCGCGAAAACCACTGCGACGAGGGTCTGGCCGATCAGCTTCTGTCCCGAGCGCAGGCCGAGGCTGCGTTGACGCGAGATCTTGATGTAGTCGTCGAGGAAGCCGACGAGTCCCAGGCCGGCCATCAGGAAGAGCACGAGCAGGCCACTGACGGTGACGTCGGTGACCGTCGCCGCGTGCGCCACGGCATACGCGAGCAGTGCCGCCCCGATGATCACCGCGCCGCCCATCGTCGGTGTGCCGCGCTTGGTGTGGTGGGACGTGGGACCGTCGTCGCGGATGAACTGGCCGTAGCCGCGGCGGACGAGGAACTTGATGTAGAGCGGGGTGCCGAAGAGCGAGACGACGAGGGAGACCAACGCCGCGATGAGGACCGCCTTCACGACCCCGCCACCTGCCCCTTCGCGTTTCCGGCATCCTGGCCGTCCGGGTCGTCGTCGACGAGCCGGTCGCCGAGCCAGCGCAGTCCCGCGTCTCGGCTGGACTTGAGCAGCACGACGTCGCCGGCGGTCAGCTCCTGCCGCAGCAGCGCCTCGGCAGCCTCGACGTCCGGCACCCAGGTCGACTCGTTGCCCCACGAACCCTCGTGCCGGGCGGCGGTGTCGATCGGCTTGGCACCCTCCCCCACCGCGACCAGCCGAGAGATGTTGAGCCGGACCGCGACTCGACCCAGCGCGTCGTGCTCGGCAATGGACTCGTCGCCCAGCTCGAGCATCTCGCCCAGCACCGCCCAGGTCCGGCGACCGTGACCCATGGCCGCCAGTGCCTTGAGCGCGGCGCGCATCGAGTCGGGGTTGGCGTTGTAGGCGTCGTTGACCACCGTCACGCCGTCGGCCCGCTCGTGGACCTCCATCCGCCAGCGGCTGCCCGGTCGGGCAGAGGACAGCGCGGCGGCCACGCCGTCCGGTGCCAGGCCCAGCTCGAGCGCCACGGCAGCCACGGCGAGCGCGTTGCTGACCTGGTGCTCACCGTGCAGCTGCAGTCCGACCCGAGCCTCGCCCTGTGGGGTCTTCAGGGTGAAGGACGCGCGACCCGCCGCATCGAGCTCGATGTCGTCAGCGCGCACGGTCGCGTCGGGCGAGGTGCCCACGAACACCACCCTCGCCGAGGTCTTCGCCGCCATCGCCGCGACCACGGGGTCGTCGGCGTTGAGGACCGCCACGCCGTCGGCGGGCAGGGCCTGCACCAGCTCCGCCTTGGCCGTCGCGATGTTCTCCCGCGAGCCGAACTCGCCGACGTGGGCGGAGCCCACGTTGAGCACGATGCCGAGCCGCGGGGGCGCGATCCAGGTCAGGTAGGCGATGTGCCCGATGCCCGAGGCGCCCATCTCCGCGACCAGGTAGCGGGTCGAGGCGGTGAGGCGGCACACCGTCAGCGGCACCCCGACCTCGGAGTTGAGCGACCCGACCGGCGCCACGGTCTCCCCGTGGGGCGCCAGCACGCCGGCCAGCAGGTCCTTGGTGCTGGTCTTGCCGGACGAGCCGGTGATCCCCACGATGGTGAGGTCCGGCACGCGGTCGGCCACGCCGCGGGCCAGTCGCGCGAAGGCCTCCTGGACGTCCGGCACGACGACACAGGGCAGCTCGGGCACCACCCTGCTGGTCAGCGCGGCCACGGCACCGGCGGCGCGTGCGGCGCCGGTGAACTGGTGACCGTCGGCGTGCTCACCCACCCGGGCGACATACAGACTGCCCGTCTGCGCCTCCCGGGAGTCGGTGACCACGGGCCCGTCGACGAGGACGTCGTCACCGTGCAGCTCGCCACCGGTGAGCGCGGCGATCTCGCGCAGCTGCAGAGGGATCACTCGTTCTTCCCTTTCGCCCGTGCCTGCTCGGCGGGGGTCTTGAAGGTGAGGGGGATGTGGGACGGATTGGTGCCCGTCGGCGGGATCTTGTAGGCCTGCAGAGCGTAGGTCATCACCTTGGAGAACACCGGCGCGGCGACGACGCCACCGTAGATGCTCGACTTGGGGTTCTGGAGCGTGACCGAGACGATGAGCTGGGGGTTGTCGGCGGGAGCGAAACCGATGAACGAGGCGGTGTAGCCGTTGTAGCCGCCGGTCGCCGCGTCGTAGCGGCTCGCGGTGCCGGTCTTGCCCGCCACGCGGTAGCCCTTCACCTCGGCCGCCGGAGCCGTGCCGTGCTTGCCCACGACGCCCTCGAGCATGTGGGTGACCTGCTGGGCAGTCGCCTCGGAGACCACTCGAGTGCCCTTCGCGCGGGGGTTCTGGTTGAACTGCCCGTTGCTCTCCGTGCCGGCGATGAGACGAGGCGGCACCCGCACCCCGCCGTTGGCGATGGTCTGGAACACCCCGGCGTCCTGGATGGCGTTCACCGACATGCCCTGACCGTAGAGGATGGTGAAGCGCTGGGCGTCGTCCCAGTCCTGCGGTCTTGCGAGCAGGCCCCGCGACTCCCCCGGGAAGCCAACGCCGGTGTGGCTGCCGATCCCGAACTTGCGCAGGTAGTCGTACATCGTCTGCTTGCTCAGCTTCTCGCCGACCAGGATGGCGCCCATGTTGCTGGAGTGGGCCAGCACGCCGGCGAAGGTGAGGTGAAGCCTGCCGTGCTTCTCGGCGTCCCGGAACTCGCGGTCGGCCCGCTGGAGCACGCTGGGCACGGTCACGTGCGTGCGCGGAGTGGCCACCCCCTCCTCGATCGCTGCGGCGGCGGTCATCACCTTCGCCGTGGAACCCGGTTCGAAGACCTCGGAGAAGGCCCGGTTGCCCAGGAAGCCCTGGGCCTGCCCGATGTGGTTGGGGTCGAACGAGGGGTAGGAGGCCACGGCGAGCAGGTCGCCCTTGGGATTGCTCACCACGACGGTCCCGGACTCGGACCGGCTCTTGATGACCTCCTGGGCCAGGGTGTTCTGGGCCATGAACTGCAGGTCACTGTTGATCGTGAGCCGGACGTTCTGGCCAGGGACGGCCGGCACGTCGGTGTGCTCGCCGGTCGCGATGACCGAACCGTCACCCGAGCGTTCGTAGGTCATCTCCCCGGGGGTGCCGGTGAGCTTCTTGTCGAGCATCTGCTCGACGCCACCGCCAGCCTTGCCGTCGTTGCCCACCCACCCGACGAGGGAGGCTGCCACGTCGTTCGTCGGGTAGTCGCGCTGGGTGGTCCGTTCGCTGAGGATGCCTGGTATGCCGAGTGCGGCCACCTTGTGCCAGGTCAGCGGCGAGACGTTCTTGACCAGGTAGGTGAAGCGAGTCCCCGGGTTGGCCCGCAGGCGGATCGCGATGTTCCTCGCCGACTTGTGGAGCAACGGCGCAAGGTCCTTCGCGGCGCCGGAGATGCCCACCTCGGTCCGCGTCCCGTCGACGACCTTGGTGTACTGCGCGACCGCGGTCGGGTCTGCGGTGATGTCCCGACGCTCCTCGCTGCTGGCCAGCACCACGCCGTCCGCGTCGGTGATGTCTCCTCTCAGCGCGGGGATCGACTCCTTCTGCAGCCGCTGCCCGAGCGCCGCCTCGGCCATCGTCTTGGCGTCGATCGCCTGCAGACGCAGCAACTGGGCAGCGAACAGGCTGAAGACGATCAGCACGGCGAGCAGCATGAACCGCATCCGGCGGTGCGGATAGCCGAGCCCGACGCGGGCCTTGCGCCCAGGCCGACGCGGCGGCGGGGTCGCCCGCGCGTGGGTGGTCCTCGGCGCCGAACGGCTCTTCGAGCCGGACGTGGCCCGACCGGACGCGCCGTTTCGAGCAGCCGCCTTGCCGGTCGAGCCCTTGGCTGGCTTGCCGGTTGACCTGGCCGACGGCCCCGTCGGTCTGCCTGCCCCACCGCTCGCACGGCGGCGGTTCGACGACGGCTTCGACCGGAGGTCACCGGAGCGCGGCCTGCGCCCCGTAGGGGTGGGTCCACTGCTCCGCCGGGAGCCCTTGCCACCGCCTCGCGGGTCCGCCACGTTCCTACCTCTTCGTCGTCGTGCTGTCCTTAGTCGACGTCCGGGCGTCCTGCTCCGCGCTCGTCCGGTCGGCGTCCTGCTGCTGTGTTGCCGCCTTGCTCGTCCCGGAGGTGCTCGCCCTGGTGGCCTCCTCCTGGCTGGCGGCGTCCGCGGCCCTGGTGGCAGCACTGACGACCGTTGCGGGGGTGGCCGCGGACGGAGACGCTGCTGCCGGGGCCGCAGGTTGGGGTGCGGCTTCGTGGACCACTGTAAAGTCCGGCTGCGGCTCTGCCTTCTTCGCCACGCCGAGGACGGCACCATCCGAGGTCCGGATGAAGGCCGCCGTCTGCGAGGGCACCATGCCCAGGCTCTTGGCGCGGGTGGCCAGGTGCTGCGGCGAGCGCTCCGTCGCGAGGTCGGCCCGCAGGCCGCCCTCGGTGTCGGCGAGCAGCCCGGAGGTGGCCTGGAGGTCGCTGATCCGGAAGGAGGCTTCGGCCCGTGAGGTGTTGAGCACCAGCAGGGTGAGCATGGTGGCGACCAGCAGCGCCGTGCACAACAGCACGAATCCGGCGCTGCTCTGGCGCGCCTGCCGTCCTGTGACCACGCGCAGCCGTGGCGCCTGGCGGTCGCGTCCGGTGGCTGGGGCGCGCAGGGCGGCGCGCGCCGTCGCAGTCATCTGGCTCATGAGTGGCTTCCCTTCGTGGCACGGATGCGCTCAGCGGCCCGCAGGCGGGCGGAGGCCGCCCGCGGGTTGGTCTCGATCTCGTCCCGCTCCGGCTCCTCGGCGCCGCGGGTCAGCAGCATGAGGTAGGGGGCGTGCTCCGGAAGCTCCACCGGCAGCCCCTCCGGGGTGCTGCCCCGGGCGCCGGCGGCGAGGGTCTGTTTGGTCAGCCGGTCCTCGAGCGAGTGGTAGGACAGCACCGCGATGCGCCCGCCGACGGCCAGCGCGCCCACGGCCCGCGGTAGTGCGTCCTGCCAGGCGTCCAGCTCGTGGTTGACCTCGATGCGCAGCGCCTGGAACGTGCGCTTGGCGGGGTGGCCACCGCTGCGCTGCGAGGCTGCTGGGACGGCGGAGCGCAACAGCTCGACGAGCCGGGCCGAGGTGGTGAACGGCTCTTTTGTCCGCTCGCGCACCACCGCCGCCGCGATCCGGCGCGCGAACCGCTCCTCGCCGTAGCTGCGCAGGATGCGCTCGAGGTCCGGCTCGGCATACGTGTTGAGGACGTCGGCCGCCGTCGGCCCCTCCCCCTGGTCCATCCGCATGTCCAACGGGGCGTCGTGCCGGTAGGCGAAGCCGCGCTGGTCCTCGTCGAGCTGCAGCGAGGAGACGCCGAGGTCGAACAGGACTCCCTGCACCGACGCGATGCCGATGTCGGATAGCACGCTGTCCAGCTCGTCATACACGGCGTGGACGGCGGTGAAGCGTCCCTTGAAGGGGGCGAGCCGCTCGCGCGCCAGCGCCAGGGCATCGCGATCGCGGTCGATGCCGACGGCGCGCGCCTCCGGGCAGGCCCGCAGCACCGCCTCGGTGTGCCCG
>NZ_VOHR01000200.1 GCF_009192725.1 Segeticoccus rhizosphaerae | reverse complement strand
ACGGCCGGGCTGCGCCGGCGCGGCCGCCCCGCACGCGGCTACGTCCTGTCTGAGAGCGGGCACCGGACCCTGCGCAACACGTATGACGGTGTGGCCACCGCCGCGCTGCGGTTCCTGGAGCAGCAGGCGGGCGAGGACGCCGTGTCCGCCTTTGCGCGCCAGCGCATCGCCGAGCTGGAGGCACGCTGTGCCGCGGAGCTCGAGGCAGCTGACGACGACGTGGCATCGCGCACCGATGCCCTGGTCCGGGCGCTGACGGCCGAGGGCTACGCTGCCTCGGCGCGGCCGGTCGGCCAGGGCGGGCCGCTCGCGGGCGTGCAGCTGTGCCAGGGGCACTGCCCGATGCAGCACGTCGCAGCGCAGTTCCCGCAGTTCTGCGAGGCCGAGACCGAAGCCTTCTCCCGCATGCTCGGGGTGCACGTGCAGCGCCTCGCCACGCTCGCCGGCGGCGAGCACGTCTGCACCACGTTCATCCCGACCCCGTCCACCCCCGAGCGCACGGCACGCCCGTCCCAGCACACCTCTGACGAAAGGTTCTCTCGATGAGCACCCACATTGAAGAGCTCAACCCCGGCCTGAAGGGGCTGGGCACCTACGAGTACGGCTGGGCCGACAGCGACCTGGCCGGCGAGACGGCGCGACGAGGCCTGTCCGAGGAGGTCGTGCGCGACATCTCGCAGACTCGCAAGAACGAGCCCGAGTGGATGACCAAGCTGCGGCTCAAGGCGCTTCGGCTGTTCGACAAGAAGCCGATGCCGACGTGGGGCTCCGACCTGACCGGCATCGACTTCCAAAACATCAAGTACTTCGTGAAGTCGACCGAGTCCCAGGCCGCTTCCTGGGATGACCTGCCCGAGGACATCCGCAACACCTATGACCGGCTGGGCATCCCCGAGGCCGAGAAGCAGCGGCTCGTGGCCGGCGTCGCCGCGCAGTACGAGTCCGAGGTGGTCTACCACCAGATCCGCGAGGACCTCGAGCAGCAGGGCGTCATCTTCGTCGACACCGACACCGGCCTGCGCGAGCACGAGGACCTGTTCCGCGAGTACTTCACCTCGGTGATCCCGGCCGGCGACAACAAGTTCGCCTCGCTCAACACCGCGGTGTGGTCGGGCGGCTCGTTCATCTACGTGCCGCCGGGCGTCCACGTCGACATCCCGCTGCAGGCCTACTTCCGGATCAACACCGAGAACATGGGCCAGTTCGAGCGGACCCTGATCATCGCCGACGAGGGTTCCTACGTGCACTACGTCGAGGGCTGCACCGCACCGATCTACAAGTCGGACTCGCTGCACTCGGCCGTCGTCGAGATCGTCGTGAAGAAGAACGCCCGCGTGCGCTACACCACGATCCAGAACTGGTCCAACAACGTCTACAACCTGGTGACGAAGCGGGCGAGCTGCGCCGAGGGCGCCACGATGGAGTGGGTCGACGGCAACATCGGCTCCAAGGTGACGATGAAGTACCCCGCGGTGTTCCTGCTCGGCGAGCACTCCAAGGGCGAGACCCTCTCGATCGCCTTCGCGGGCGAGGGCCAGCACCAGGACGCCGGCGCCAAGATGGTGCACGCTGCGCCCTACACCTCCTCCAGCATCGTCTCCAAGTCGGTGGCGCGCGGAGGCGGGCGGTCGTCATACCGCGGGCTCGTCCAGATCATGGACGGCGCCCACCACAGCAAGGCCACGGTGCGTTGCGACGCGCTGCTGGTCGACCAGATCAGCCGGTCGGACACCTATCCCTACGTCGACGTCCGCGAGGACGACGTGCAGATGGGGCACGAGGCGACCGTCTCCAAGATCGGCGACGACCAGCTGTTCTACCTGATGTCGCGCGGTCTGACCGAGGAAGAGGCCATGGCGATGATCGTGCGCGGGTTCATCGAGCCCATCGCGCGTGAGCTGCCGATGGAGTACGCCCTCGAGCTCAACCGCCTGATCGAGCTGCAGATGGAAGGAGCGGTCGGTTGATGGACGCACCACGACGTTCTCCGCTCCGTCGCCTCACCGACACTTCGCGGGGACCCCGAGCCATCACCGACGCCTCAGAGGAAACATGTCACTGATCACCGAAAAGCCCCACACAGAGGGGGCGTTCATCCCGGACGAGTCACGTGCGGCGCGCAAGACGTCGTTCGACGTCGCGGACTTCCCCGAGCCGAGCGGGCGGGAGGAGGACTGGCGCTTCGCGCCGGTCGACCGCCTGGTCGGGCTGTTCGCCATCGAGGGCAGCGAGGACGGTGCCATCACCCGCGAGACCTCGGCCCCCGAGCAGGTCGAGCTGCTCGACCTGCCGATGGACGACGCGCGGGTCGGCACGGCCTTCGTCCCCGCCGACCGGGCCGCGGTCGCCGGCTGGGTCGGGACCGCCTCGGCGATGTACGTCGGGATCCCGGCCGAGGCCGAGCTGACCGAACCCGTCGTGGTGCGGCTGACCGGCCATGAGGGGCGGCGCGGCAACGGGCACACCGTGGTCGACGCGGGCGCCTTCAGCAAGGCGACCGTGGTGCTCGCCCACTCCGGCAGAGCCCAGCACGCCGGCAACGTCGAGATCCGGGTCGGCGACGGCGCCGACCTGACCTTCGTCACCGTGCAGGAGTGGGACGAGGACGCGATCCACCTGGCCCAGAACGACGCGCTGGTCGGTCGCGACGCGCGGCTCAAGCACATCGCGGTGACCCTGGGTGGACGCGTGGTGCGCGTCTGCACCAACATTCGCTACGCCGGGCCGGGCGGCGACGCCACGGCGCTCGGCGTCTACTTCGCCGACGCCGGGCAGCACCAGGAGAACCGGCTGTTCGTCGACCACGGCACGCCCAACTGCATCTCCAACGTCGAGTACAAGGGCGCACTGCAGGGGGAGACCGCGCACACCGTCTGGGTCGGTGACGTGCTGATCCGGGCCGAGGCGCTGGGCACCAACACCTACGAGCTCAACCGCAACCTCGTCCTCACCGACGGCGCGCGCGCCGACTCGGTGCCCAACCTGGAGATCGAGACCGGCGAGATCATCGGCGCCGGGCACGCCTCCGCCACCGGTCGGTTCGACGACGAGCAGCTGTTCTACCTGCAGTCCCGGGGCATCCCCGAGGACATGGCGCGCCGGCTCGTGGTGCGCGGCTTCTTCGCCGACATCATCCACCGGATCGGTGTGCCGGAGGTCCAGGAGCCGCTGATGGTCGCCATCGACGCCGAGCTGGCCGTGTCGATGGGTGAGGCCACGATCGACGACATCCCGTCCGTGGCACCGGAGGTGACAGCGTGACCGAGATCGACACCAGCCAGGGCACCTTCGTCAAGGTGTGCTCGCTGGACGACCTGCCCGACGTGGGCGCGGTGTGCGTCGAGATCGACGGGCACGCCATCGCCGTGGTGCGCGAGTCGTCCGGGGCGGTGCACGCCATCGACGACACCTGCACGCACGAGAACATCTCGTTGTCCGAGGGCGAGGTCGAGGACGGCGAGGTCGAGTGCTGGTTGCACGGCTCGCGCTTCGACCTGCGCAGTGGCGCACCCACGGGCCTGCCGGCCACCCGTCCCGTCCAGGTCTACCCGGTCAAGATCGAGGACGGCGACGTCTTCGTCGGCGCGGATCCCATGAACCCCTCAGCTACCGGAAAGTGAACTGAACCTATGGCAACCCTCGAGATTCGTGGCCTCACGGTCACCGTCGACACCGAGCACGGCGTCAAGGAGATCCTGCGCGGCGTCGACCTGACGGTGAAGTCGGGTGAGACGCACGCGATCATGGGCCCCAACGGCTCGGGCAAGTCGACCCTCGCCTACAGCATCGCCGGCCACCCCAAGTACACCGTGACCGGTGGCACCGTCACCCTCGACGGCGAGGACGTGCTCGCGATGACCGTGGACCAGCGCGCCCGCGCCGGTCTGTTCCTCGCCATGCAGTACCCCGTCGAGGTGCCCGGCGTCAGCGTCTCCAACTTCCTGCGCACGGCCAAGACCGCCGTGGACGGCGAGGCGCCCAAGCTGCGGCACTGGGTCAAGGACGTGAAGAACGCGATGGGCAACCTGCGGATGGACGACTCGTTCGCCGAGCGCAACGTCAACGAGGGCTTCTCCGGTGGTGAGAAGAAGCGCCACGAGATCCTCCAGATGGAGCTGCTCAAGCCCCGGTTCGCGATCCTGGACGAGACCGACTCGGGCCTCGACGTCGACGCGCTCAAGATCGTGTCCGAGGGTGTCAACCGGGTCCGGAGCGGCAGCGACGTCGGCATCCTGCTGATCACCCACTACACGCGGATCCTGCGCTACATCAAGCCCGATTTCGTGCACGTCTTCATCGACGGCAAGGTCGCCGAGGAGGGTGGGCCCGAGCTGGCCGACCGCCTCGAGGCCGAGGGCTACGACCGCTTCGCGAGGGTCGAGGCCTGAGCGCCGTGGCGGCCGTGACGACCACCACCCGCCCGACCCGGTCCGGGTCGGCTGAGGGTGCCACGGCGTTGACGGCACCGGAGGTCGCGCGGCTGCGTGCCGACTTCCCGATCCTCACCCGGACCGTGCGCGGTGGCCGCCCGCTGGTCTACCTCGACTCGGGCGCCACCTCGCACAAGCCGGTGCGGGTGCTCGACGCGGAGCGGGCGTTCTACGAACAGCACAACGCGGCGGTCCACCGCGGTGCCCACCTGCTCGCGGAGGAGGCCACGGACGCCTTCGAGGGCGCCCGCGAGACCGTGGCGCGCTTCATCGGCGCCCCGGCCGGCGAGGTCGTGTTCACCAAGAACGCCACCGAGTCGCTCAACCTCGTGGCCTACGCGTTCAGCAACGCCGGTGCCCCCGGGGCCATGACCGGGGTGGACCCCGAGGTCGCGGAGCGCTTCGTGCTGCGTCCCGGCGACGAGATCGTCGTGACCGAGATGGAGCACCACGCCAACCTGGTGCCGTGGCAGGAGCTGGCCCGGCGGACCGGCGCCACACTGCGCTGGCTCGGGCTCACCGACGAGGGCCAGCTCGACCTGTCCGACCTGCACACCGTGGTGAACGAGCGCACCAAGCTGCTCGCCTTCACCCACGTCTCCAACGTGCTGGGCACCGTCAACCCCGTCACCACCCTGGTCGAACGCGCGCGAGAGGTCGGTGCCCTCACCGTGCTCGACGCGTGCCAGTCGGTGCCGCACCTGCCCGTCGACGTGGCCGGGCTCGGCGTCAACTTCCTCGCGTTCAGCGGGCACAAGATGCTCGGCCCGATGGGCATCGGGGTGCTCTGGGGCCGGGCCGAGCTGCTCGCGGCGATGCCGCCCTTCCTCACCGGGGGCTCGATGATCGAGGTCGTCCGGATGGAGGGCTCGACGTATGCCGCGCCGCCGCAGCGATTCGAGGCGGGTGTGCCGATGGCGGCGCAGGCCGTCGGCCTTGCCGCCGCCTGCGACTACCTCACCGCCTTGGACATGTCCCGGCTGGCCGCACACGACCACGAGCTGACCGCCGCCCTGCTGGCCGGCCTGGCCGATCGCCCCTGGGTCACGGTCGTCGGCCCCACCGACGCCGACGACCGCCTCGGCGCCGTCTCGTTCGTCGTCAAGGACGTGCACCCGCACGACGTGGGCCAGGTCCTCGACGACTCGGGTGTCGCCGTGCGCGTCGGCCACCACTGCGCGTGGCCGCTGCACCGCCGGTTCGGGCTGAGCTCGACCACCCGGGCGAGCTTCGCGCCATACACGACTCTCGACGAGGTCGACGCGCTCCTCGCGGCTCTCGACCGCGTCCCGGAGGTCTTCGAGGTGAGCATCTGATGGATCTCTACCAGGAGCTCATCCTCGAGCACTCCAAGCGACCGCACCATGCCGGGCTGCGCGAGCCGTTCGACAGCCAGGTGGAACACGTCAACCCGACCTGCGGTGACGAGGTCACCCTGCGAGTGCGGCTCGAGGGCGAGGGGGACACGGCCACCATCCGCGACGTCTCCTACGACGCGCTCGGCTGCTCGATCTCGACCGCCTCGACCTCCGTCCTGACCGACGAGGTCATCGGCCGCACCGTGCCGGAGGCCCTGCGCGTCTACGCCGCCATGCGGACGATGCTCACCAGCCGTGGCGCCGACAGCGGCGACGAGGACGTCATCGGTGACGGCGTCGCCTTCGCCGGTGTCTCCAAGTACACCGGGCGCATCAAGTGCGCCATGCTCGGGTGGTCGGCGTTGACCGACGCCCTCGCCCGGGCCGGGGTCGACATCACCGCGATCCCCGACCAGACTGGCCGTGAGGCCGGACCAACCCCAGAACCCGCCAGCACCAGCAGGGAGACCTCATGAGTGAGACCACCACTGGCACGACCGCTGCCAGCACACCGACCCCGCCCAACGTCGCCGATGTCGAGGAGGCGCTGCGCGACGTGGTCGACCCCGAGCTCGGCATCAACGTGGTCGACCTCGGACTCGTCTACGGCGTGACCGTCGACCAGCACTCGCACACCATCATCGACATGACGCTGACGAGCGCGGCCTGCCCGCTCACCGACGTCATCGAGGACCAGGTGGGCCAGGCGCTCCAGGACGTCGTCGTCAGCCACCGGATCAACTGGGTCTGGATGCCGCCGTGGGGCCCGGACAAGATCACCGACGACGGCCGCGAGCAGCTGCGCGCCCTCGGCTTCAACGTCTGACCGCCATGGCAGCCATGGCCGCGTGACGCGCTGGCTCGAGGTCGATCCCGAGCGGATCGACCGGTGGGTCGCAGGATTCACGGAGCGCCATGGCGCGACCGACCGCACCACCGACGGGCCCCGCCTGCTGCTCAGCGCAGCGGACGGGGCTCGCGCGTCCCTGACGCCCTTCGCCGCGAGCGGGACGCCTCCGGTGATGGGGGAGGGACTGGCACAGTGGGCCGCACCGCCCGCGGCACTCGGACTCGTCCTCGTGCGACGGGGAGGGTATGCCGTGGGGCGGGCCGAGGGCCGCACGCTCACCAGCCACAAGTGCGGGACCCGTTACGTGCAGTCCCGCACCGCGGCGGGCGGCTGGTCGCAGCAGCGCTTCGCCCGTCGACGCGGCAACCAGGCGGAGGCGCTGGTCGGCTCGGTGGTGGAACACGTCATACGCATCATCATTCCTGCTCCGGGCTCGCCACCCTCGGCCCTGGTGGTCGGCGGCGACCGCGCGCTGGTGCGGGACGTGCTGGCCGACCGCCGGCTGGCCGCCTTGGCGCGGCTGCCGCGCCGGGAGCTGTGGAACCTGCCGGACCCGCGGCTCGAG
>NZ_VOHR01000020.1 GCF_009192725.1 Segeticoccus rhizosphaerae | reverse complement strand
GGCCGACGATGCCGTCGGCGGTGAGCCGGTGGGAGCGCTGGTAGGCGATGACGGCCGCCTTGGTCCTGGGGCCGAAGTAGCCGTCGGCGGTCAGGCGCAAGGCCTTCTGGAGCGCCGTGACGGCGGCGCCGGTGGACCCCTGCCGGAGCGTCGTCTTCGAGTACCACGCATACGGATTCGAACTCGTGGCAACCGGTGGAGCCGGTGCGGGCGTGGCCTGGGGAGTCGTCGCGGTGGCGAGTCGCACCGACCGGGTGGCCGACACGGACTGGGCGAAGTCGTTGCCGCCCAGATAGCGCACCTGGTAGGCGGCGGCGTTGCTCTGGGCATACGTGAACCGGTAGGAGGCCGCGACGGAGCTGGTGGTGGTGGTCGCCACCTTGGCCCATGTGCTCGATCCCTCGGTCCGCTGGTAGAGCGTGACCCGAGCCCTGGTGACCGGCTGTCCGGTCAACGACCGCAGGTGTCCGCTGAAGCGCCCGGCACTGCCCTTGGCGAGCGATGACGGCGCCGTGAACGTCGGATGGGTCCCCGGGTGCGCCACCGCCCTCAGCTCTGCGGCGGTGCCGTTGAACCGGTTGAGGTCGACGGCCGACTTGATGCCGGCCACGCGCCCCGTCGAGGAGTACTGCCAGAACAGCCAGGTGGCCCCGGCGAACATGTCGGGATTCTGCTTGCTGGTCCAGTGCGCGACCCAGAACGGGAAGGTGATCAGGCTGAACGCGTCCGAGCCGATCTCCTGGCCCCAGAAGTACGGCGAGGTGTAGATCACGGGGATGCGTCCGGTCAGGGACTCCACCGTGGTCAGCCAGGTCTGGGCCCAGGTGCGCAGCTCGCTCGCGCTCAGGCCACCGTCGGTCTCGAGGTCGAGCACCGGCGCGAGGTCTCCCACGTCCTGGTGCCGGCCGGCGGCGGCCACGAACGCCCTGGCCTGCTCCTGCGCCGAGCCACTGCGCCGGCTGGGCAGGGCAAAGTGGTATGCCGCCCGGTAGAGCCCCGCCCGCTCCGCGCCTGCCCAGTTGGAGGCCAGGTAGCGGTCGACCGTCGTGCCATAGGTGGCGCGGATGAAGACGAAGGAGCGCCCGCTGGATCGCACGGCGTTCCAGTCGATCCCGGCACCGTAGGGCCGCTGCCACACCGACACGTCGATGCCGAGCGGTCTGGTGTCCGTCGTCGCGGCACTCGTGGCCGGTGCCGACGCGACGGCGAGTGCCGCGGTGGTCAGCACGGCCACACATCCGGCGGCGATCCGGCGCCGGGCGGGACCGGTCAGGGCAGGCGGCATCAGCGGAGCTCCTTGGGGGCATGGAGGGGGTGACTTCGACGGCCGACGACGGCTTGGGAACCGCCGGGACCAGTGAGGTGCCAGTGACTGGAGTGACCCGGCGGTCACACTATGACGGAGGTGCTCACGCCGTGTCGATATCGCTTTGGTCACAGTTCGGACACTGTCGGCGTGTCGCGGGCAGTCCTGTGCGGTCGGCCGCTAACGGGCGTTCCGCCCGGAACCCACCTCGGCTGCCGACGTGGTGCCGGTCCACCCGGTGTGCCGGCCCGGAGGATGGCCGCGAGCCTGCCCCGCGGCCATCCGTCCGGTCAAGGGGTGAGGCGGCGCAGGTCCCGCGGGAAAAGCGTGACCTCGCGGATGTTGTCCGCCCGGACCAAACGCCCGGTCCACCGTTCGAGACCGATCGCGAAGCCGCCGTGCGGCGGCATGCCGTGCCGGAACGTCTCGACGTATGACGCGTAGGGCTCCAACGGTTCGCCGCGTTCCTCGAGTGCCCGCAGGTAGTCCGAGTGACGATGCAGCCGCTGGCCACCGGTCACCAGCTCGAGCCCGCGGAAGAGCAGGTCGAAGCTGTTGCTCCACCGGGTGTCACCCGGCTGTGGATGCGTGTAGAAGGCCCGCTTGGCGAGCGGGTATCCCTCGACCGCCAGGAAGTCGGACCCGTGCTCGCGTAGCGCCCACTCTCCGAGGGCCCGCTCGTGGGCGGGGGCGAGGTCGGGCTCGTCGTCGGGCGCGCCCACGATGCGCAGGGCCTCCGCGAAGTGGATGACAGGGATCTCCGCCGGGACCTCGGGGACCTCGATGTCGAGCAGCTCCACTGCGGCGGCAGCTCGTTCGTGCACCGAGATGACCATGCCCGCGAGCACCTCACGCAGCACGGCCAGCACGTCACGGTGGTCTCGGATGAAGCCGAGCTCCACGTCGAGGGAGACGTACTCGGCCAGGTGCCGCACCGTGTCGTGCGGCTCCGCCCGGAACACCGGCCCGACTTCGTAGACCCGCTCGAACACCCCGACCAGCATCTGCTTGTAGAACTGTGGCGACTGGGCGAGATAGGCCGGCCGGCCGAAGTAGTCGACCTCGAAGACGTTCGCGCCCGACTCCGTCGCCGACGCGACGAACTTGGGACTCGTCACCTCGGTGAAGTCGAGGGCATCCAGAGCGTGGCGGAATCCGGCCACCGAGGCGGCGGCGAGCTGCCACTTGGCCTTCTGCGTCGGGTGGCGCCAGGTGACGGCCCCGTGGTCCAGCAGCGTGGGCAGGCCGGCGCTCAGCGTCGGCCGCCACAGCTCGACCGGTGGCGTTGCTGCCGGCTCCGACAGGGCCACCAGCGCCGGCTCGGCGATCTCCCTTCCGCCCGGTGCGCTGGCGTTCGCCGTCGCGACGCCGCTCACCTCGACCACGGTCTCCTCGCCGAGCGACTCGACCTGCGCGACCACGTCGGGGTCGCGCACGACGACCTGGGCGAGCCCGCTGCGGTCGCGAATCACCAGGAAGGTCACCGACGCGAGGCGTCGACGCCGGTGGATCCAGCCGCTGACGCGGACGGGGGAGCCGGGCGGCGCCGAGGGGAGCTCGGAAGCCAGCGTGCGGCATACGGATGTGTTGCTCATGTCACCTCCAGAGAGTTTCCAGGCCCTGGAGGTGTGGGCGGAGGGCAAGCTCGCGGTGCCACCACACCTTCGCCGCCGCGGAAGTGCGCCGGCCTCGCTCGGCCGATGCGACGGCCACCCGGTCACCGCTCGGGAGCTGTCTTCGACCGCGGGCTCGCCGGCCACCTTCCCAGCTACCGGTGGCTCTCTGTGCGACGACGTCCCGCGACTACTCGGTCTCCCTCGTCGCGCTGACTCGCACAGCGTAGCCGCCGCTCTCCCGCGCCGTCACATCGATGTTGCTGGGGAAGGGCGTCATCGGTGACGCCTCGTCGCAGCAACAACCGGGGACGAGTGGTCGGCACGTGGCGGACGCTGGTGCGCGGACGGCATACGCTTCGGCGGCGACTAGACTCCTGTCCCCGTGGCACTCACTATCGGCATCGTCGGGCTCCCCAACGTCGGCAAGAGCACGATGTTCAACGCCCTGACCAAGAACAACGTCCTCGCGGCAAACTACCCATTCGCGACCATCGAGCCCAACGTCGGCGTCGTTCCGCTGCCCGATCCTCGGCTGCAGACGCTCGCCGGGATCTTCGGTAGCGAGAAGATCCTGCCGGCGACGGTGTCGTTCGTCGACATCGCCGGCATCGTGCGCGGTGCCTCCGAGGGCGAGGGGCTGGGCAACAAGTTCCTGGCCAACATCCGCGAGGCCGACGCGATCTGCCAGGTGATCCGGGTCTTCCAGGACGACGACGTCGTGCACGTCGACGGCAAGGTCAGCCCGTCAGGCGACATCGAGACGATCGAGACCGAGCTCATCCTCGCCGACCTGCAGACCCTGGAGCGGGCACTGCCGAGGATCGAGAAGGAGGTCAAGGGCAAGAAGTCGGATCCCGCCTTGCTCAGCAACGCGCAGGCCGCCCAGAAGCTGCTCGAGCAGGGCACGACGCTGTATGCCGGCGCCGCTGCGGCGGGCATCGACGTCGCCGCGATCCGCGAGCTGTCGCTGCTGACCGTCAAGCCGTTCCTCTACGTCTTCAACGTCGACGAGGACCAGCTCTCCGACGACGCGCTCCAGGCCGAGCTGTCCGCGATGGTCGCGCCGGCCGACGCGATCCTGCTCAACGCGAAGCTCGAGATGGACCTCGCGGAGATGGACGAGGAGGAGGCGCTCGAGCTGCTGCAGTCCTTCGGCGCCAAGGAGTCGGGCCTGAACCAGTTGGCGCACAAGGGATTCCACACGCTCGGCTTGCAGACCTACCTCACTGCCGGGCCGAAGGAGTCACGCGCGTGGACGATCGGCAAGGGCTGGACCGCGCCCCAGGCGGCCGGCGTCATCCACACCGATTTCCAGAAGGGCTTCATCAAGGCCGAGATCGTCTCCTTCGAGGACCTGGTCGAGGCGGGGTCGATGAACGCGGCCAAGGCGGCCGGCAAGGTCCGGATGGAGGGCAAGGACTACGTCATGGCCGACGGCGACGTGGTGGAGTTCCGCTTCAACGTGTGAGTCTGCTCGTCGCGCAGTTCAGGGCCAGTTCGGTCGCCGGGGGCGGCACCACGGTGGATCTTCACTCGGCCACCGCTTGACGAAGATGGCGCGCGCCGCCGAGCTGGGCGAGTTGTTGACCGAACCGCGGCCGGGCAACAGACTCTTGGTGACCCACTGGTCAGCCATTGGGCGCGAACAGAGCGGAGAAGCGAGATGGGTGTTTCTAACGCCAAGGTCGAGCCGGCGGTACCCGTGTCTGACCTCGCGAGGGCCAGGGAGTTCTACGAGGACAAGCTCGGCCTATCGGGAGGCAGGGAGATCGGCGACGGCGGGATCACGTACCCGTGCGGCGCGGGCCGTGAGATCCACATCTACCCCTCGCCCGCCAACGCGGGGAAGTCGGGCGGCACGATCGCCGCCTGGGAGGTGGAGGACCTCGAGAAGACGGTGGACGAGCTCACCGCCAACGGCGTCAGCTTCGAGCAGGTCGACGGTGACCGGATCAAGACGAATGAGAAGGGAATTGCCGAGCTGGGCGAGGACCGGATGGCCTGGTTCAAGGACCCCGACGGCAACGTCTTCGGCATGGCCCAGCTCTGACAAACCTGTTGCCGCCGCATCGGTAGCCCGGCACGCTGGCGGCCATGACTGGCCACACCGCCCTGCTCGCCGCGTATGACGCGCAGCTCCGGACCGACGCAGAGACCGCGGGTGCCCTGTCGGTGACCCGGCACGGCCCATTGTGGCTGGTCACCTTCGACGGGGGTAGGGGATTCATCACCTACCGCGACCTGGGCGGAGCCCATGCCGAACAGGTCAGGCAGCTCGTGGCCGAGGCGCTCGCCCACTATGCCGCCGACCCCTTGATCACCCGGGTCGAGTGGAAGTCACGCGGACACGACCGCGCGCCGGGGCTGCACGAGGCGCTCCTGGCCCACGGATTCGTCCCGGAGGAGCCGGAATCCATCATGATCGGCGAGGCCCGGATGCTCGCCGTCGACGTGCCGCTGCCGGACGGGGTGCGGTTGCGCCAGGTCACCAGTGAGGCCGACGTGCTCGCGATGGGCGCCATGCAGGGCGAGGTTTTCGAGGACCCACACTGGCGCGAGCGGTCCGATGCGGCGATCCGCAGGCTGGAGCGTGGTGACGGGATGGAGCTGTGGATCGCCGAGGCCGAGGGCCGCGTCGTCTGTGCCGGACGACTGGATCCCGTGCCTGACACGGACTTCGCCGGGATCTGGGGCGGGGCGACCTTGCGGCACTGGCGGGGTCGGGGGATCTACCGCGCCCTCACCGCGGCGCGGGCCAGATCGGCGCTTCGGCTCGGCAAGACTTTCATCAACAGCGACTCGACGGAGTTCTCCCGGCCGATCCTCGAGCGCTCTGGTCTGGCGAGGGTCTCGACCACGACCCCATACCAGTGGAGCCGATGACTCCCGGCACCAACAGCAGCCGGGTCACGCCTCGGGGACCACAGCCAGCTCCGGTTCACTGTGGGCCGCTGAGCGCATGGCTCGCATAATGTCGCCGGCAGCGTTCGTTGAATTCGCGTACCAGGTGCATGTTCGATCGCACCAGTTCGGCGGCGCTGGTGGACCGGCGCAGGCGTCGCGAAACGGAGGGGCTGTCGGTGGTCGCCCCTAGGGTCAACGACATGGTCCAGGAGACAGCGACGCCGCATCCGGAGCCCACCACGGCTCCCGGATGCAGAGGCGCTGGCTGCCTGGATCGGCCGCCCGTCCGGCGTCGACCCGGCAGGGCTGTCGAGCCGGGCCATGATCGATCAGCTGACTGCCCTGGAGCGGTGAAGTCAGCTGCTGCGGCTGCGCAGGCACGCTTGGCGGCCGGTTTCGACCAGGCCCAACGCGGCGCCGAGGCGGCTCGAGGGGTGCCGAGCGAGCGGAGGGGCAAAGGCGTTTCCGCGCAGGTCGCACTCGCCCGTCGCGACAGTGCCTTCCGGGGCCGTCAGCACCTCGGTCTGGCCGAGGTCCTCACGATGGAGATGGGCTCCGCGCGGCGGGCGACCCCCGCGGTCGCGGCCAGATCATGGCTGACGAGCTCGTGCGCCGGCTGACCGGACAGGGTGCGGTCTGCGACGTTCCGATCGAGGTCAACCTGGTGATGGGGGAGGACTCGGTCTTCGGCGGGAGCCACCAGCCGGCCCACTTGGTCGGCTACGGCCGCGTGCCCGGACCGGTCGCACGAGAGCTCCTGCGCAACAGCGACGCCAGGGTCTGGCTGCGCCGGCTGCACACCGACCCACACGATGGCGCGCTGGCGTCGATGGACCGCCACCGCCGCGAGTTCAGTCCGCTGATGCGCAAGCTCCTTGTGCTGCGCGACCAGACGTGTCGCACCCCGTGGTGCGATGCGCTGATCCGACACGCGGACCACGTGGTCGGTGTCGACGAAGGCGGCGAGAGCAGCCGCGACAACGGCCAAGGCCTCTGCGAGGCCTGCAACTACGTCAAAGCCCTCCCGGGCTGGCACAGCACGCCGGTGGCGAGGCGGTTCGGCTCGCGTCATGTCGTCGATCTGGTCACCCCGACCGGCCACACCTACTCCTCGCACGCCCCGGCCCCTCCCGGTCGGCCCTCGCCTGGGGCTCGACGGGCCCGCCAGCTGCGACTTGCTGGAGGCCGGTCGCCGTCTTCGCGCAGCGTGTTCGAGACCAACCTCCAGCGGCGACTGGCCTCCTGAGTCCGTGCTCCTTCGCCTCGTCCTGCACCTGCCCGGCGTGGCAGCGGCCGCTGCCCGGGGGCCAGGCGATGGCAGGATGCGCACATGGTGACCGCCGGCCTGCTGACCTTCGGTCACGGGCGTCTGACCCGGGAAGAGCTGTCGCGGTTGGTGGGCGGCGCGAGCATCGAGCTCGTGCTCGACGTCCGACGATTTCCCGGTAGTCGGTCCAACGAAGCCGCCGCGCGTGGACAGGTGCCCGACCTGTTGCAAGAGATCGGCGTGGCCTATCGCTGGGACGAGCGGCTGGGGGGCCGCCGACGTCTCACCGCGGCGGAGGAGGCGAAGTCGCCCGACAGCTGGTGGCAGGTGGCGGCGTTCCGCGCCTACGCCGCGTGGACCCGCTCGCCCGACTTCCGGGCAGCGATGCCTGACCTGCTGGCCGATGTGGCACGAGCCCGCACCGCGGTGATGTGCTCCGAGGCGGTGTGGTGGCGCTGCCACCGCCGCATCATCAGCGATGTCCTCCTCCTGGGCCACGACGTCCCGGTCCACCACCTGATGCACTCCGGAGCCCTGACGCCCCACCGCCCGAGCGCGGGCGCGCGGGCCACCGCCGAGGGCGCGCTCGTGTGGGACCAAGCGACCGAAGGCGAGCGTCCCCCGAGCGCCGATTGAGCGCCCTCCGCTCCGATACGGCGGGCCGTCCCCGCTCCAAACTCGTTTGCAGGACCGGCAACCGCTTCGATACGAAGGGGCCATGCGACTGGAGAACATCGTCTGGGACGCCCGCGACCCGCACCGCTTGGGCACGTTCTGGGCCGCGGCCCTCGACGCGAGCCCCATGACCGACGAGCCGGAGGGGTTCGAGGCCCGGATGAGCCTGGGCGACGACCTCTTCCTCGACCTGTGCCTGCAACGCGTCGCCGAGCCGTCCGACTCACCTGCGCGGCTCCACCTGGATCTGCGGGGCGACAAGGACCAGGAGCACCACGTCCAGCGCCTCCTCGGCCTCGGGGCACGGCGCGTCGACATCGGGCAGGGCGACGTCCCGTGGACAGTGCTGGTCGATCCGGAGGGCAACGCCTTTTGCGTGATGGAGCAGCGCGAGGCCTATCGCGACACCGGGCCCATCGCTGCGCTGCCACTGGACAGCGCCGACCCCGACCGGGACGCCGCGTTCTGGGCCGAGCTGACCGGGTGGCAGTCGTATGACGGTGTGGCACCAGCGTCCCTTCGCCACCCGTCAGGCCGTGGCCCGGTCCTCGAGTTCTGCCCCGAGCCCGAGCCCAAGCAGGGGAAGAACCGACTGCATCTCGACGTCCGTGCCGAACTCGGGGACGAGGACCTCGTGTCCCGCGCCTTGGCTCTGGGGGCCCGCAGTGCCGAGATCGGCAGCGATGACCTGCCGTGGACCGTCCTGAACGACCCGTCGGGCAACGAGTTCTGCATCCTGGAGCCGAGCCGGTCCGGCTGACCAGCGTGCTGCGGTCTCTGTAGGCCGCTGCGAGCCGGGGCTCGGCGCTCGGTGCTCGGTGCTCCGTGCCCGGGACAGCGTCGCGCGAAGCGCCAGTGTTCACTGGGTGTCATGGACGGACGGCTGACCCTGATCACCGGTGGCACGCGCGGCATCGGCGCTGCAGCCGCCACGCGGCTCGCCGAGGAGGGCCACGACCTGGTGGTCGGCTACGCGCACGACGACGAGGCCGCGGGGACCACCGTGGCGAAGATCCGAGCTCTCGGTCGTGCCGCCCACGCCGTGCGGGTGGATCTCACCGAGCCGGCTGGCGTGGACCACCTGTTCGACGTCGTCGCGCGCCACGGTCGGTTGACCGGCGTGGTCAACAACGCGGGCGCCACCCTGCACATCGGCGCCCTCGGCGAGACTCCCGTCGACATCATCCGCGCGGTGGTCGACCTCAACCTGACCGCGGCGCTGCTTGTCGCTCGCGCTGCCGTGCGGGCCATGTCCCAGGCACGAGGCGGCGGGGGAGGCGTCCTGGTCAACGTGTCGTCGGGCGCCGCGACCCTGGGTTCACCCGGCGAGTACGTGCACTACGCGGCGGCCAAGGCCGGCGTCGACGCGATGACGCTCGGCCTGGCGCGCGAGGTGGCCGCGGACGGCATACGGGTCGTCGGTGTCGCGCCCGGGGCCGTGGAGACGCGGATCCACGCCGACGCGGGTGAACCCGCACGCAACGAGCGGCTGGCGCCGAGCATCCCGTTGGGCCGTGCCGCGCAGCCGTCGGAGATCGCCGAGGCCATTGCCTGGCTGATGAGCGATGCGGCGTCCTACGTCACCGGATCCACGCTTCGCGTCGCCGGCGGTCGCTGACGCAGAGGACCGGGACGGGCGGGCGAGGACTCAGCTCGCGGTCGCTCGGCCTGGCGTCTTGCGCGGTTGCACGCCCCGGGGACGACCGGTGCAGGACGCCAGGGCCGAGACCGGCCCAGAGGTCACCCCAGTGGGCTGTGGTCTCGAGAGCCGAGGAACGCCGGGCGCGGCGACGGAGCGGCATACGGCTCGACGCAGGCGTTCTCGACGCTGTTGTAGACGATGAAGATGTTGGACCGTGAGAAGGGCGTGACGTTGCCGTTGGATGCGTGCATGCAGTTGGAGTCGAACATGATCGCGCCACCGGCCCGGCCCTCGAGGACGTCGATCCCGTAGCGGTCGGCGAACTCGGTCAGCGTCTCCCGGTCCGGGGTCCCGGCACCCTGCATGACCAACGAGGTCTTGTAGTTGTCGTCCGGTGTGGCGCCGGCGCAGGCGATGAATTCGCGGTGGGATCCGGGCATGATCATCAGCGGTCCGTTGAACGAGTAGTTGTCCGTCAACGAGATCGAGAGGCTCACCGCGCGAGGCTCGGGCATTCCGTCCTCCGCGTGCCACGTCTCGAAGTCGGAGTGCCACGAGAACTCCTTGCCCTCGAAGCCGGGCTTGAAGTTGACCCGGCTTTGGTGGATGTAGACGTCGGAGCCCAAGATCTGGCGGGCGCGCTGAACGACCTTGGGGTCATGGGCGATCCGGCGGAACACCTCGCTGGTGCGGTGCACCTCGAAGATGCTGCGGACCTCCTGCGACTTCGCCTCGATGATGGTGCGCTCGTCGGCCCGCACCTCGGGGTCCGCAGACAGCCGGCGCAGCTCGTCCTGCAACGACCTCAGCTCATCAGGCGTGACGAGCTGGTCGATGGTGAGGTAGCCGCGCTCGGCGAAGTGCGTCAGGACCGCCTGGTCGAGCGGCCCGTCGGCCGCCCGGCCGTGGACCACGTCACCGCCACGGCGCAGGACCTGCGCCGCGCCCTGGCGGGTGGGGTAGAGGTCGGTCAGGCTGGGAGCGGTGGTCGTCACGGTTCCTCCTCGCGTCGGTGTCGGCCGGTCGACCAACACGCCGGCGTGGCGCGAGCAGCAGCATGGTGCACCCGGGCGAACCCACGGGACGTGTCAGACCGACCACGTCCCCCGAAGATCACATGGTCGGGGCAACAGAAGCAAACCCGCACCAGGGAACGCCCGACCGACGGAGCGACCTGAGGCCGACGTGGGGGGGATCTCGACAGATGACCGGGGCCGCTGTCGGCGCCCGCCGGCGTGAGAGAGTGAACGGCGTGAAGGCCCTGCTGCTGGAGAACATCCACCCGCTCGCGACGACCATCCTCGGCGACGCCGGCATCGAGGTCGAAAACGTCTCGGGCGCCCTCGACGAGCATGAGCTCATCGAGGCCCTCGACGGGGTCGACCTGCTCGGGATCCGGTCCAAGACGGAGGTCACCGAGGCTGTGCTCTCAGCCCGCCCCGAGCTCACCGCCATCGGCGCGTTCTGCATCGGCACCAACCAGATCGACCTGGCCTCGGCTGCGGGCCGTGGCATCGCGGCCTTCAACGCGCCCTTCTCCAACACCCGCTCGGTCGTGGAGCTGGCCATCGCCGACATCATCGCGATGGCTCGCCGGCTCACCGTCCGCGACAAGGCCCTGCACGACGGTGTCTGGGACAAGTCGGCGTCGGGCAGCCACGAGATCCGCGGGCGCAAGCTCGGCATCGTCGGCTACGGCAACATCGGTTCGCAGCTGTCCGTCGTGGCCGAGATGCTGGGTATGCAGGTCTATTTCTATGACGTTGACGACAAGCTCGCCCTCGGCAACGCGCGACGATGCTCCTCACTCGAGGAGTTGTTGGACACGGTCGAGACGGTGACCCTTCACGTCGACGGCCGGTCGGGCAACGCCGGGATCTTCGGCGCCGAGCAGTTCGACCGGATGCGCCCGCGCTCACTCTTCCTCAACCTCTCCCGTGGGTTCGTGGTGGACTACGACGCCCTCCGGGAGGCCGTGGTCTCCGGCCACATCGCCGGCGCGGCGGTGGACGTCTTCCCGAAGGAGCCCAAGAGCAAGGGCGAGTCGTTCGAGTCACCCCTGCGTGGACTGCCCAACGTCATCCTCACGCCGCACGTCGGCGGCTCCACCGAGGAGGCGCAGGAGGACATCGGCCGGTTCGTCGCGACCAAGCTGCGCGACTACGTCCGCACCGCCGGCACCTCCCTCTCGGTCAACCTCCCGCCGCTGTCACCGGGGCCGGAGGACCACGCGCACCGGATGGCGCACATCCACACCAACCGCCCCGGCGTGCTCGCCGACATCAACCAGGTCCTCGCCAAGCACGACGTCAACATCGAGGGGCAGATGCTGGCGACCCTGGGTCAGACCGGGTATGCCGTGACCGACAGCGGGTCGCCGCTGTCACCGGAAGTGGTGGCCGAGCTCGAGGCCGTCCCGGAGACGATCCGTCTGCGCGTCCTCGGCTGACCGCCGGTTGGCCGTGCGGCCGACGGCACAGCGCCCACCAGCCCGTCGAACGGCCTCGCGTGAGAGCCTGTCGGCATGAGCCTCTTGGACACCCCCATCGCCCGACTGGACGGCACGCCCGCGACGCTCGGTGACCTGACCGGCGCCAAGCCGGCCCTGCTGGTCAACGTCGCCAGCCAGTGCGGCATGACCCCGCAGTACTCCGGGCTCGAGCGCCTGCACCAGCAGTATGCCGAGCGCGGCTTCTCTGTCGTGGGTCTGCCCTGCAACCAGTTCGGCTCACAGGAGCCGGGCACCGCCGAGGAGATCCGCGAGTTCTGCTCGACCAACTACGCCGTCACCTTCCCGATGACCGAGAAGATCGAGGTCAACGGTGAGCGCCGGCACGACGTCTACGAGGGCCTCGTCTCGACCCCCGACGCGACCGGCCACTCCGGCGACATCCGCTGGAACTTCGAGAAGTTCCTCATCGACGGTGACGGCACCGTGGTCGCTCGGTTCGAGCCGCGCACCGAGCCGGACGACCTGGCCCTGGTGGCGGCCGTCGAGAAGTTGCTCCCGCAGCAGGACTGAGGGCGCCTGCCAAGGCCGAGCGTCTCAGCAGCGCACCCTCCAGACCGCGCTCAGGAGCCGCCCGCGGCGGGCTCCGCCTCCAGGCGAGTTGCCGCCAGCCCCGCGAAGCGGACCGCCAGGGGCCGCCAGTTGGTGCGTAGGCGCTCCTGCGCGGCGTCGACGGCCGCAGACGTGGCGAAGACGTCGACGCCGTCCTCGCGGGGGATCGCCGCGGACGACTTGTCGACCGTCCAGCTCCGGAACTGGGCCGCCGACGTCTCCGGGTGGAACTGCACGCCCCATGCACGGGCGCCCCACCGGGCCGCCTGGACGGTCCCGTCCGGCGCCGTCGCCAGCCGGGTGGCGCCTTCGGGCAGCCGCGTCACCACGTCGTTGTTCCACTGGATCGCCTCGGAGCCCTGCGGCACGGGTCCCAGCAGCGGGTCCGCGAGACCGTCCGCGGTGAGCGAGACGGGGGTCAGTCCCGTCGCGTGACCGCAGGCGTTCACCTCGACCAGGCCGCCGAGCGCCGCCGCCGCCAACTGGTGGCCGAGGCAGATGCCCAGGAAGGGCTGGTCGTCCTCGATGACGGTCCGGATGAGCCGTTTGGTCGGGGTCAGCCAACGGTGGGTCTCGTCGTCGTTCGCGCCCATCTCGCCGCCGAGCACCACCAGAGCGTCGTGCTCGCCCAAGTCGCGGGGGACGGCTGCGCCCGTGTGGGCGAGGACGACGTCCAACTCGACGCCGACCTCCTCCCACCACTGGCCGAACCACTCCGGCGGGCACTCGTCCTCGTGCTGGATCACCAAGAAGCGCAACGTCACGCGTCGAGCGTACTGGTCGCCAGCAACGCCCACGCGCCGAGTCAGACGGCCAGGCCGATCAGGTTGCCGATGCCGAAGGTGACGGCCATCGCCAGGGCGCCCCCGAGCACGTTACGCACGATCGCCGGACGCGGCGGTGACTCGCCCATCCGGGAGCTCACCCATCCCGTGCCGACCAGGGCCAGCAGCACGGCGACGAAGGTCACCCCCACCCGAACGCCGGCTCCCGGCAGGGTGATGGCGAGCAACGGCAGCAGCGCTCCGGCGGTGAAGGCGATGAAGGAGGCCCACGCCGCGTGCCACGGGTTGGTGAGGGCTTCCGGGTCGATGCCCAGTTCCACCTCGGCGTGGGCGGCCAGGGCGTCGTGCTCGGTCAGCTCCAGCGCGACCTGACGGGCGAGTGCGTGCGAGAGGCCACGATCGACATACAGGCCGGTGAGCTCGTCCAGCTCCTCGTCGGGTGTCTCGTGCAGCTCGCGCCGCTCCTTGTCGAGGAGCGACTGCTCGCTGTCCCGCTGGGTACTCACGGAGACGTACTCGCCCACGGCCATGCTCATCGCCCCGGCCACCAGCCCCGCCACGCCGGCGATGAGGATGGCCGAACGCTGCGTCGTGGCACCGGCGACGCCCACGACCAGGCCTGCGGTGGAGACGATCCCGTCGTTGGCACCGAGGACCCCGGCGCGCAGCCAGTTGAGCCGGCTGTGGAAGTCCTGCTCGTGCGGTTCGTCGTGGAGCGGCGTGGTGGCGTCCACGGTCATCAGTGGTGGTCTCCGGCGGTCGCGCCGAGGCGGTCCGCAGCCTGGCGGATCCGGTGGGCGAGCTCGATGTCCAGCTGCGTCAGGCCACCCTCGGAGTGGGTGGACAGCCGCCAGGTCGTGACCTTCCAGCGGATGTCGATGTCGGGATGGTGGTTCATCTCCTCGGCCACGTCGCCCACCTCAGCCACGAGCCGGATGGCGGTCGGGAAGTCGGGCGCGTCGTAGGACGCCGTGACAGCGTCACCATCCCTCTTCCAGCCGGGCAGATCGCCCAGCTGGCGGTTGATCTCCTCATTGGTCAGCAACCTGGACATGGCTTCAGCCTCGCAAACGCGGGTCCTCCTGTCGAGGAAGGAATGGCTGCCCTCAGCCCCGCACTCCGGTCGCTAGTCGCCGTGCCCGTCTGCCCCTCGCGAGGGGCAGAAACGGCGGTGGTCAAGAGCACCCCTTCGCGGCTGCAACAATCTCCCCATGCCCATGCAGACCCGCGGTGACATCCGCAATGTCGCCATCGTTGCCCACGTCGACCACGGCAAGACCACGCTCGTCGACAAGATGCTCTGGCAGGCGGGTGCATTCGGGGCACACGCCCACGTCGACGAACGCGCGATGGACTCCGGGGACCTGGAGCGGGAGAAGGGCATCACGATCCTGGCCAAGAACACCGCGATCCACTACGCGGGAGCCTCTGCCGCGGAGGCGGGGCAGCCGGACGGGGTCACGATCAACATCATCGACACGCCGGGTCACGCCGACTTCGGCGGCGAGGTCGAGCGGGGGCTGTCCATGGTGGACGGCGTGGTGCTGCTCGTGGACGCCTCCGAGGGGCCGTTGCCCCAGACCCGGTTCGTGCTGCGCAAGGCGCTCACGGCGAACCTGCCGGTCATCCTGTGCATCAACAAGGTCGACCGCCCCGACTCGCGCATCGCCGAGGTGGTGGACGACACCTACGAGCTCTTCCTCGACCTCGACGCGACCGAGGGGCAGATCGACTTCCCGATCGTCTACACCTCCGCGAAGGCGGGGCGCGCCTCGCTGAACCGACCGGAGGGCGGCACCCTGCCGGACGGCGAGGACCTCGAGCCACTCTTCAAGAGTCTGCTCGGGACCATCCCACCCCCGTCGTATGACGATGAGGCGCCCCTGCAGGCGCACGTCACCAACCTGGACTCCTCCAACTTCCTCGGTCGACTGGCACTGCTCCGGGTCCACAACGGCACGATCAGCAAGGGCCAGCAGGTGGTCTGGTGCCGCCACGACGGCAGCCAGGAGAAGGTCAAGATCACCGAGCTGCTCATGACCGAGGCCCTCGAGCGCAAGCCCGCCCAGAGCGCCGGACCGGGTGACATCATCGCCGTGGCCGGGATCCCGGAGATCACCATCGGCGAGACCCTGGCCGATCCGGACAACCCTGTCCCGCTGCCGCTCATCACGGTGGACGAGCCCGCCATCTCGATGACCATCGGCACCAACACCTCGCCGCTCGCCGGCCGGGTCAAGGGCGCCAAGGTCACGGCCCGCCTCGTCAAGGACCGCCTCGACCGCGAGCTCGTCGGCAACGTGTCGCTCCGGGTGCTGCCCACGGAGCGTCCGGACGCGTGGGAGGTGCAGGGCCGCGGTGAGCTCGCCCTCGCGATCCTGGTGGAGCAGATGCGGCGGGAAGGCTACGAGCTGACGGTCGGCAAGCCCCAGGTCGTCACCAAGCTGGTCGGCGGCTCGGTCCACGAGCCCTTCGAGCGGCTCACGATCGACGCGCCGGAGGAGCACCTGGGCACGATCACCCAGCTCATGGCCGTGCGCAAGGGCCGGATGGAGCAGATGACCAACCACGGGTCGGGGTGGATCCGGATGGAGTTCATCGTGCCCTCGCGTGGGTTAATCGGCTTCCGGACGGAGTTCCTGACCGACACCAGGGGGACGGGAATCGCCAACCACGTCTTCGAGGGCTACGAGCCGTGGGTCGGGGAGATCAAGACTCGCCAGAACGGCTCGCTTGTCGCGGACCGCACGGGTGTGGCAACCTCCTATGCGATGTTCAACCTGCAGGAGCGGGGGACGATGTTCCTCGAGCCCACGACCGAGGTCTACGAAGGCATGATCGTCGGCGAGAACTCTCGCGTGGAGGACATGGACGTCAACATCTGCAAGGAGAAGAAGCTGACCAACGTGCGCTCGGCCACCTCGGACGTGCTGGAGCGGCTGGTGCCGCCACGCATGATGAGCCTCGAGCAGTCCCTGGAGTTCTGCCGCGAGGACGAGTGCGTCGAGGTCACCCCCGACGCCGTCAGGATCCGCAAGGTCGTCCTCGACCAGGCGACTCGGGCCCGCACCGCTGCTCGAGCCCGTTCCGCCGCGAGGTCGGAGTGACGCGCACGGTCACAATCGGGAGAATCCCGACCCCATACCGCAACGAAACCGGTAAAGGGGAGTTAAAGTCGGTCGTTGGCGGTCCGGGCCAGTCCCTTGGACCTGGGATGGAGGTGCCACGCGTATGACGGTTACTGCCGGTGAGTTCGACGTCGACAGCGCTATAGGTGGTGAAGAGCGCGACACCACGATCGCGGGCCGTTCCCCGGGTCAGATAGCCCGGTCGCGGTTCCGCCGCGACAAGGTCTCGATGGTCTGTCTCGCCATCCTCGTCTTCTTCATCCTGCTCGCCATCGCGGCACCCATCCTCAACGCTGTCGGCGTCATCGACCCCGACTCCGGCCACCCGGACCTGGTGCAGGGGATCGGTTCGATGCCCACCGGTCACCTCGGCGGCGTCAGCTCCGACCACTGGCTGGGCGTGGAGCCACAGACCGGGCGCGACCTGCTGTCCCGTGTCGTCGTCGGACTGACCTCGTCGTTCATCATCGCGGCGTCCGCGACCTTCATCGCCATCTTCATCGGCACGGTGGTCGGCATCATCTCCGGCTTCTCAGGCGGCTGGGTCGACACCGGGCTGGGCCGGTTCATGGACCTGGTCCTCGCCTTTCCCCAGTTGCTCATGCTGCTGGCGCTGTCCCAGCCGCTCAAGGACCGCCTCACCGCGATGGGCGTCCCCGATGGCAACACGGTCGACTTCGCCTACGTCATCATCGTGCTGGGCTTCTTCGGCTGGCCCTACTTCGCCCGCATCATCCGCGGCCAGGTGCTCTCGCTCCGCGAGCGGGAATTCGTTGAGGCCGCGCGGTCGCTGGGCGCCAAGGGACCTCGCATCTGGTTCACCGAGCTGCTGCCCAACATCTGGGCGCCGATCCTGGTCTACATGAGTTTGATCCTCCCCCAGTACATCGCTGCGGAGGCGACACTGTCCTTCCTCGGCGTCGGGATCCGCCCGCCGACCCCGACGCTGGGTAGCCTGCTGACCGACTCGGTCAACTACCTGCTGGTCGACCCGATGTTCTTCTGGGCACCGGGCGGACTGCTGGTCATCATCGTGCTGGCGTTCAACCTCGTCGGCGACGGACTGCGCGACGCGCTCGACCCCAAGTCCGATCGGCACTAGTGATGTCGGCACGGATCCCCACTCACGTCTCCACGGCAACCGTCGCGGAGGAGATCACTGCCCCCACCAAGGGGCAGTGCAACCGCAAAGAGGAGAGCGCATGAAGCGCACAACGAGGGGAGCGCTGCTCGTGGCGCTCTCGAGCACCGTGGCCCTCACCGCGGCCGCCTGTGGAGGTGGCAGCGACAACGGTGGGACCGGTGGTGGCAGCACCGCAGGCAGCACCGGGGGCAGCACCGCTGGTAGCACCGGCGCCCAGGGCCCGACCAGCTCGGAGAAGGGCGGGACGCTCTACTACCTGACCCAGCGCAACGCGGAGCACCTGGACCCGCAGCGCACCTACATCGGCCGCGACATCGGCAACGAGGCGCGGATGGTCTACCGGACGCTGACCACGTTCCCCGTCGCCTCGGGTGAGGCGTCGACCAAGGTCGTGCCGGACCTGGCGACCGACACGGGCACGTCGAGCAACGGCGCCAAGACGTGGAAGTTCACGATCAAGGACGGCGTGAAGTGGCAGGACGGCTCGCCGATCACCTGCAAGGACTTCCAGTACGGCATCTCCCGCACCTTCGCGACCGATGTCATCACCGGTGGGCCCAACTACGCGATCCAGTTCCTGGACATCCCGACCGCGAAGGACGGCTCGTCCGTCTACAAGGGTCCGTACGCCAAGGACTCCAAGGGTCAGGCGCTGTTCGACAAGGCCGTGCAGTGCACCGGCAACACGATCACCTTCCACCTGAAGAAGGCCGTGGCCGACTTCAACAGCGCGCTCTACCTGCCGGCGTTCGCGCCCTACAAGAAGAGCCAGGACCAGGGCGACAAGTCGAACTTCGACGTGTTCTCCTCGGGTCCGTACAAGCTGCAGGGCAAGTGGAACTCCGGTGGCACGAGCACCTTCGTGCGCAACCCGAACTGGGACCCCAAGACGGACAAGGTGCGGCACGCGCTGCCGGACAAGATCGTCTTCACCGAGGGCCTGACCAACGAGATCATCGCCCAGCGGCTGATCGCCGACAACGGCAATGACAAGTACGCCGTGTCCGACCGGTCCGTGCCGCCGTCGTTCCAGGCGCAGATCGCCGGCAACCCGAAGGCCAAGGAGCGGGCGACCAACCCGGCCTCGCCCTTCGTGGACTACCTGGTGACCAACTTTGGCAGCAAGACGATGCAGAACCCGAAGGTCCGCGAGGCGCTGGCCGTCTCCACGGACAAGGGCGCCTACATCACCGCCCAGGGTGGCCCGACCATGGGTACCCCGGCGACCTCGATGATCAACCCGAACACGCCGGGCTACAAGAAGTACAACGCGTTCGGTGCGCCGGACAACGGTGACCCGGCCAAGGCCAAGCAGCTGTTGAAGGAGGCAGGCGTCTCGACGCCGGTCAAGATCAACTACATCTACAGCGGTGGCACCCCGACCTCCGACAAGGCGGCCGCGGCGCTGAAGGAGGGCTGGGAGAAGGCGGGCTTCAAGGTGAGCCTGCAGCCGGAGACCCAGAACTACTACACGATCATCCAGAACCCGGCCAAGCAGTCCACCTGGGACGTTGCCTGGGGCGGCTGGGGCCAGGACTGGCCCGGTGCCGCGACGGTGATCCCGCCGCTGTGGGACTCCAGGGTCAACCTGACCAAGTCCAGCAACGCGCAGGACTACGGCCAGTACAAGAGCGACAAGGTCAACAAGGCGATCGACGCGGCCTACAAGCTCACCGACCCGGACAAGCAGAACGCGGCCTGGGGTGACATCGACGAGATGATCCAGAAGGACGGCGGATATGTCCCGCTCTCGGTCGAGAAGTTCTTCCTGATCCACGGCTCGGGCGTCACCAACTGGATCGACAACCCTGCCTTCGCCGACTACCCCGACCTGGGCTCCCTCGGCATCCAGCAGTAACAGATCGACCAACACAGCACCGACCGTCGGGTCCGGTGGCCACCGGCCACCGGACCCGACGGACCGGAGCCAACAGGCTCCGGTCCGGTCACGCCACTCAACGTCCGAAGGTGAGGTGACGCCGCGCAGCGGCCGGCCACCATGCTCTACTACATCATCCGGCGCGTCATCGCCGCGGTCATCATGCTCGTCGTCATCAGCATGGCGACCTTCGCCCTGTTCTACGCGATGCCGAGCGACCCCGCCCGTCTCACCTGTGGCAAGACCTGCACCCCGGCCTCGATCAAGGCCAACCGGCACTACCTCGGGCTGGACAAGCCGATCACGACGCAGTACGCCGACTTCGTCAGCGGCCTGTTCACCGGCCGCGAGTACCCGGACGACCCCGCCTTCGCCAAGGCCAACCCGGACAAGGTGACGCACTGCCCCGCGCCCTGCCTCGGCTACTCCCCGCAGCGGACTTCGCTCGTGTCCACCTACATCAGCGAGCGGTGGCCCGTCTCGATCTCGATCGCGCTCGGGGCCTTCGCCATCTGGATCACCTTCGGCGTCGGCTTCGGCATCATCGCGGCGCTCACGAGAGGCCGATGGCCGGACCGACTGCTCACCAGCTCCTCCCTCTTCGTCTTCTCCTTCCCCACCTTCTTCCTCGGCCTGCTCATCTACTCCTACCTGAGCATCAAGTACCAGTTCTTCCCAGCGCCCAACTACGTCTCGATCTTCGACAGTCCCGT
The DNA here is from genome assembly GCF_009192725.1 of Segeticoccus rhizosphaerae. Lineage (GTDB taxonomy): Bacteria > Actinomycetota > Actinomycetes > Actinomycetales > Dermatophilaceae > Segeticoccus > Segeticoccus rhizosphaerae. The sequence continues at coordinate 7,742 of NZ_VOHR01000020.1, read as the reverse complement.
CGGGTGGGCCAAGGGCCTGGTCATGGCCTGGATCGTGCTGGCCGCGGTCTACGTCGCCAGCTACATCCGGCTCACGCGCGCCTACATGCTCGAGACGATGGGGGAGGACTACCTACGCACCGCGAGGGCCAAGGGCGCGACCGAGCGATCCGTGGTGTTCAGGCACACCCTGCGGGCCGCGTTGACCCCTGTCGTGACGGTTGCCGGCCTCGACCTCGGCATCGTGCTCGCCGGCACCGTGATCATGGAGCAGGTGTTCGGCTACCAGGGACTCGGCCGTGCGGCCATCGACGCGGTGACCCAGTCGGACCTGCCGATGATCGTGCCCATCGTGCTGATCACGGCCGCGCTGATCGTCTTCGCCAACCTCGTGGTCGATATCCTCTACGGCGTCATCGACCCGCGCGTCAGGATCGGGTGACGAGGCCGTGACGACGAACGAAAGGACGGACGCATGTCCGTAACCGCCACCCAGCCAACGGGCTCCGCGGCGAACGCAGACCACGAGGCGTTCCTCGAGGTCGACGACCTCCGGGTGCACTTCCCGACCGATGACGGCGTCGTCAAGTCGGTGGATGGCATCACCTTCTCGCTCGAGAAGGGACAGACCCTCGGGATCGTCGGCGAGTCGGGCTCCGGCAAGTCGGTCACCAGCCAGGCGGTCCTCGGCCTGCACCGGCGCACCAACGCCAAGATGTCCGGCCGCATCGCCCTCGACGGCCAGGATCTGCTGACCCTGCCCGAGGCCGAGATGCGCCACCTGCGCGGCAACAAGATGGCCATGGTCTTCCAGGACCCGCTCTCGGCGCTGCACCCCTACTACACCGTGGGCAGCCAGCTGATCGAGGCCTACCGGGTGCACCACAAGAGCACGGCCAAGAAGGTCGCCAAGAGTCGGGCTGTCGACCTGCTGGGGCGGGTCGGGATCCCCAACCCGAAGCGGCGCGTCGACCAGTACCCGCACGAGTTCTCGGGCGGCATGCGGCAGCGCGTGATGATCGCGATGGCGCTGATGAACGACCCTGAGCTGCTCATCGCGGACGAGCCCACGACAGCCCTGGACGTGACGGTGCAGGCGCAGATCCTCGACCTGATGAAGGACCTGCAGCGAGAATTCGGCTCGGCGATCATCCTGATCACCCACGACCTCGGGGTGGTTGCCGACATCGCCGACGACGTGCTGGTGATGTATGCCGGCCGGTGCGTGGAGCAGGGCACCGTGGACGACCTCTTCTACCAGCCACAGCACCCCTACACGGTGGGGCTGCTCGGCTCGATGCCGCGGCTCGACCAGGTGCGTCAGACCAGGCTCGACCCGATCCCCGGCAACCCGCCGTCGCTGATCAACCTGCCGAGCGGGTGCAAGTTCAACCCGCGATGCCCCTACACCGAATTGGTCCCTGACCGGCTCTGCTTCACCGAGGAACCGGCGCTCGCGGAGGCCTTCCCGGGCCATCGGTCGCGGTGCCACATCCCCCCGGAGGAGCGCTCCGTGGTGTTCGCGGAGGCACTCAGCAAGCGTGGCGACCGTGCTGATTCGATCAAGGGCGCGGCGGACGATCGGTCGCGGCGGACCGCTGAGACCACCCGCCGGGACGACGCTGACGATCGCGCCGTCCGCGAGCCCGAGCGAGGAGCGTGACGTGACCACCCCTACCGCCGCACCCGAGCAGTCGGCCACCGCCGACCACCCGGAGATCCTGCGGATCACCGACCTGAAGAAGTACTTCCCCCAACACAAGGCGGGGATCATCCGCCGTCCTGATGCCCCCGTGAAGGCGGTCGACGGACTCAGCCTGATGGTGCGCAAGGGCGAAACCCTCGGCCTGGTGGGGGAGTCCGGCTGCGGCAAGTCGACCGCTGGCCGCACCCTGCTCAAGCTGCTGGAGCCGACCGGCGGCACGATCGAGTTCCAGGGCGAAGACGTCACGCACGCGAGTGGGTCCCGGCTGCGCGCGTTGCGCCGCGAGATGCAGATGATCTTCCAGGACCCCTACGGCTCGCTGAACCCGCGGCACACGATCGGCAAGATCGTTGCGGCGCCCTTCGAGATCCAGGGCATCACGCCGCCCGGCGGCAGCCGCAAGGCGGTTCAGGAGCTGATGGCCCGGGTGGGTCTCAACCCCGAGCACTACAACCGCTACCCGCATGAGTTCTCGGGCGGCCAGCGGCAGCGCATCGGCGTGGCGCGGGCGATCGCGCTGCAGCCCCAGGTGATCGTCTGTGACGAGCCGGTGTCCGCCCTCGACGTGTCCATCCAGGCCCAGGTGATCAACCTGCTGGAGGACATCCAGGACGAGCAGCAGCTCGCCTACGTCTTCATCGCCCACGACCTGTCCGTGGTGCGGCACATCTCCGACCGCGTGGCCGTGATGTATCTCGGCAAGCTGATGGAGGAGGCCGACCGCGACACGCTCTACGAGCACCCGCTGCACCCCTACACGCACGCCCTGATGTCGGCGGTGCCGGTGCCGGACCCCCGCCGAGAGGCCGGGCGCGAGCGGATCCTGTTGCAGGGCGACCTGCCCAGCCCGCAGAACCCGCCGTCCGGCTGCGTGTTCCGCACCCGGTGTCCCAAGGCCCAGCAGCGGTGCGCAGACGAGATCCCCCTGGTGCGTGAGCTCGCACCCGGGCACCGGGTGGCCTGTCACTTCCCCGAGGAGCGCGTGGTCGTCTAGTGCCCCCTGACCCGACCGGGCGGCCCGCCCGGCTCGTCTTCGTGCACGCCCACCCGGACGACGAGACCCTCGCGACCGGCGTGGCGATGGCCCACCACGCGATCGCGGGAGACGAGGTCCACCTGCTCACCTGCACCCTCGGCGAAGAGGGTGAGGTCATCCCGCCGGAGCTGTGTCACCTCGCCGCCGACCGTGAGGATCGGCTCGGTCCCTACCGGCGGGAGGAGCTTCGCCGCGCGATGGCCGTGCTGGGCGTCGCCCACGTGGTCCTCGGCGAGGATCCCCACGGCGGCGGTTCGCGCTACCGGGACTCCGGTATGGCGGGCACGCCCAGTGCCGAGCGTCCCGACGCCTTCGTCCGTGCCGACCAGGACGAGGCGGCCGCGCTGGTGGCCGCCCACCTGCGGCGCCTGCGTGCCGACGTGGTGGTCACCTATGACCCGTGTGGCGGCTATGCCCACCCCGACCACATCCAGACCCACCGGGTGACGATGGCGGCGATCAGGACGCTGCCCGACGCGGAGCGTCCGGGCCGGGTCTACTGGAGGTTCACCCCGAGGTCGTGGGCACTGCAGGATCGGGAGTGGGTCCGCAGTCACGTGCAGCCGGGGGAGCAGCCCGGCCTGACCCTCCCACCCGAGGACGCGCCCTTCCCGCCCTCCGTCGTCGAGGACGACCAGGTGACCCACGAGGTGGTCGATCCCGAGGCCGCGCGGCTGCGGACGCAGGCCCTTCTGGAGCACCGCACCCAGGTGTCGGTGCACGGCGACTACTACGCTCTGTCCAACGACATCGCGGCACGCCTGTCCGCGCGGGAGGGCTACGTCCTCGTCGACCCGGCCACGGGGACGCCCGCGAGGGGCGCTGCGATGCCAGGCGGACGGCATACCGGCCTGCTGCCCGACACGTGAGGAAGGTGCTGTGACCACGACCGTGCCGCCCACCGACGTGGGCGACTACCGCCGTGCCATGGCACGATTCGCGACCGGCGTGACCATCGTGACCACGCTTGCCGGTGAGCACCACCACGCGATGACCGCCAACGCGCTGTGCTCGGTCTCGCTGGAACCGCTGCTCATGCTGGTCAGCGTCGAGCGGGACGCGCGGTTCCACGACGCCGTGCTCGAGTCGCAGGTCTGGGGGGTCAGCGTGCTGCCGGCCGAGGCCCGTTCGACCGCCGACTGGTTCGCCACCAGGGGCCGGCCGCTGCACGGCCAGCTCGACCGGGTGCCGCACTCGATCGCTCCGGTGACCGGCGTCGCCTGGCTCGACGGGGCACTGTCGAACTTCGAGTGCCGCACGACCGACGTGCACCCAGCGGGCGACCACAGCATCGTGGTCGGCGAGGTGGCCTCGGTGCACGTGCCCGACCACCTGGGCAAGGCGCTGATCTACTACCGGGGACGTTACGAGGCACTGACATGACCGAGCGTCACAGCTGGGGGCGCATCCTGCTGCGGCTGCTGGTCGCGGTCGTCGTGCTGGGCGGCGCCTACGTCGGGCTGGCCGTCTGGGTCGGGGGTCAGGTGCCTTCGGGCACCACGGTGGCGGGCGTCAGCATCGGCGGGATGTCCACCGAGCAGGCCGCCACCACCCTCAAGAGCGACCTGGCCATGACCGCTTCACAACCGGTCATCGTGCGCGCCGGCGACGAGACGTTCGAGCTCGACCCGGGTGCGGCCGGGCTCTCGCTCGACATCGACCGCACGCTGCAGGGACTGACCGGCCGCACCTACGACCCCGGCGAGATCTGGCAACGCCTCACCGGCGGTGAGGCGCAGCCGCTGCGGGTCTCGGTCGACCAGGACCGGCTCGAGGCGGCACTCGAGGGCGCGGCGAAGAAGGTGGACCGCCCCGGCAGGGAGGGGTCCATCACGTTCGTCGACGGCTCGGTGCGCATCGTGTTGTCCACGCAGGGCCGCAGCCTCGACGTCCCGGGCACGGCCAAGGCGGTCGCGCAGGCGTGGCCCCGTCAGCCGGAGGTCAAGGGCGCGGTGACCGTGTCCGACCCGAAGCTGTCCGTCCGGGAGATCAAGCGGGTGGAGAAGTCCTTCGCGAAGCCGGCGATGTCGGGGCCGGTCGCCGTCGTCATCGGCAAGGCACGCACCAGGCTGACGGCCGTGCAGCTGGGGCGGATGCTCACCGTCAAGGACGACGGCAAGGGTCACCTGCGACCAGACCTGGACGGTCAACAGCTGCTCAAGGTGGTGCGGGCCGAGGTCTCTGGGGCCGAACGCGTCCCGGTCGACGCCCAGGTGCGGCTGATCGGGGGTGAGCCACGGGTGATCCCTGGGCACAACGGCAAGGTGATAAATCCGAAGTCGTTGCACGACAAGGTGTTTGCCGCGCTGACGGCGAAGTCGCGCACGGCCCGGGTCGCGACCATCTCCAAGCCTCCGGCCACGACGACGGCCGAGGCCAACAAGCTCGGGGTCAAGCAGGTCATCTCCAGCTTCACCAGCCACATGCCGGGTGGCCCGGAGAACGCGGCCCGCACGCACAACATCAAGACCGCCCTGGACCACATCAACGGCACGTTGGTCAAGCCGGGTGAGCAGTTCAGCCTGCTCGGGGTGCTCGGCACCTTCACCAGGGCGAAGGGGTATGTCGAGGCGCACGTCATCAGCAACGGTCGCCTGGTCAACGCGCTGGGTGGTGGCATCTCGCAGGTCTCGACGACGGTCTTCAACACGTCGTACTTCGCCGGTGTCCAGCTCGACGAGCACACCCCGCACTCGTTCTACATCTCGCGCTACCCGGTCGGCCGCGAAGCGACCCTGTGGCGTCCCACCATCGACAACAAGTGGACCAACAACACCGGCCACGGGATCCTGATCCAGACCTGGGTCACCGGGCAGGACATCCACATGCGGTTCTGGGGGACCAAGACGTTCGCCGTGAGCAGCCACACCGGCGAGCGGCGCAACATCACCGCGCCGAAGACGATCTACGACGACTCGCCGAAGTGCATCCCGCAGTATCCCGTCGAGGGGTTCGACATCACGGTCACCCGGACGGTGCGCCGGAACGGTACGACCGTCGACCACAACGTGTTCAACACCCACTACAAGCCGGAGGACCGGGTCGTCTGCACCGGCTGAGCGGGAGCCCCGCCCCGGCCGAGACGTCCTGCGTTGCGGCTGCCGGGGCGACCACAACGCAGGACGTCCCGCTATTTGCGGCCACGGTGCAGGGCGCTAGCCGGCGACGAGGTAGGAGTACTCGTGGTGGGACTCGAACCCGGCGGCCCGGTACAGCGCCACGGCCGGGAGGTTCTCGGTGCCGACCTGCAGGTAGACCGAGCGAATCCCCCGGCTGCGTGCCTGACCCGCGGCCGCCGCCGCCAGCAGACGGCCGAGGCCCCGACGTCGGTGGTCGGGCCGCACTGCCAGCAGGTTGATCCCCGCCCACACGTGCGCGAAGGCCACCCTGACGGCTGCCACGGTGGCCCCGTCCTGCTCCGCCACCAGGAAGACCTGGTCCGGGGCGGCCACGACGATCTGCTCCGCGGCAGCGCGGTGCGCTGGCGACACGTCGGCGAGCGACCACCACGCAGCGCTGGGCCGGTCGAGGGCGTCGACCGTCACGCCTGTCGGCCCGTCGGTGGACGGCAGCGGGTCGGTGCTCGCGGTCAGCACCGCGGTGCGCTCGCCCTCCTGGTAGCCGCGTGACAGCAGCAGCGCACCCAGCGGATCGTCTGCCGCGACGAACCCCGCCGGCCCGTGCAGGGCGATCCGGCAGGGCAGGGCGCGTTCGGCATACCAACTCTCCGCCCGTTCCACGGCGGCGCCGAGCTCGACTCCCGGATCGCCCACCGCCAGCACCGAGTTGGCGCGTCTGGTGTACCCCGCCGAAGCGCGCAGGCGCCAGTCACCGAGCGGTGCCTGCTCGACGGCCGGCCAGCCAGCGGCCATGACCCGTTCGAGGTCGCTCATCGACAGGGCGCGGTGCGGAGCGCCCCTGCGCACCGGTCGGGGTGGCACCTCCTTGACGATCGAGATCTCGGCCAGCGGGATCACGTCGACGCCGTGCCGCGTCTGCACGGTGACGGTGGCGGCGTCGAGTGCCTCGATCGTGCCCACCGAGTCGGTGTGGCGGCCGTCGGGCAGCTCGTGCCGCACGACAGCGCGGATCCCGAGACGCAGACGAGGCAACGGGTCTGGGGTTTTCACAGCTCATTTTCTCCTGCCAGAATGTGGGCCGCCGTGATGTAGTGGCAGCTGAGTCGGCATACTGAGAAGGTACCGAGCCGTTCGCAGGAGGACCGCAGCACCATGACCTACGTCATCGCCCAGCCTTGTGTCGACCTCAAGGACAAGGCCTGCATCGAAGAGTGCCCTGTCGACTGCATCTACGAGGGCCAGCGGTCCCTCTACATCCACCCCGACGAGTGCGTGGACTGTGGGGCGTGCGAGCCGGTCTGCCCGGTGGAAGCGATCTACTACGAGGACGACACGCCTGAGGAGTGGGCCGAGTACTACAAGGCCAACGTCGAGTTCTTCGACGACCTCGGCAGCCCCGGCGGCGCGGCGAAGCTCGGCCTGATCCCGAAGGACCACCCGATCATCGCGGCCCTGCCACCCCAGGAACATGACGTCTAGTCCTCGTCCTTGATGACGGCCACCGGCCTGCCCGACTTCCCGTGGGACTCGCTCGCTGCGTTGAAGCAGCGAGCGAGTGCTCATGCTGGGGGGCTCGTGGACCTCTCGGTGGGCACCCCGGTCGACGCCACACCCGAGGTGGTGCGGCGCGCGCTGGCCGACGCGTCGAACGCACCGGGCTACCCGCAGGTGTGGGGCACGCCCGACCTACGACAGGCCGTGGTGGACTGGTTCGAGCGACGGCGTGGGGTGCCGGGCCTCGACCCCGACGGCGTGCTCCCCACGATCGGCAGCAAGGAGCTGGTCGCCTGGCTCCCCACACAGCTCGGCCTGGGCAAGGGCGACACCGTGGTGCACCCCGAGGTGGCCTACCCCACGTATGACGTGGGGGCGCGGCTCGCGGGCGCGTCGCCGCGGCCGATGCGCAGCCTGACCGGCCTCGGGCCGATGACGCGCGCATCCG
>NZ_VOHR01000002.1 GCF_009192725.1 Segeticoccus rhizosphaerae | reverse complement strand
CGGTGTCGGCGGCGCGACCACCCTCGCACCACCGCCGACGGCCGCGGTGGCCGCCGCCGCGGCATCATCGACCTCGAGCGCGAGCCGCAAGTGCGGCGAGACTCGCCGGCCGACCTCGACGTCGTCGATCATCTCCACCTGGGCGGTGTTGGCGATCTCGAGAGTGGCCCGGCCAGCATCGAGGATCGCGACCTGCGCGCCTGCATCGCCGGTGTACGCCTCCTGCTCGGACATGCCCAAAACGTCACGGAAGAATCGCAACGTCCCCTCGTAGTCCTCGGCATGGATCACCAATCGCAGCTGTTTCACACCGGTGTTGTCATCGCTCACGACAGCTTCAACTCCGGCCCGCTCACGAAACTTCCGACCCTCAGGCTCGGCTGCGGCACCCGAGGGTGGGCGCACACAGCGCGTCGTCCTTGAATGGGGCCCGCAGGAAGAATTGGCGTGGCACCCGACCTCTGGCGCGAACGGCCGCTACCCGCCATGATGTCTCGCATGATTCGACGCCTCGTCATCGGAGCCACCAGCCTGGCCTGCCTCACCGCGACAGCCCTGCCGGCGGCTGCCATCACCAACGGCCACCCGGACGGGAACGGCCACCCCAACGTCGGAGGACTCGTCGCAGAGCAGGCTTACTCGGACGGCACCTGGACTTACTGCTCGGGCACGCTCATCGCGCCGAGCGTGTTCCTCACAGCGGCACACTGCGGCGAGGGCGAAGGCGAGCAGGTGCGGATCACGTTCGACACGGCATACCAGGACGGTGACCCGGTGTATGCCGGGACCTTCCACGCCGACCCGCAGTACACCCACCAGCAGAACGACCCGCACGACATCGCCGTGGTGACGCTCGAACAGCCGGTGACCGGCATCACCCCGGCGCAGTTGCCCAAGGCCGAATCGCTGTCCCGCCTCAAGCAGGGACAGGAGTTCACCTCCGTGGGCTACGGCGCCTATGAAGTGACGAGCGGTCCCGGCGGCCACGGCTATCTCTACAACGACGTGCGGATGGTGACCAAGGGCAGCCTCGACGCGGTCAACAAGGCTTGGCTGCGCCTGTCGATGAACCCCGCCACGGGCGACGGCGGCACCTGCTACGGCGACTCCGGCGGACCCAATTTCCTGGGCGACACCGACCTCGTGGCGGCGACCACGATCACCGGCGACGCGATCTGTCGCGCCACGAACGTCGACTACCGCCTCGACACGGCAAGCGCACGGGCGTTCCTCTCCGACTACGTGACGCTGCCCTGAGGTCGGGAGCGAAGCACCGGCGTGGGGCAAGGTAGCGCCACGCACGTTTGGCCTCGATCGTCATCCGGAGACCACCATGAGGCCGATCCCCAGCAGGACCGCGCCCGCGCCGATCACCTTGCGCACCGGATCCGACTCCTTGAACAACCACCACGCCAGGAGCGAACCGATGACGATGCTCGATTCTCGCACCGGCGCGACCAGCGAGACGGGGGTCGTGCGCATTGCCTCGAGCACCAAGATGTAGGCCAGAGGTGAGAGGACCGCGACCACACCGACCTGCCGCCAGTGCCGATGCAGCACGGTCCCGAGCCTCGACGTGTCGTGCCGGTGAAGTCCGATACTCAGCATGGCGGTCTGACAAGCGCTGCCGAACGCGAAGTAGGTGACGGGCAACAGGGCCAGGGACGTCATCGCGTGGTCGTCCCACAGCGTGTAGCCCGCGATGGCGGCCCCTGTCAGGACGCCCCAACGCACGCCGAGCATGGCGCGATGTCGGTCGGGGCCGCCGCGACCACCGGTCACGACGACGATGCCGAGCAGGATCGCCAAGGCGCCGAGCACGCCGGTCCGCCCTGGCCGTTCATGGAGGGCGGCCAGGGCAGCCGCCATGGTCAGGAGAGGACCGACGCCTCGCGCGACGGGGTAGACGACTCCGAGGTCGGCCCGGTTGTAGCCGGTCTGCAGCGCCAGTTGATAGACGATGTGAACCGCCGCAGACACCAGTGGCCCGAACAGCAAACCCCAGGACCACGGCCATCCGGCTCGAGCCAACAGGGCGATACCGACCGGCACCCAGAGCAGGGTCGACCAGAGGTCGTACCACCACACGAACAGGTAGCCATCACCGCGAACCCCTTTTGCCGCGACATTCCAGAGCGCGTGACAGATGGCAGCCGTGAGGACCAGAGCGAGCGCGCTACCGCTCACTTCTGGGCCACCTGCAAAGCCATCTGCATCGCCTGACGGAGATTACCGTCACATCCAGTTGGTGGCTCTCGAGCAGGACACGGTGCTGCGACGAGATGGCGCTCGCGTTCGACCGATGACCAACTGTGCCGTGGATTCACGCTTATCCGGGCCGGACGATGGGACAGTTCGCAGGCCTGAGAAGATGCAGCGTGCCCTGGCGCCTCGACTTTGCTCTGTGCGACAGTCGGGCGGCGGATGACTGGGGCTCCCGATGCTAGCGGGCTACCGCGCCGCGTTCCGCGCTCCGGGAACGGTCGCGTTCTGCGCTGCATCGTTCGTGATGCGCATGCCCATTGCCATCTATCCGATCGCCTTGGTGCTGATCGTCTCGGCCCGCACCGGAGAGTACGGCTTCGCCGGCCTGCTCACCGGCGTCTACGTCGCCGCGAACGGCGTCGGGAACCCGGTGCTGGCCCGTCTGGTCGACCGGTTCGGCCAAAGCAGGACCCTCGTACCCGCCTCCGCGGTACACGTCGTCGCAACGGTCGCGCTGGCAGTGTTGATCGAAGCCGGGTTCCCGCAGTGGTCCTTCGTCGGACCGACCGCCGTCTCCGGCTTCTCCTACCTCGCGGTCGGGTCCTTGGTGCGGGCGCGCTGGTCGCACGTGTGGGGCCGACGCCCTGAGCTCAGCACCGCATACTCCTTGGAGGCCACCCTCGACGAGCTGATCTTCACCACCGGGCCACTGGTCGCCACCGCCATCGCCACCACGCTCGATCCTGTCCTGCCCCTCTTGCTGGGTGCGCTGCTGGTGTCGCTCGGCGCCGTGTGGCTGCGTGGCCTGCACAGCACCGAACCCCCGGTGCACGACACCTCGAGTGCGCGGTCGGGCTCTGCGATGCGGACCCGTGGCATGGTGCTGCTCGTGGCCGGGGCCGTCGCCATGGGAATGGTGTTTGCCAGCGCCGAAATCACGATCGTGGCGTTCTGCAGCCAGCAGGGACAACGCGCGCTCAGCGGGGCGGTGCTGGCCTGCCTCGCACTCGGCAGCGCAACCGCCGGCTTCATCTACGGCGCGCGAGCACGCATCGCTCCGGTACCTCAGCGGTACCGGCGACAAGCGATGCTGCTCGGCGGCCTGCCGATCCTGTTGTGGCTCGCGCCCAACGTGCCCGCGCTGGCGGCATGCGCCTTCGTCATGGGGCTCGGTGTCGCCCCTACGCTGATCACCGCCACCGAACTGGTGGAACGCACCGTCGACCGGTTGGTCCTCACCGAAGGACTTGCCTGGCTGGTGACCGGTCTCAACCTCGGGTACGGCGCCGGATCTGCGGTCGTCGGCCAGGTCGCCGACACCCACGGCCCCCGGACCGGGTTCCTCGTCGCCGTCGCCGCTGGGTTGCTGGTCGCGCTCAGCGCCGCACTGCTCCACACCCGGCTCACCAATCCAGTTGCCACGGCCGCCGACTGACGTCGGTCCCCTCCGACGAGCAGGAGCCGGCCTCGTCCTGGCAGACGAAGAGCTCAGGACCCGCATGGCGTGCCCCTGCCAGTCCTGGTGAGGAGCTCGATGCTGGACAGGAAGTGGTTCCACGCGGCCACTCAGTCGTCCCAGCAAGCCAGCTGGGGTGTCAGGCCAGCATGCCGAAATCGAAGCTCGGTGCCCTGGCCCCGTGGCCGGCTGTCGATCTCGATCGTCGTGCTCCTGTGCCAAACTCAGCTTGGTTAGGGTACGGATCGAAGCAGTCCTCGTCGCGCTGACCGAAGCCGAACGGAAGCGGTTGGCAGCCGCGGTTCCGCTGCTAGAAAGGATTGCGACCGAGCTATGAGCAATCGCTGGACTGGCCTCGAACCTGCCATCAGCGCGTTCCTGGATGACTTCGACGCCCGCGCTGGTGACCCCGACGGCCGCCCGGGCGAGCTCTTCGCCCCCACCTTCCTGGCTCTGGATCCACGCTACGCGGTGGCGATAACAGCTGAGCAGTTCGCTGCCTCGCTGCCTGCTCGCCGCACGATGTTCGCCGATGCGGGTGTGCGGGACGTGCGGCGTCGGGACGCGCGCCAGCTGCGTCTGGACGACCAGCACGTTCTGGTGGCGGGAGAATGGGCTGCGGAGCGTGACAGCGGGACCGTCGAGCTTTCCTCGACCCTTCTGGTGAGATCCGGTCCGGACGGATACCGCGTTCTCCTCTACTTGAACCACCACGACATCAGCGCGCTTCTCGCCACCCCGAGGGCCGAAGGCGTGTAGCGGGGACCCGTCTACTCAGGCGGGCAGTTGAGTGATGCTGAGGGCGAAGTCAAAGTTCCCCACTCCATTGTTGGCGAGGCCCACCGTGAGCACGCCCGCTCCTTCCAGCCAGTGCGCCATCTTCAGGCCGCCGACGTCCAGCGGGCGCAGTCCGAGGCTCTCGATGAACGTCTCCACACTTGCCTTGGCCTGCGCATCGTCGCCGGCGAGGAAGACATCGGGCTGACCCTTCTCGAGGACCTGACGAAAGATGGTGTTGAAGGCCTTCACCACGCTGGCGCTGGCCGGGGCCGCCTTGGCGGCTTCCTGCGCGATTGAGGTCTGCTCACGGTGGGCCAGCCCGTCGAACGTGGCATTGAATGGATTGCTGATGTCGACGATTACCTTGCCCGCAAGAGCGTCTCCGTAGTGGGCAACGACCGGCACGACACCGTCGGACAACAAGGCCACGATGACGATGTCCCCGCGCGGGGCGGTGCCCCACTCTCCCGTCGTGGCGCCGCCGCCGAGAACCTTGGCCAGGCCAGCAGCCTTGGACTGATCGCGGCCCATGACTTCAACGGTGTTGCCGCCTGCCACCGCCAGTGCGCCGATGGTGCGGGCCATGTTCCCCGTGCCGATGATGCTGATGTTGCTCATGAGATGTCCTGTCCGGGTTGTGGGTTGTGCGGTTTGGCTGGCGGCCGTGGCGCAGGTGATGAGCTCTGAACTTTATGTAAACCGCTCTGTGTGCTTACGCTATCGCTTGGAGGGCCGGGGCGCAAGCTATGTACACCGATCGTTACCCACTTGGGGTAGCATGCAGTCATGACGGAGTTGGAGAAGGGGCCCAAGGGCCGCCGCCGCGGTCGAGGCGCCCGCGAGCGCATCCTCAGCGCGTCCCAGCAGCTGTTCCGCGAGCAGGGCATCAACCGCACCGGCATGGATCAGCTTTGCGCGGAGGCCCAGGTGTCCAAGCGCACGGCCTACCAGCACTTCACCGGCAAGGATGAACTCGTCGCCGAGTACCTGCGCCGGTTCGACCCCTCCGTTCTGTCCGGCGTGTTCGACCGCACCGACCTCACACCCCGCGAACGGCTCCTCGCCGCCTTCGACATCCCGCGCGCCACTCCACTGTGCCCCTACATCGCCGCCGTCGTCGAACTCCACGACCCCCAGCACCCTGCGTCCCAGTACGCGCGCGACTACAAGAAAGCCGTCGCCACGCGGCTCGCCGACACCGCCCGCGAAGCCGGCGCTGCCGACCCTGAACGGCTCGGCGAGCAGCTCGCGCTACTCATCGACGGGGCCGCGGCCCGCACCCGGGTCCTCGACGCCGACGCCTTTCCCACCGCCGCCGCCATCGCCTCCGCCCTCATCGACAACGCCATCCCCGCGACAGCCTGCGATGACCAGCGACGGGAGCAAGCGTCAGGGCGCATCAGCTAGCCCGGCGGCTGCTGTGTCTGGAGAACGGTAGGTCGCGACGTATCGTGCGAAGTCCCAGCCCGGCTGGCTGTCATCGCCGTCCAGGAACGTGCGGGCTGCGTCCTGGCCCGAGGCAAACAGCGCTTGCTGGGTGTCATGGTCGAGGGAGAAGTCGGTGGAGCGCACTCCGAGCGTGTCCACGAAGATCGTCCGCGCCAGGGTGCTCGGCTCGTCCAGGTGCAGGTGGTCGAAGAACCCGGTCATCGTCGAGACCATCGCCCGCGTCATGCTGACCGCCCCACGCACCGGCGGTTCCTGCTGCGCCAAGGCGTTGGCACGTGCCGACAGCTTGATGCCGAACGTCGGCCACCGCGGCGGCACACCATCGGTGCGGTCGAAAACATCGACAGGGAAGTTCGACAGCATCCCGCCATCGACCAGCCACGTGTCCTCACCGGTCGTCTCGTCGCGCAGCTTGACCGGTTCGTAGAAGAACGGGATGGACATCGATGCCCGAACCGCGTCCACGACCGGGACGTCCGAACACGGCATGCCGAAGATCGGGTAGTCCCACGGCAGCCGGCGCAACCGGCGGTGGGACAGGTCGGAGGCCATGATCACCAACCGGTAGGCCCGTTCGGCCGGCAGGTCGCTTCCAGGGTCCTCAAGGAGCAGGTCGGCAAACGTGCGCACCCCATGAGCCGCCAGCGTGTCACCCAGCCAAGCTCGCAGGTACTCCCCCTCATAGATCCCGGACTCCAGCAGCAATGAGGTGGCCTTCCCCAGCGGACCCAGCCGGTCCAGTGGGCTCTCGTCCCGGAAGCTCTCGTAGTCCAAGGAGCGCATCGTCTCCTCGAGTTCGGCGGCGGGAAGGCCGGCAGCCACCAACGCCCCGACGATCGCCCCGGCCGAGGTGCCCGCCACCTTCTGGAACTGATAGCCGCGTTCGGCAAGCATGCTGATGGCCCCGACGAGGGCAATGCCCTTGACACCGCCACCCTCGAGAACCAGATCAGCGTTCAGACCGGTCACCCCACAACGGTAGAACCGCCACGCGACCACGTCCTCAGAATCGTGGAACAACGTCACTTCGGGCCATCGGGTGCTGCCGCCGGTGGATCGACCCTTCGCTTCAGTCGGTCATGGCGATGACCAGCTTGCCCCTGCGCCGGTCGGTCGAGTTGACCGCTGTGACAGCCTCGCTGATGGGCACGACCTGGCCGATGTTCGTGCGGATCCGTCCGTCCCTCACGCGCTGGGCGATCTCACGCAGCTGGGCAGGGACGGACTCGACGACGAAGTCGACTGCGCGTCCGTCGGCCGGGCGCGCCTCGACCGGACCGACAACCGACACCAACACTCCGCCGGGCCGAATGATGTCGGCGGACTGCTTCTGGACATCGCCGCCGATGAGGTCGAAGACCAGGTCGACCCCGCCGACGTCCTCGATCGCATCGTTTTCCAGGTCGACGAACTCGTGAGCTCCGTAGTCGAGCACCTTCTGCCGGTCACCAGCACGACCGGTGCCGATGACGTAGGCGCCGAACTCGCGTGCGAGCTGGGTGACCATCGTCCCGACCGCGCCCGCGGCGCCGTGAGCCAAGACGCTCCGGCCGGCCTGCAGGCGCCCGTGGTCGAACAACCCCTGCCAGGCGGTCAGGCCAGAAATGGGAAGGCTCGCGCCGACCGTGACGTCCACGTCGCCCGGCAGCGGGGCGAGGTTGCGGGCCTCGACGGCGACAGACTCGGCGAGGGTCCCGTCACGGTGCCAGTCGGTGATCCCGAACACCCGCTGTCCCAGCGTCAGCCCCGTCGTCCCGTAGCCGAGCGCAGTCACCAGCCCAGCCATCTCGTGCCCGGGGATGGAGGGCGCCCGGTCACGGCCTGCACGGTCGGTCCACGTGGAAGGCCACTCCATCTCCGTCGGCAAGAACCCCGACGCATGCACCTGGACGATGACATCGTTGATGGCCGCCGGCGGCTCGGGTCGTTCAGTCAGCGTCATCCCGGCCAACCCAGCAGCCTGGTCGTTCACCACGATCGCCTTCATGGAACTCATCTCCTTTTGGTAGGTGCCTCTTGTTGTGAGTTGGTGCTTCGAGAAGGTCAGCGCTTAGGAGAACGCCGAGGATGGTCTCCTCCAGTGTCGCGCCGTGGATGGTGTTCACGTGGCCAAGTGAACGTCGCCCCAGGGTGCCGTTGGCGTTTCTCACAGCGTCGTTTCTCGGTGCCCGAACGACTCAGAGCGCCCCTTTTGGGCCTGCTCGGTCATGCCGGGCGCGCGTGCCGCGACGACAGTGAAGGCGGTGGCGGCGAGGGTGAGGCCGCCGTACCCGAGTGCGATCGTCGGCAATGACACGATGCCGGTGAGCCCGCCGGCAACGAGGCTCGGGAAGGCTGCGCCGCTGTAGGACAGCAGGTAGATGATGCTGAAGATGGGGGCTCGGTCCGGCACCGTGCTGCCGAACAGGAGCCCGCGGACCGTGGCGCTGATCGCGACCCCTTGGCTGGTTCCGGCGAGGACGGTAGCGGCGATAAACAGGAGCAGCCGGCCGAAGGAGATGGCCGTGATGATGCCGGCGATGGCCACCAGGAACGCGAGCATGCCGATGCGCTGCGCGTTCGCCGGTGCGAAGCGCCCTGCGAGCGGGGCACCGAACGCGCTGGACGCCATGTACGAGGCGAACACCAGGCCGAGCGCGAGCGGGCTTGCGGTGTGCAGCTGGTCTTCCACGACGGCGGGCACCAGTGCCTGGTAGAACGACCCCATCGCCCAGGTGGCCAAGAACACGGCCGACGCCGCGGGAACCAGGTGGGTGACCCGGGCGGGCAGGCGCACCCGAGGCCGCAGAGACCGCCAGCCCACCGTCGGGTTCACGGTCTCGGGGCTGACCGCGATGAGCCCAGCAACCACGACGAGCAGGGCGCTGATGACGACGTAGACCAGCCCGCGCGGCCAGGGACCGAACTCGACGAGGGCGCCTGAGCCGACTGCGCCGACGGCAAGGCCGAACATGGGTCCTTGGCTGGAGGCGACCGAAGCCAGCCACGCGGGCCGCGCCGGTGCCGTGTCGACGATGTATGCGGTCACTCCGGTGCTCGCGATGCCGGAGCCCACGCCCATCAGCAGCCGAGCGGCGACGAGCGTGCCCAACTGGTGTACATCCAGCAGCATCAGGCAGCCAAGCACGACAAGGACCAGGCTTGCGATGGCGGTGTGTCGTCTGCCCCAGTGGTTCGACAGGCGCCCCAGCAGCAGGAGTGCCGCGATGGTGCCCAAGGAGTACGCGACGACGGCCAGCGACACTCCCTCGTTGGTGAGGCCGTCCTGACTCCGGTAGATGTTGTACAGGGGCACCGGGGCAGCGTTGGCGGCGAACGAGATCGCCAGGGCGGCGATCGCAGAACCGAACGCCAGCCGGTGGCGCTCGGTCGATCGGGTCGTGTCCATGGCAGGTGTCGGCGTGCGCAAGGGGCCGGGAGCTTGGCGCGCTCGGATGCTCATGACGCTGTGGCCCCGTTCTTGTCGCGACGTCTGTTGACGAACCCCGACACGTCGGCCGGCCCAAGCCGCCGATGGGGCCCGAGGAGTAGAGCGAGAGCATGATGTTGCCGTCGGTGTCGAGCACGAAGCCCGAGGACTGGAAGAACGTCATGTCGGGGTCGGTGTAGCACTCGAGAGCCTTGGCGACCTTCGGGACGTCGGCCTCGCAGCCGACGGCGAAGGGGATGTGCAGGTCCTGCACCGTCTGCCGTGCCGTGGCGCGGGAGTCGGCCGACAAGGCAACGGTTGTGATGTTCTCAGCCATGAGCAGGTCGTGCCGGGTGGCGAAAGACCGCAGCTGTCCCACGCAGTACGGGCACCACGCGCCCCGGTACACCAGCACGACGGCGTAGCCTCCCTGCGTCGCAGCGGGAAGCACCAGCTCGTCCCCTCCCGGCGTCGGCAGTGACAACTGCGGAAACGGCGAACCATTCGGCAACATCGGTGACCTCCAGCTGCTCGGTGCTGTCCCACTTGCCATGACGCCCTCGTCGACGTGCCCCGACCTGCTGACTCCGTCGAGGCTCGGCCCCACGCCAGACGCTGAGGTCGCGGGCGGTTCGTGGGCTGACGTGGCGTTGGTGCCCGCTGTGCTGATCGTCTTACCGGGCCCGTCAGCCAAGAGAGGTCCGCATTCACCGGCATTGACGGAGGTGACACGTGCCACTACAGCGGAGGGATGGAACGGTGATGCACCCGGGGAGAGATGGCCCGGCCGGCGAACACCAACCCCGCGGACGAGGCGGGCTGCCCTGCCGCTGAGCTGGATTGGATGGCTGGACAGGTGCGCCTCGCGACGATGACGGTCAAAACGGTTGGAGGAGACCCGATGGATGTGACGGTAGTCGACAACAAGGCGCTGTCCCGGTACGAGGCTCGCATCGGCGAGACGGTGGCCGGCTACAGCGTGTACCAGATCACGACCTCGATCATCATCATCGAGCACACCGAGGTGGATCCCGCCTACGAGGGTCAAGGAGTTGGCGGTGCGCTGGTGCAGGGAGCGCTGGACGACATCCGCGACCAGGGTCAGCGCAAGATCCTGGCGGTGTGCCCCTTCGTGCGGAGCTGGCTGGGCAAGCACCACGAGTACCGCGACCTGGTCTACGGCGTGGCACCGAGCCGCGTCACCGACTGACCTGCCCGGCGGCGGACCATGACCGGGTATGCCGACTGGACACCACCGTTCGCCAGGGTGGCCGTCGACAGCGTCACCTCTCACGACATCACCGTCGGCGTGACCGGGACGACGCCTTGAGGGGCGGCAGGCGGTGCTTCCCGCTCCGCACGGACTGAACCTTTCGGTCCAAACATGTCGCAGCGCGACAGCGCGGGCCCCCGGCGTGGCGGGCTTCCGACAGAACGCAATGTGAGCCCATCCACGGAGTTGACACAGCCCACCAAACCAGTAGTTTTGGACTATGCAGTCCTTTACCTTCGTAGCTCCGCACCCCAAGTTCGAGCACGTAGCCCCGTCAGGTCACGGTGCCGTAATTGGACTGAATAGACCAGTTGAACAGAAGGCCCCGGGCGCTGCCCGCACATTGGCTGACGAGCACGGACGTGCAAGGACGAACAGCACGCGGCCCTGCGGGGACGTGCAGGACTCCTCGAGCGTTGACCAGGAGCGCACGCGGGACAACGCGCGGTGGACGGCGGCGCTCACCCAGCCAAGGCCCGCCCGAGAGCGCGCCGCGGACGCCCTGTACACCTATCTGCTGCGGGCTGCACGCAGCGAGATCGGGCGTCGCTCAGACATTTCGCGACTGTCCGGCGCGGAACGGGACGACTTGGCCCACCAAGCGGCGGCGGATGCGCTCGTGTCCATCATGAGGCGCATCCCGGACTTCCGCGGCGACAGCAAGTTCACCACGTGGGCCCGAAGTTTCGTGACGTTCGAAGCTCGCGTGAAGATCCGCCAGCACAATCGCCGCAGCCTCGTCCATGGGTTGAACTCGCAAGACTGGGACCGCCTGCCCTGCCCCCGCGCCAACACACCGGAGGCCGAGGCCGAGGCGATCGCCTTGAAACAGGCGGTCATGTCAGCCATGGACACCTCGCTGACCGAGCGACAGCGTCACGTGTTCCTCGGCGTGGTGGTGCATGGTGCGTCGATCGAACAGCTCGCCACCCAGCTCGGGTCCAACCGCAATGCGATCTACCAGCTGATGTTCCACGCCCGCCGGAACCTTCGCCGTCACCTCGCTGAGCGAGGTTTCGTTCACGGGCTGCCGAGCCTGTAGCCCGCAACTCCCCCGGCCGAGTCATCCGTCGGTCGCCCCGCCTCCTGTACCGGCCGCGGGCGGGCGGCTACTCCTCGAGTTCGAGGTCGTCCCGGATGATGTGCACGGCCGCTTCCTCGGCGGAGGCACCGGCTGCGTCGATCCCGATGTCGTGGGCCCAATAGTCCGACCGAGCGTCGTTGTCGTCGACGTCATGGGCCAAGAGACGGCCGGCGCGTGCCGCCCCGACCTGATCGTCGATCAGCTCACCGTCGGTGTCGCTGGTGTCGCCCAGGCCGTCACCGTCGTCCTGGGTCAGCGAGGTGTCGGGCACCTCACGGGCAAGGCGCTGGTCGAGCGACTCGTGCCCGGCCGCCTCCCTCGCCGTCACTCCCCAGTCGAGGGAGCCCCGGGCGCGGCCGGGGGGTGAGTACCCGGTTTCGACGTCGTCGCCGTCGAACTCGTCGTCGTCCCAGCTCTCCTGGGGCCGCAGCAGCCCGTAGTCGCCGGCGTCCGTGGCGGAGATTCCGTCGGAGTCAAAATGAGGTGTCATGGCTGTTCCCCTTCGTGTGCCCTTGAGGCCAAGGATTCGAAAGCTTCACCCGCGCCCCGCCGCGGTCGGGGGTCCGGAACTGGCGGGTCATCCGGACGGGCCGAACCGTTCCACGCGGATGTCGTACGCCGGTACACCCAACGAGTCGAGCAGCATGGTCGCGGCATCGCAGAACGCTGGTGAACCGCAGACGAACGCCTGCTGACGGACATGGACCATTGGCGCGAGGTCCTCCATGGTCAACCGGCCTACCCCTCGGGGATCGCCCGGCGGGGCGGTGCGCGTGTACGCCACGCGGGTGCGGGGGCCCGTGATCTCGTCGGCGTAGTACAAATCTCGCGGTGACCGTGCGGACACGACCAGGGTCATGTAGTCGGACCGGCCTGCAGCTCGTGCTGCCCGCAGCATCGACATCAACGGGGCGACGCCGCTGCCTCCGGCGATGCCGAGGATCGGCGCGGAGACGTCCCAGGCGAAGTGACCGCCAATGGGCCCGCGGATGTCCACCATGTCGCCAACGTCCACCCCGTCGTGCAGGAACGTCGACACCTCTCCCCCGGGCAACCTCTCGACGGTGATCTCGAGAGGTTCCTGGCCTGGTGGCGACGCGGCCGAGTACGCCCGCTGCGCGTGGTACCCGTCATCGGCCGTCAAGCGGATGATGAAGTGCTGGCCGGCGACGAAGTTGTGTGGGCCAGCGACGTTGAGCTGGAATGTCTTCGCGTTCGGTGTCTCCTGGCGCACCGCGACGATCGTCGCCAGTTGCCACGGCTGCACGGGAGGGATGGCCGTGGAGACGAGCCGGTCCATCAGTCGCCTTGGTAGCGCTGCTCGAGCCACGGGTCACCCCGGTCGTGGTAGCCGCTCCGTTCCCACAGGCCGGGCTCGTCGTGGTCCATCAAGGTCAGGCCGGAGACCCACTTGGCGCTCTTCCAAAAGTAGAGGTGCGGGACCAGCAGACGGGCCGGGCCGCCGTGCTCCACCGGCAACGGTTTCCCGTCGATCGCCCAAGCGACCCACGCCTTGCCCCCGGTCACGTCGCTCAGGGAAAGGTTGGTGGTGTACCCGGTGTGTGAGCGGGCCATGACGAAGGTGGCCTCCGGTCGGGGGCTGGCGAGGTCGAGCAGCGTGTCGACTGAGACGCCGTCGAACGTCATGTCGAACTTCGACCAGGTGGTCACACAGTGGATGGCGCCTTGGTATGTCGACGGCGGCATCTTGTGCAGGTCCGCCCAGGACCACGTCTGGGTTCGCTCAACGAGTCCGTCGATCGTGAACGTCCACGTGGCGGTGTCCAGCCGAGGTGTTGGCTCGTAGCTCAGGACCGGCCAGCCGTCCCCCGTGTTGTACTGCCCGGGGGGTAGCCGGGGGTCGCTGCGGTCGCGCCGGGTGAATCCTCGCGTGACTGGCATGGATTCCTTACCTGCCTTTCGTCGTCGGGGTCAGGACGGGCACGGTTTGCGCGCTCATCTCGACGGTTCTCCTTTGGATGTATGACCGTGTCCAGCGCATCCGTGTCCGCGTGCTGGGTTGCGTCCGGTGCGCGCCGACGGAGCCTTCTCGGTTGCCAGGCCCTATGCCGGGGAATGCGCGCGTCTCGGCAGCTTCCAGCTCGGTCGGACAAAGTGACACGTGTACCCGTGCGGGACGTGCTGCAGGTAGTCCTGGTGCTCCGGTTCAGCCTGCCAGAACGTGGACGCGGCCGTGACCTCGGTGACGACGGGGCCAGGCCACAGACCGGACGCGTCGACGTCGGCGATCGTCTCCAGCGCGTCGGTGCGCTGCGCCTGGTTGGTGTAGAAGATGGCCGACCGGTAGCTGGTGCCAAGGTCGTTCCCCTGACGGTTCAGGGTTGACGGGTCGTGGATCTGGAAGAAGAACTCCAGCAGTGTCCGGAACGGCAGCACGTCGGGGTCGAACTCGATTTCGATGGCCTCCGCATGCCCGTCGTGGTTTCGGTACGTCGGGTTCGCCACCGTGCCGCCGGTGTACCCGACCCTGGTGCGCAGCACGCCCGGCATCTTGCGGACGAGCTCCTGCATTCCCCAGAAGCAGCCGCCGGCCAAGATGGCCACCTGGGCCTTGGGGTCGGTGGTCGCAGTGGGGTCCGCGCCTGCACGGGTGGTCGTCATGCTTGGTCCTCCTTGACTAGGGCGAGGCCGTCCTGGTGTCCGACCCCGTGGTCTGGTGCCGATGTCAGCCAGCGCTCGTGGCCACCACCCGTCGCTGCTGCACAGGCCAACGCGGCGAGGCCGCTCAATTGCGGCCCGCCATGATGCCGCCGTCGACGTTCACGATGCTTCCGGTCACCCAGCTGGCGTCGTCGGAGAGCAGGTACGCCACGGCGGCTGCGATGTCCTGCGCGGTGCCGATGCGGCCCAACGGGTGGATGCTGTCGAAGGTGTGCAGCGTGTCGTCGAGGCCGTCCTTGGGCAGGAAGCCCTCGTACAGGGGCGTGGCGACCACTGCCGGTGCCACCGCGTTCACCCTGATGTGCTCGCCTGCGAGCTCGATCGCCAGGTTGCGCGTCAGAGCGTGCAGGCCGGCCTTGGCCATGGAGTAACCGGATGAGGGAGTGGCCGCCAGGGCCTGGTGCGCCCACATGGAGCCGATGTTGACGATGGACCCGCCACTGCGGGCGATCATCAGCCGAGCCACGCCCTGGGTCAGGAAGAATGTGCCGCGGTTGATGTCCATGTAGGAGTCGTAAGCGGCCAGGTCGTAGTCGAGGAAGCCCTTGGGGATGAAGAACCCGGCCGAGTTCACCAGCATGCTGGTATCCGCGTGGTCGCGTGCGATGGCCTCGACCATCGCTTCGACCTGAGCCGGGTCGTTCAGGTCACCGGCGAAGGTCGCCACCTGACCACTGCCGCCGAATGTCTGGACTGCCTCGTCCAGTTTGGCCTGGTTCCGTCCGACGAGGACAGCGGAGCCGCCCTCTGCGACAACGGTGACTGCGGTGGCCAACCCCATGCCGCTGCTGCCGCCAGTGACGACCAGCTTGCGCCCTACGAAACGGTCAGACATTGCTGTAACCTCCGGTTGGTTTCCTGTCGCTCCATGTGTGGAGGCAGTCTCTTTCGTTGCATGAAGCTGTGGAGGTAGGTGCCGAGCGGAGGCTGTTCCTTACCGTGCTGATCCGATTTGTCCGCGGCTGTTGCATGAGCGGAGGTCGACGTGCCCCAAGCCGCTTCGGGATGGGCGCTGCCCCTCCCGCTGGGGTGGGAGCGTGGAATTGTAGTGGACCGGGTGGTCCGGCCCTATGCGAGTGTCGTGTCCGGCGGATATGGTCTTTACGTGCCCGGTGACCAGGGTCAGAGACCCCCACGACTGACAGCGCGAGGTGCAGCCACGCGCGCCCGCATCCTGCAGGCGTCCGACGAGCTCATCCGGGTTCACGGGGTCAACCGCACCCGTCTTGACGATGTGAGGGCGGCCACCGGCTCCAGCAAGTCCCAGCTCTACCATCACTTCCCCGACAAGGAAGCACTCGTGGCGGCGGTCATCGCCCGCCGGGCGGAGGCCATCCTCGAACGTGAAGCTGCCCTGCTCGGTCGCGTTGACTCCATGCGAGGGCTCGAACGGTGGCGGGACGCGGCCGTAAATCGCGTGCAGCTGCGTCGCGGGGCGCACGGCTGTGCCCTGGGATCGCTGCTCAGTGAGCTGGCCGACGAGGACGAGGGAGCACTGACTGCTTTGACGGAGCACTTCAACAGCTGGGAGATGCTGATGAAGGGTGCGCTGGACCGCATGCGGGCCAGCGGGGCGCTGCGACCGGACGCGGACACCGGGCGCCTGGCCACCGGGTTGATGTCCGCCTTGCAGGGCGGATACCTGCTGTCCCAGGCGGCGCATGATGCATCCCCGATGGAGGTGTCGTTGAACATGGCGCTGGAACACATCGGTTCGTACGCCGAAAAGGCCGCCTGAGGCCGCCGCGGGCGCCCGTTAAGTGGTACCCACTTCAGGTCACATTTCGCACCGCGGCCGCCGAGCGCCGAGGGGCTGGGCTCATTCCGGCCGCTGGGGGGCCGGCGGGGCTGCGTTCGTCGTTGTCCAAGGCCCATCTCTCCACGTACGCCAGCAGCAGGATGAGCCCAAGTCCGATGATCGGGGTCAACAGCACCACGGCGATCATGTTCGTTGCGCCCCGGACAGGGGCATCACGTTGGTGCGTTCGGTCCGCTGGCCACTCTCTGAGTCCGTGAAGGGTAGGCGGACTTGACCCACCTGCACTTGGAATCCGAGCAGGTTGACCTCCAACGGTCCGACGAGCACGGTGCCAGAGGCCTCGTTGCTGTGTCCTTGAGGTCGCTCATCCATCTCGATGGTGACCGGGAGCAGGCACCGGGTGCTGGCGAGCCCGAGGCGCTGGCCGGCTGCGTCATACAGCGTGCCGCTGACGACCGCCAGGCATCGCAGCCTTGAGCCTTGCAGTGAGCAGTGCATGACGCGCAGCCAGCCGTTCATCGATCCGGGCGTCAGGTCAGGTGCCGTGAACGTGCCGCGCACCGGCACTCGAGGCCGACTGGCGCGACCGCCCCCGGGTCCCCCCACCGGACGAGGGGTCCGAGAGGGCCGGCGAAACTGCAGGACGGTCATGGGTCGCTCCTTGCCGTTGAGTGCGCTGTCACCCATGGAGACGCCAACGTCGGAGGTGCATGACGCGCCTAGGCGGGTATAGGGCACCCATGAGCTCCGGGCCGTCAGTGGACGGCAGCGCCCAGAACGCCGGCCTTGAGGCGGTCGAGCGGGTGCTGCCTGTCGTGCGACGGGTGGTGGGTGCCCGGGTGTCGGACCCGCATCTCGCCGAGGACCTGGTGCAAGAGACCCTGCTGCGGATCATGACCGCTTGGGACCGTATCGAGGCCAGCATGGTCGAGCCGTACGCGATCGCCACGGCCCGCAACGTGGTCGCCACCATGTGGAGGGACCGCGACCGCGAAGCCCGCAACCGGCATCGCGCCTTGGACCTGTCCACTCCCGAGGCGCCGGAGGATCAGGTTGTGCTCGGCGAGGAGCAGGCGGCGATCTGCGAGGCGTTGGGCAGGCTGGGGGAGCAGGAGCGGACGCGGCTGCTTGCGCACGAGGTCTCCGGCCAGGACACCCGCAGCCTGGCGGCCGAAGCCGGGTCCTCGGCGGGTGCGGTGGCGGCCCAGCTGCACCGCACCCGCGCGCGGCTTCGTGTGGAGTACCTGTTGACGATGGAGCCGGGACCGCCGCCAACCGAGGACTGCCGCCCGGTCCTGCTAGCGCTCTCGGGCGGAAGCAGGCGACGACAGCGGGACCTGGGCGTGGGCCGCCACCTGTTGGGATGCGATTTCTGCGCCCGCGTTGCGGAACCCTTGCTGGGCCGCGCCGAAGCCCGCGAAGACGAGCTGCGGGTTCCCGTGCAGGGCGACGCGGACATCGTCAAGGCCAGGCAAGCGGCCCGCGAGGTGGCCGCCAAACTTGGGTTCGCCAAGACCCAGACCACCCTGGTCGCCACCGCCGTCTCCGAGGTTGCACGCAACATCGTCCGCTTCGCGGGTCGCGGCGAGGTGCTCGTCGAGACCTTGAGCGAGCCCCGAGCAGGGGTGCGCGTGGTGGCGCGTGACGCCGGCCCGGGCATGACCAATCCGCAGGAGGCGCTGGCGGACGGGTTCAGCACCTACAACGGGTTGGGCCTCGGGCTGCCAGGGGCGCGTCGGCTGATGGACGAGTTCGTGCTCGTATCCGAGCCGGGACGCGGCACCACAGTGACCATGACCAAATGGTTGGAGGAGGACTAGATGAACGACGAGAACCGGCCCCAAGGGGACGTGGACGAGGACCAGCTGCTGCCCCAGTTGGTGGCGCACCTGCGTGAGCATCGGGCGAAGCTGCGTGATGAGTGGGCCAGCCGTATCCGTGAGGCCCACCTGCTCGAGGCGATGTCGGCCCAGGAGATGGCCGCGGAGACCACCTCGGTGTACGACAACTACGTCGAGGTGCTCGAGACCGGCAGCGTCGAGGCGCTGCAGCACTATGCGCGCGACCTGTCCGAGCGCATCATTCCCCGGGGCGTGGAGACGCACGAGGTTGTCGGCATAGTTTTACTGCTGCGCGACGTCCTGGCCCGGTCGCTGTTCGAGAAGTACCAGAACGACTTCGCTCTGCTCAACCGCGTCCTGGACGCCTACGAACCCGCCGCCAACCGGATCGCCAACACGGTGGCCGTCAGCTTTGTCGAGGAGCGCGAAAGGGTGATCCGTCAGCAGCAGGACGCCATCCGCGAGCTGTCCACTCCGGTACTGCCGGTTCGTGAGCGCCTGCTCATCCTGCCCATCATTGGCTCCTTGGACGGTGAGCGTGCTCGCCAGCTGACCGAGCAGCTGCTCAACGGCATCCGCACGCACCGAGCCAAGGTGGTGGTCATCGATATCACCGGCGCACCCGACGTCGACCAGACGGTGGCCAACCACCTGGTCCAGACGGTGGACGCCTCCCGGTTGATGGGCGCCAGCGTCATCATCACCGGGCTTTCCCCCAAAATCGCCCAGACCCTTGTGACCATCGGTGTAGACCTGAGCAAGATGAACACCATCGGCGACCTGCAAGGCGGATTGGAGGAGGCCGAGCGGCTGCTGGGCTACCACGTCTCCACTGAGGAGGGCATCACCAGCTCGTGAGCGACACCGGACCGGCCCTCGTCTCGATCCTGCGCCAAGGCTCCTACCTCGTGGCGTCGGTCCACACTGCGCTCGATGACACCCAAATGCTGCGCTTCCAGCACGACCTGGTGGAGCGCATCGGCACGGACCGGGCTACTGGTGTCATCATCGACGTCGCCGCACTGGATGTTCTCGACTCCTTCGGCTCGATGACCCTGCGCCGGATCGCCGAGATGGCCCGACTACGCGGCGCCGAGACGGTCATCGTCGGCATCCAGCCGGACGTGGCCTTCGCCATGGTGCGCCTGGGCATGGGCCCGGGCGAGGTCCCCACCGCATTGGACCTCGAAGAAGGTCTGACTTACCTCAACGGACACCGCGACGGCCAGCCTGGCTCGGCTGACCGACCACCCCGCCGGCCGCAGCGGCGCCCGTGACCAGGCAGCCGGGTCATCACGAGGACCTGCGCCGCGACTACCAGGTCGCCTTCCTGCGCTATCTCGACCACGGCGAGGAGGCAGCCCTGGCCGACGGCTACGACCTCGGCCGCCGAGCCCTGCGCGACGGCGTTGCCCTGCTCGAGGTCGCCCGGGTCCACCATGACACCGTGATCGAAGTGCTCAGTGAAGCCTGCGTGGACGCGGTCGCGGTGGCGACCCGCGCCTCCTGGTTTCTGTTGGAGGTACTGGCTCCGTACGAGATGAACCGGCGCGCCACCGCACCCCGACACCTGCCTGACGCCAAGCCGAGAACGTAACCGGACGCGGCAGTCGCGGTCGCATGACGCAGCGACGTTGACGTTCATCCGCCCACCCACGGGGGACAGACCACGCTGGCGCGGCCCGGTCGCCTCAACCCTCGCGTCATCGGTCGAGCACTGGGGGGTCTTCACGGGTACCAACCGCCGATCGGCGGACGACCAAGGAGTGGGAAATGACTTTACGCACCAAGCTTGTCTCAACCGGGACGACCATTGCACTAGCCGTCGCCTTGGGTGTCGTACCGGCCGCGGCGTCAGCACAAGCCGCGTCACCGGCACCACAGGCATCCGCGACAGCTCAGGCAGCCGACGCAGTACTCCCCGTGACCGGCACCCTTCAAGACGGCAGTACCTTCACCGGACAGCTCAGCAACCTGTCGACCTCCGTGGTCAACGGCGTCCTGCAGCTGTCCGGAACCATCACCGGCACCGGACTGCCAACGGCTGGCACCACCTTCACGGCGCCCATCCAGGACCTGACCGCCGCAGGCACAGGGTGCTCGGTCCTGGACCTCGACCTTGGCCCGCTCCATCTGGACCTGCTGGGACTGGTCGTCGACCTGGCACCGGTGCACCTCGACATCACGGCCGTCCCCGGCGCTGGAAACCTGCTCGGCAACCTCGTCTGCGCGGTCGCAGGCCTTCTCGACCAGAACGGCCCGCTGACCGGTGTCTCGGCGCTGCTCAACCGGCTGCTGACCGGACTCGGGCTCTAACCCCTGCCATCACATACGCGGTGGCGGCGCGGCGCGCGCGCTCATGTCGCGCCGCCACCGTGCACATGAACCAGTTCCGGCGAACGGTGTAACTGGGCGCAAACCTCCGGGGTGCGCATGGTGTTGCGCGTCCATGCCGACCATCTCGGCCGCGACCGAGATGGCGTACACGCCCCGGTCGGGACCGACCCGGCTCACCGGGCGTCCCCGGTTTCCGGACCCCTCGGGGCGCGGGCCCCAGGTGGTGGCCACCTCCCGCGTGCTCATCGCCGGCACCTGGCCGGTCCGTCCGACGCAGTGGTCCTTCCACAAGCTGGTCATGGTGCTCTTGCCCCAGAATGTCGCGAGTGCTATAAGAGATCTATGGCAGCCACCAGAGGTTCAGGTGGCTGAGACTGCTTCATCAGGAGGGAGTGGTTTACCAATGGCTCAGATGATCATGCGCACCGACCCGTTCCGGGACCTGGACCGGCTGACCCAGCGGGTCTTCGGCAACGGCACTTTGGCCCACCCCGCGGCGATGCCGATGGACGCTTGGCGCGACGGCGAAGTCTTCGTGGTCGAGTTCGACCTGCCCGGAGTCGCCGCCGACGCGATCGACCTGGACGTGGAGCGCAATGTGATCACCGTGCGCGCCGAACGCCCTGCGCGGGAAGACACCGAGGACCTGATCGCCGCCGAGCGGCCGCGCGGCACCTTCAGCCGGCAACTGGTCCTGGGTGACAACCTGGACACCGAGCAGATCAGCGCCGACTACAACGCCGGAGTGCTCACCTTACGGATCCCGGTCGCCGAACAGGCCAAGCCCCGCAAGATCCAGATCTCCGACACCGGCCGGGACCGGCAGGCCCTGAACGCCTGAGCGCGAGACAGCCTCATGGCCATCGCAGCCGACGCCCACTGGTCTCTGCTCGCGTCGCCGGCTCGCCGCCCGGGACGGGCCGGCGGCGCGGGCAGAGACCCACACCCCAGGCCCCGGCAGCGGGGGCAGACAACGCTCACCTCCGCGTCTGCCACCACCGACCCGCCAAGCCACCCACGACCCGAAAGGCAGGTGATCGCCACCGGTGACCCGTCCCAATAGAGGCGGCTGCCCGCCCGACCCGCACGTGTAACCAGCAAGCGCCCGACGCACACCGCGCGGCGACCGCCCCCACGGGGAACCCCTCGCGGGTGCGGCGGCACCCCCTCCCGGGCCGTGGTCCCGGCCCGTCCTCTTGGGGCTGGGACCACGGTCCCGCCAGCGCCATCCCGCGGCTACGACGCCGCGGACAAGACCACCAGGAGCCTCGTCGACATGAGCAGCGAACGGCAGGCGGCAGCCGGCGCGCCAGAGCCGGTCCCGACCGAGCAGGCCCGACTAGAGCAGATGAGCTCGCGCGCCCTGATCGGGCAGCTGGCCGTGCTGAATGAACGACTCACCTCAGAGACCACCGCTGGCGGATACCGGCCCCTGCCCGGACGCTCCATGCGGATCGCCTCACTGACCCGACGCATCCGCCTGACCGAAGCCGAACTGGCCCGCCGCACGCCCACGCCCGGTTCTATGAATCAACACAGCAGCGCAACACCACACTGCCCGGCTGGCTCCACTTCTACAATCACCACCGAGCCCACTCCGCAATCGGAGGCCAGCGACCCATAACCAGGTTGACCAACGTCCCTGGACATCACACCTAGGCGATGGGCGGATCAGCCGAAGGGAATGCCCCAGCCCGCAGCAGGGCGCCTGGTAGTGGCTTGCCCAGCCGTCCCTCCAGCCACTCGACCGCTTCGGTCAGTTCTGTCAGATCCAGCCCGGTGCGTATGCCCATTCGGTCGAAGAGGTAGACCAGGTCCTCGGTCGCCACGTTGCCGGTCGCGTTCGGAGCGAACGGGCAACCGCCGGTGCCGCCGATGCTCGCGTCCAGGACCGTGACGCCAGCATCGATCGCGGCCGCGGCGTTGGCGACGCCTGTGTGCCGGGTGTCATGCAAATGCAACCGCAGAGGCATACCGGCTTCGACGAGTTCGGCGGCCAGGCCCACTCGGGTCGTGACGTCCGAAGGCACCGCCACGCCGATCGTGTCAGCCAGCGCGAGTTCGTCAGGTCCGGCGTCGATCACCCGCCGAAGTATCTCGCCCAGCCTGTCCAGGGACACCTCGCCCTCGAACGGGCAGCCGAAAGCCGCACCCACTGTGACGGTGGTGAACAGTCCCTGGTCGCGGGCTCGCGACACCAGGTCACCAGCCACGCCACATGCCGCGGCAGTACTCATGCCCTGGTTACGTTGGCAGAACGCATCCGTGGCCACGACCACGACGTTTACCTCGCGTATGCCGGCCTGGACCGCACGATCGAGGCCACGAGCGTTCATCACCAGCCCGGCATAGCGGACTCCATCCTCTTGAGGCAGCGCGGCCACCACTTCCTCAGCATCGGCCATCTGCGGGACCAGGCGCGGGTGCACAAAACTGGTAGCTTCCACCCGCCGAGCGCCGGCACGGACCGCTCGCCGGATCAGTTCGACCTTGTCTGCCGTGGAGATCAGCACGTCCTCGTTCTGTAGGCCGTCGCGCGGCGACACCTCGCACACGACGACGTCGCCGCGGTCCGGGAGATCCTTCGTGACGGACTCGGCGTTCATGTGGTCTCTTTCAAATACGCAACTGCAGTCTGCTCGTCCAGCACCTCGGCATACTTGGCCTGCAGGTCGTACAGGTTCGCCTCGTGTGGGCCGTCGTCTCGGTCGGCGACCGCCTCACGGACCACCAGCGGCACGAACCCGTATTGCAACGCGTCGACTGCGCTGGCCCGCACACATCCACTGGTGCTGACGCCCAGTACGACGACGGTGTCGACGCCGGCCGATACCAACGTCGAGGCCAGGGACGTGCCGAAGAACGCGCTGGCGTACTGCTTGACCACCACCAGTTCACCGTCGGCCGGAGCCACCTGCGGCATCAGCTCGCTCATCGGCCCCGGGCCGATGAGCTGCGCCAGCCCACCCACCTTTCGCAGGAAGACACCGGCGTCCACACCCTTCGGCCCGTACTCCACTCGAGTGTGCACCACCAGCACACCTGTGGCACGTGCCGCAGCCAGGACCCGGCTGGCCGAGTCGAGGCAGGACGTCGATGGCAAGCAGAAGGGGCTCTGCTCATCGAAGTACGCCCGCATCATGTCGATGGCTAGCACCGCGGGGCGGCGGCCTGGGATGAGGCGCCCGGCGAATCCATCGGCGAACGACGAGTCCATTGAGCATGCTCCTCGAATGTCGGAAGGCTTAGAGCGCCGGCGCCGGGGGGTGTGGGGCAGGCAGGCCGGTCTCCTCCTCGCAGCGAGCCAGGATCGTCTCCAACGGGGGGCCCATGTTGAAGGTCGGCAGCGGGTCAGGCCTACCGGAGCGCAGCTCCGCGCGAAGTTCGTCGGTGGCGGCGTCGTCGACGTTGCCGTCGTCGTCGCAGACCACGCCGTACCGGCGCGCTCCGTAGCTGGTGACCAGCCCCCGACGGACTTCCAGCGCGACAAGTTCGGGGTCTCGAGCCAGTGGATCGCCCCAGCCGCCGCCGCCCCAGGTCACGAAGTGAAGGACGTCATCGGGGTAGACCTGCACGTCTATGACCTTGCTCGCGATGATGTCGGTGCTCCCGTCCGCCCGCACGATCCACTTACGGCCGCGCGTCCCGGGTTCGCCCCCGTTGACCCCCCACGGGTAGGTCAGCCAGCGGTCGTCGTGGATCGCGATGGTGCCGGCCTCGAGGAACCGATAGGAGACGTCGACGCCGTTTCCGCCCCGATGCAGCCCGGCTCCGCCGGTGTCGCTGATGGTCTCCCAACGGTCAATTCGCAACGGGTAGTAGGACTCGAGATACTCACAGGGGATGTTCACGAAGGAGGGCCACAGTGAGTGGCCGTCCGGACCGTCGCCGATCGGCCGGCCCGGGATTCCGCCGAAGCCGATGGAGTAGAGCTGGAACCACTCTCCCTTGCGGTCTCCGGAGCTGTAGTTCCCGGAGAACATGAAGTGCGGAGACGAGGAGAAGCCGGCAGCGTTCAACAGGTCGGGGTTCGTCTGCCCGAGCAGACCGCCGAACAGGTCGAAGACGCGTCCGATTCCGTGGTTACGGGCATTGAGTGCCGCCGGATATTTCGGCTTCCAGAACGACTCCTCGGGGATCTTGACGTCGACCAGCGGGTAGAAGCCGTCATTCCACAGGATCTGCGGATCCGCGACGGTGATCATGTAGATCCCGAAGAACATCCGCATCAGGTTCTCGTTGATGAAGTAGTTGATGGGACCGGCTGCCTGGGGGCTGCTCCCGGTGAGGTCGATGAGCACTTTCTCCCCGGTCCGGGTCAGGCTCATCTTCAGTTGGTAGGGCCCGTAGCCGACGCCGTCGTCGCAGATGTAGTCGGTGAACGAGAGCGTCTCGCCCTCCTTGAAGACCATCTGCAGCAGCGTCTTCATTGCTCGGTAGTTGCGATCGAGCAGTGCGTCCAATGCCGAGGTGTAGGTGTCGGCGCCGAATCTCGCACACATCTCCTGGACCCGACGCGAGGCGGTGCGGCAGGCGGCGACCAAGCCGTTGAGGTCGGCGCGGTTCCAGTCCGGCTTGCGCACCTGGTTGAGGATGATCCGCAGCGAGTCCTCGGCCAGCTCGCCGGCCTTGTAGATCTTGAACGGCGGGATCACCACGCCTTCCTCGAAGATGGTGCGGGCATCAGTGGGCATCGACGCGGGTGTCTTGCCGCCGACGTCGGACATGTGGCCGAACATCGACGACCACCCTACGATGCGCCCCTCGAAGTAGATCGGCATCACGACCAGCCAGTCGTTGGCGTGGCTGATCGCCGCACCACACGAGTACGGGTCTGAGGTGAGCAGAACATCCCCTTCTTCGATGTCCCCTTCGAAGTTCTCCAAGAAGTCGGGGATCGAGAGCCCGAACTGCCCGACGACCATCTTTCCCTCGGGATCACCGATGAGCGGGAACTCGTCGTGCTGCTCGCGGATACCAGGCGACAACGCGGTTCGGAAGAGGACCTCGTCCATCTCGTACCGAGCGTTGCGCAACCCGTTTTCGACCAAGTCGAGAGTGACGAGGTCCACCTCCACCGGCATCAGCGGTTCGGTCGCGGTCTGGATCAAGCGCGCCATCTCTCAGCCCTCCTTGCTCTGGTCGGTGTCGTTGGGCCGGATGAGCAGGCTCCCGCTGGGGTGCACGGTGGCCGTGTGCCCGGGAAGCACCAGCGTCGTGGAGTCCATCTCGGTGATCACCGCAGCACCGTGCACCACGTTGCCCGCCTGGAGCCGGGCACGGTCGTAGATGCCGGCCTTCACCAGCGCCCCATCAACCCAGATCTCGTGATCTTCCCGCCGAGCGGCCACGGGATCGGCGCCGCCCTCGGCCAGCGTGGCTGCGGCGAAGTCAGGGCGTGGCCCACTGACGGTTGCGCGCACGGTCACCAGTTCCTGCTCGTTGCGCAAGAGAAACGAGAACAGGCGCTCGTGCTCGGCATCGAAGGCCGCCCTCATGCTGTCGAGCCCGGCGCCGGTACCGTCGAACGCGTCGATGTCGATGATGACTGGAATCTCGAAGCCTTGACCGTGGTAGCGCACGTCGGCGGCATAGGTCACCTGCTGGTCGCCGGCGTCGACACCCTCGGCGTCGAGGGAGACCCTGGCGGTCGCCGCCAGCTCGTCGAGGATCTCGCGCAGACTGTCGTCGGTCAGTTCGCTGAACCGGCGAACCAGCGTGCGCACGGACTCGTCACGCAGGCCCGTGGTCGCGTCACCGAGGGCGCACAGGACGCCTGGGGAGGGCGGGATGATCACCGGCCACGAGCCGGTGAGCTGGCCGATCGCGTTGGCGTGCAATGGGCCGGCGCCACCGTAGGCGACCAGAGCGAAGTCGCGGGGGTCGAATCCCTGTTGCACCGACACGAGCCGAAGGCCCCCGAGCATGTTCTCGTTGACGATGTCGATGATTCCCTCGGCCGCTGCCTCGACCGAGTCGAGTCCGGTGGCATCGGCGATCGCCTTGACCGCCGCATAGGCGGCGTCTCGATCAAGCGTGATCTCGCCCCCGGCAAGCTCGGTCGGAAGGTATCCCAGGACGACGTTGGCGTCAGTTACGGTCGGGTCGGTCCCACCCGCCGCGTAGGCCGCCGGGCCCGGGACGGCCCCGGCGGACTGAGGGCCGACCCGCAGGGCCTGGGTCAGCTCCGGCACGTGTGCGATCGATCCCCCACCCGCTCCCACGGTACGTACGTCGACCGAGGTCGCGCGCACCGTCAGGTCGGCCACCGTGGTCTCACGACCGATGCGTGGAGTCAGCCCCTGCACCAGGGCGACGTCCGTCGACGTGCCTCCCATGTCGAAGGTCAGGAAGTCCTCGTGTCCGGTTTCCTCGGCCACCCACACGGCTCCCGTGACACCGCCCGTTGGCCCCGACATGAGCATCGCGACCGGGTTGTCCTCCGCAGATCTGGCCGAGACGAGGCCCCCGTCACTGCGCAACATGTACAGCCTGCCGACGACTCCGGACTCGTCGAGCTGCGACTCGAGGTGCGCCACGTAGCTGGCGACCTGCGGCTGCACATAGGCATTGGCCACGGTCGTGATCGCGCGTTCGTACTCGCGCAGCTCCGGCAAGACTGATGAGGACAGCGACACCCGGATGCCGGGTAGCTCCTCAGCAGCGATCTCGCCGATCCGCTGCTCATGCTGCGGGTTCGCGTAGGAGTTGATCAGGCACACAGCCAACGCCTCGATGCCATGCTCGCGCAACCGGCCCAGTTTGGCCCGCACGTCGTCCTCATCGGGGACTGTGACAACTTCTCCGTCGCTCCCGACGCGTTCGCGCACCTCGACGGTGTCCTCGAGCGAAGCCAGGGGCTCCGGTTTGGGCCAGATGATCCAGCCTGCCAGGCCTCCCGGCACGAAGGAGCGGGCGATCTGCAGCACCTGACGGAAGCCGTCCGTGGTCACCAGACCGACGCGGGCTCCCTTTCCCTCGAGGATCGCGTTGGTGGCAACCGTGGTGCCGTGCAGCAGGGAACGGACCTGGTCGAGACTCACCCCCGCGTCCTCACACACTCGTTTGACGCCCCGAAGAACACCGACCGACTGGTCCTCGGGTGTCGAGGGCGTCTTCTCTCGGAAGGTCTCTCCGGTGTCCTCATTGATCAACAGGAGGTCGGTGAACGTGCCACCCACATCAACGCCAAGCCGGCAGGACATGCTCTCTCCTCAAATGATGCCGGAGGACCGCAAGGACGTCATCTCGCCGTCACTCATCCCCAGCAGGCCGTGGTAAATCTCTTGGTTGTGCTCTCCTAGCCCGGGCCCCACGTGCCGCACAGCTCCCGGCGTCTCCGACAGGCGTGGCGCGACGTTGTGCATCGCGAGTTCACCAAAATCCGGATGGGCCAACCGCACGATGGCCTCACGAGCCCCGAAATGCGGGTCAGCGAACATATCTTTGGCCTGAAAGATCCGACCCGCGGGAACGCCTCCGGCGTGTAACAACTCAAGCAGATCATCGGCTTGGATCGTCGACGTCCACTCCGCAATGAGGCCATCCAGTTCCTCCATGCGCTGCCCTCGGGCGCTGTGCGTGGCATACCGGTCGTCAGTAGCCAGTTCGGGGCGCTCCATGACCGCAGCGAGACGGCGAAACACGCTGTCCTGGTTCGCCGCTACCAACACCATTTCTCCATCAAACGTTGGATAGACATTGCTCGGGGATACATTGGGCAAGGTCGCGCCGGTCCGTTCCCGCTGGTAACCCGCGATCTGCCACTCTGGCAGCATTGACTCCATCATCGACAACACCGCTTCGTAGATCGCCGAGTCCACAACCTGACCGCGTCCGCTGCGCTCGCGTTGGTGCAGCGCCACCAGGGTGCCCAAGCACGCAAAGACGGCAGCCAGAGAGTCGCCCAGAGATATCCCGGTACGTGCCGGCGGCCGGTCCGGATCTCCAGTGACATAACGGATCCCACCCATTGCCTCACCGATCGATCCATAGCCGGCCCGCTGCGAGTAGGGGCCCGACTGGCCGTAGCCGGTCACCCGTGTGATCACGAGCCGGGGGTTGATCTCCCACAGTTGTTCCGGCGCCATTCCCCACCGCTCAAGCGTGCCGGGCCGGAAGTTTTCAACCAAGACATCCGCCGAAGACAACAGCTTGCGGACAATGTCCTGTCCCTGCTCGGTCCGGAGGTTGGCCGTCACCGATTTCTTGTTCCGGGCGACGACCGGCCACCACAGGGACTTCCCGTACGGCTTCTCCCTTCCCCACTGCCGCATCGGATCGCCGCGGCCAGGATCCTCGACCTTGATCACCTCAGCGCCGAAATCTCCGAGGAGCTGCCCGCAAAACGGCCCAGCCAGCAATTGGCCGAGTTCCACGACTCGCAGGTCGTCCAGAGGGAGTCGCTGCGGATCTGTCATTGGCTGCTCGCTTTGGCATCAGACACGCCACCACGGTTTGGCACTCCGACGGGCGTCTATCAGTGGAGTGGCTCAATGCCGAACCTAGATGTACCCAGTTCACAAAGTCAAGAGATTGCATGCAACCTCCGCCGGGTGGATGCTGGAGCCATGGGGAATGTGAGTCCACGAGGTCACGCCTCCGACGCAGGTCAAGCTGCCGAGCACGCGTACCGCTGCATCCGCGAGCAGATCCTCTCAGGGGAACGCTCGGGTGGAGAGTGGCTGCGTGAAGACGGACTAGCAGAGAGCATCGGCGTGAGCCGGACCCCCGTACGAGAAGCACTCAGGCACCTGGCCGCCGAAGGGCTGGTGCTGTACCAGCGGAACCGTGGCGTCCAGGTCCAGACTTGGACCATGTCCGACCTCAATGAGATCTACGGTCTGAGATCGCTGCTGGAGCCATACGGTTGTCGGCTGGCCGCTACCACCGGTAGGGCCGATCTTGAAGCACTCTCCGCAATGAACAGCGACATGGAACACGCCGCAAACGCAACGCAACCCGACCTCGACAGGGTCACCGAGCTCAACAACGACTTCCACCGGTTAATCATTGATGCGTCCGGGAACGCGCGACTCGGGGACCTGGTCACGTCAAACCTTCAGGTTCCTCTCGTGCGTCACACCTTTTCCCGCTACTCCAGGAGTTCCTTGCAACGGAGCATGGCCCACCACCGCGAACTAGTGGACGCCCTCCGAGCTGAAGACCCCGATTGGGCAGAGTCCGTCATGCGCTCCCACGTGCACGCAGCCTGGTCGGTCATGCGTCGCTATTTTGACAAGTCCGGGCCTGAAGCAGCGACTGGCCAATCACTCGAATCGCCCAACCAGCCCCCTCCAGAAGAAGCGGCGGCTGTCCCCGGGTCCTAGTCCGATCATGGCTCGTTGTATACGACATGGCCTGGAGCGACGATATGGCGCGTCGCCAGGTCGGTGGCTTGATCGCTCCCCTTGCCGGCAGGTTTCGGGTATCACCGCAGGAGGTCATCCACTCTTTGTGTGTAGCGTGCCCGGTACTCCGGCACAACGTAGCTACGGAGGAGTTTCGCATCATGGCCACCAAGAAGTCCGTACCGTCAGATGTCTCGCTGGTCACTGACGTAGATCCCCAGGCGCCGCCGCCAATGGTCGAACTGTCGCCCACCGGCGTCGCGACACCGCTCAGCTACGACGTTCCCGAGCCGATGTCCTACAGCGGCCGCAACTACATCACGCTCAGCTTCGGTGACGAGGCCGACCCATTCCTCGATCCGGCCAAGGACCCGAGGACGGTACTGGCGGCCGGCGCGCCGGCGGCACTTGCCCAGGCTTCGGCCGCGACGACCACGGGACCGGCGCGGAGGCCGCTCTCACTGACACATAGCGCGCTGAGGCCGACCGCTCCGATGCTTCCGCCCGGCGGGCGCACGAACCCTCCCGACCCTCCGGAACCGCCAAAGATCGTCGTGCTCATCGACTCACCGGCGCCAGGAAGCACCGTTCACAGCACCGGCCAGAGTGTGGGGCTGCAGCTATCGGGCCATTGGAGGGCGTACGGCTACCTCGGCACCCCGTTGATCAGTGTCAGCGACGGCAACGGCAAGGCGGTGACCGCAACGGTCGGGGCGTCCGGCACGTGGACGGCACCGCTGACCCTCGCCACCGCAGGCAATCACGTCCTCAACGTGATCGGAGTGGTCGAAGGCGGGACCTACCGCGGCCACCGACTGACCGGCCGCGATGCGGCACAGGCCACCGTCACGGTCGTACTCGACGACGGGGGCGGTGGCGGGGGTGACGTCCACACGGTCCCTACCGTCGTCGTCGCCAGCCCGCGCCCGCAATCCGTGGTCACAGCCCCAGACGGCCAGGCATCCGTCGTCGTGTCAGGTACGGCGAGCGTCACTCCCGCGGCCGCCCTCACCATCGTCGTCACCGACTCGGTCTCCGGGGACAAGCAGCAGACATCCGTCGCGGCCGACCAACCCGGATTCAGTCTCACGATGCCACTGTTGGGTCTTGGCAAACACAATCTCACCGTCGACGTGAGCAGCGCCGACGGCGGAAAGGCGTCGTCGACGGTCTCCGTGACGTTGTCGACCCAACCGGCGAGCGTGCGCATCCTCAACAAGTTGATGATCGTCGAAACGCTCAACCTCACGTCCTACCTCGGTGCGTATGGCGCCGGACGACTGTTGAAGACGTTCTCGCTGCTCGCCGGTGAGAAGACGACGATCAGCATGAAGAGCTACCGCAACGACGTCGACACGAGTAAGCAGGCCGCGAGCATCCTCGATTCGACCGCCACCGACGCGCAGTCCGACTTCGAGGACATGGTCAGCCAAGAGCAGACCGACAAGGCTTCCGAGGCGCAGTCCTCGTCGTTCAGTATCGGCGCCAAGGCATCCGCGTCGTGGGGCTTCGGGAGTGCCAGCATCGATGCGAAGTACAACGGTGCTGCGAACTCGGCGCGCGAGGAAGCGGTCAAGAACGTCGCGAACGCGACGCGCAAGCACGCGCTGAAAGCGTCGACCAACCGCAGTGTCACAGTGAACACCGAGACCGCGTCGACGCTCACCACCACGGAAGACGACTCGACGATTCGTGAGATCGCCAACATCAACGTGGCGCGCACGCTCAACTACGTGTTTCGGCAGATGAACCAGGAACACATCGTGATCTATCACCTCACCAACGCGAGGGTCGGTTACTACACCGAGGACATCGTCCTCGATGCCAGCGGCAAGGCCCAGCACGACAGCGACGGCAACATCGTTATTTCGAAGAACTACCAGGAGTGCACGCTGCCGGAGGTCGGCTCACTGCTCAAGCAGACCATGCGGCCTGAGTACGTCGACAAAGTCCACGAAGCGATCGTCCATGCGCTCAGCGGGATCCCGGACTACCAGGACACACTGCAGTCGCTGGTCGAGACGGCCACGCCGACCGACGACTCCGGCGAGTTGGTGACCGGCGCGGCGTACCTGCGGGTTGTCCGCAATCTCCACACGGTGTTCAAGGATCCGTACAGCCCGTTTCAGGTGCAGGTGCCGGGCATCGTGCTGGCGTACGACCACATCGTGCAACGCACTGATGGCGTATTCGTCGAGGCGATCCTCGGCCAGGGCGATGCGCTCGACCCGTACAGCCACGGCCTGCAGGACGCGGCCATCGCTGCCAAGAATGCGCCGATCGCGCAGGCAGCTCTGGCCTCGACCCTCGTGACCGGTCACGACACGCCAGGCGCCGACATCTACCGCAAGGTGTTCTTCGCGCAGAGCGACGAACCGCAGACCACCTCCGCTGCCACGACTTCGGCCGCACCCAGCAGTAGTGCCGTGCATGGGCACGTCGCCACGACGGCGGATGGGCGCAGCAAGAACGGCGTTCCCACGTGAGTACGCCCGCTGTGGCGGAGGCTGCGGCCGGCACCCCTTCAGCCGCCGCGCCGACGGGGGCCCTCGTCGACCTGCCACGCGGAGCGGACGTCACTCCCGTCGATGCCGCCGCAAGCGGCGCCGAGACGTACACCGCCGACGGCGGAACCCCTGGAGGAGACGCTGGGGCGCCCGACCCACCGACTGAGGCGGCACGACACGCCGAGGACCACGCCGTACTCGCCGCAATCGTCGACGACGTCCGTGCCCACGTCGGCGGACCGGCGACGCAGAACCCGATCGCCGGCACCGACGACCGGTTCCGGGCGCAGCTCATCGCTGCCGTCGGCCGCATCTTCGACGCCGTCGGAGCCGTCGTCCTCGATCCGGTGGCGGGCTCACCCTCCTCCCCTGCCCTGACCGCGCGCCGCGCCCTCGGCCTGGGACCGAAGGACGCCATCCCACCAGACGCCGCGACTCAGCTGCTGAGCCGGACGATGAGGACCTCGGACCCCTACGTGGTCGACTCTGTGCTCGATCGGTTCATCTCCTTGTCGGACGACGTGCGCACGTCGCTCTACGCAAGCGATCCCGACGCCAGCGACGCGATCGTCCGCGCCACCCTTGCAGACCTGGAGCAGGGAGACTTCCCGAAGCCTGCTCTGCGCGAGGAGGCCTCCGGGCAGGTCAAAGTGGTATTCGGCGAGCGGTACCGCGAGGCGCTGCGGGCGACGCGCAAACGTTTCCGCAAGGCATTGGGACGTACGGCAGAGCCGGACCCGCAGAAGCGTGCCCAGGACGGGCAGCTGGCCCACCAGATCATCATGGCCGAGTATTGGGAGGCCCACCAGGGCCATGACATCATCTTCGACACCCACATCTGGGATGCGGGGACGGAGTCGCTGCAGTACCTCAGCGACGTCGCGGCAGGTAACGCGCGCATAGCGGCAGTCCGCGACGCCCTGGTCTCGACGGTCACCAACGCTGTCGGTCAACCCGACATTCTCGACCTGTCCGACAGCACGGTCTACGAGATCAAACCGATCACGCAGATCTATGAGGGGGCGGCGCAGCTGGGTGGGAGATATCTGTACTTCCTGAACGCGGTGGTCTTCGGGAGCACCAAACTCTCGGAGCAGCTGATCGCGGCGCTCCTCCCGGGCGGCGGAAGCTCGTGGCCACCGCCGACGAAGTTCCAGCCGTACATGCCCGGGATGTGGCGGCCGTTGCCGATCACCCCGTTGCCGGACGGTCGGCTCATGGCCACGGCCCTTGCCGCTCCCGGCGTCATCGTCTACCAGATCTTCGGCGAGCGGAAGAAGGGTGAGAACTCCCCCAGCGAAGCAGAGCTGAAACTGATCGAGACGTTCGCGCTGGCGGCGCTGGCAGCGATTGCAGCAGGCAATCTCGCGATCGCGCCTGACGCCGACGTACTCGACGGGGAACACGTGATCCAGAGCCCTGTGACACGCGCGCCGGTCTACCTCGACGAACTCCGCCAGCTGATCGGGCTCACCCTGGATGTCGCGGCAGGCGCCTCGGTGGCAGTCCTGCTCGCCCAACTGGTGACGACGATCGAGCTCGGCGAGTTGTTCGCCGGAACTGCGGCCACGCTCGAAGCTCTCTTGGGCCTGCTCCTGCTCGCCTGAAATTCTCGTAGAGTGCCCACGCGAGCGCCACCGGACATCAGCAACGCCGACAAGCACTCCTTTAGCTCCTCCGGGCGGCCAAGCTCCTCGTGGGGGCGGACCGGCCCAGTTACAGTGTCGGTCCATGATGCCGCGACGGGTCCCGCCCCTGGTGTGGACGATTCTCGGTTCCAGCGCGGTGACCACGCTCGGCGTTTTACCCGTGTTCCTCCTCAGCTCGCAGTCCGTCTTCGTACGGGAGGACTTGGGCTTCGGCGAGACAAGGTTCGGCATCGCCGTCAGCGTCTTCTTCGCCTCCGCAGCCGTAACGGCGCT
Organism: Segeticoccus rhizosphaerae; assembly: GCF_009192725.1. Taxonomy (GTDB): domain Bacteria; phylum Actinomycetota; class Actinomycetes; order Actinomycetales; family Dermatophilaceae; genus Segeticoccus; species Segeticoccus rhizosphaerae. The sequence goes on along the minus strand of NZ_VOHR01000002.1, from coordinate 20,539 downwards.
CCTGGGCGGCAAGCTGGCGGACAGACTGGGTCGACGCACGTGCACGCTGATGTCCGGGCTCCTGGGTGCTGCCGGGTGCTTCGGTGTCGCCCTCGCCCCGACCTGGCCGGCACTCCTGGTCGCCCTGATCGTGACGGGCGTTGCGAACGCTGCCTGCCAGGTGACCTCCAACCTCACCATGGCCCGAGCCGTCCCCGTGCATCGACAGGGGCTCGGCTTCGGCGTCAAGCAAGCGGCCATCCCGCTGTCGATCGTCCTCTCCGGTCTGGCGGTGCCGCTGACGAGCGACACCATCGGCTGGGCGGGCACCTTCGTCATCACTGGAACAGGTGGCGTCTGCGTAGCCCTGGCCGCTCTGCGGATCCCGGTCAGCGGACCACGGACGACCCTGCGGGCGCAGCCTGACGATCAGCCGCCTCGCGGGGCTCTCCTGCTCACGATGGGTTCCATCGCACTCGGCAGCGCGGCCGCCAACTCCTTCGGCGCCTTCATCGCCTCATGGGGATTCGAGGTGGGCCTGACGCCGAGCCAGGCCGGCGTACTCATGGCCGTCGGCAGCGGGCTCAACATTCTGGCCCGGTTGCTGTCTGGGCACCTCGCTGACCGGCGCTTCGGACGCAACCTGCCGCTGGTGGCCACCCAGATGGTCATCGGCGGCCTCTGCCTGGCCGCGATGACCCGGGCCACGCCCGCCGCACTCGTCCCCGCGACGCTGGTCGCGTTCGCTGTGGGATGGTCCTGGCCGGGTCTGCTGCTCTTCGCGGTCGTGCGGATCAGCCGTGACGCTCCGGCTGCGGCGTCCGGCATCGTGCAGGCCGGCGCTTTCGTCGGAGGCGCAGCCGGACCCGCGATCTTCGGCGTCGTCGCTGGCGCCGCTGGCTACCGGGTCGCGTGGTCCACCGCCGCCATCGCCTTCCTGCTCGGCTCAGCAATGATCATGGTGGCTCGACGGGCCTTCGTCGCCGACCTGATCCGCCGCCCACCCCATCGCCAGATCGGCTACGGCGGCGGCCGACACCACCCTCGACACCTCACGGACCCACAGGACAGCTGAGATCGGCTGGCCCTGTGAACGATTGAGCGTGCACACGCGCTGACTGACCGGTCGTCACGCCGTAGAACCGCCCCACTCCGGCCGACCCGTCAGTTGCAGCCTTCGGCCGCCGCTGCCTCAGCGAAACTCTTCATCGACGTGAACTCAAGGTCATACCTCCACTCTGCCCGCGGCTGGGGCGTGGCGCCCCAGCCTGGCCGGTGATGGCGCCTGTTGATCCAGACCGACGGGAAGTGGTGCCGTTTCGCCGGGACGTGGTCGTGGAACAGGCTTTGCGCCACGTGAAGCACTCGGTCGCCGGCGATGTCGAGGTCTGCCAGCGTCGTCCGCAGCGCGTTGAAGTGGTTGTCGGCAGGTTTGTAGGCCCCGACGTCCTCGGCAGTGATAATGGCCGCGAAGGAGCCGTAGAGCCGCTGGTTGCTGGCTACAAAGCCGGCGCGGTGCACGTTCGACAGGATGATGAGCTGGTAGTGCTGCTCTAGCCGGGCCAAGGCTTCGGCGGAATCCGGAAACGCTGGCCAGTCCGGAACGGACTGGCCCAAACTGTGCGCCCACCCGTCCGTGACCGCATGCCCGAGCCGGTCGCCGGTGAGGCGGAAGGCCTGGGCGAGCACGTCCGGGTAGAGCATCTCAGGGTGGTCCCGTTCGACGGCGGCCTCGTTGTCTGCGTAGGCCCGGAGCAGCGCCTCGTCGTCGGCGGGAAGCCCGGTCTCGTCGGCCCAGGCGCGCAGGACCGACCCGATGCCTGCCTCCCAGTCGATCAGCGTCCCGTAGCAGTCAAAGCTCAACGCCTGGAAGGAGCGCAGATCGAGCTCCTCGCGTTGTGGGCCATTCATCAGACCGGGTCCGGCACACGCTCATCGAGGCTGCGAACGGTCCGGTCTGGCATGACCAGGCTTCCCGCCACCAGGGCGATCAAGGCGACCGGGAGGGAGATGAGCACCGAGTTCAGGTCGTAGGGCTGGTCGAGCTGTTCCCAGGTGATGGTGACGACCACGCCCAGGACCATCGCCAGGAGGGCGCCGTTCCTGCTGGCCCGCCGCCAGAAGAAGATCGCCAGCACCGGCGGGGCCAGGGCCACGCCGTAGACGGTGTAGGAGTACATCTGCAGTTCGAGCACGGTCGGGAAGTAGCGACCCAGGATGTACGCCACGATGCCGATCCCCAGCACGGCCCACCGGTGGACGCGCAGGCGCTTGGCGTCATTCAGCTCACGGCCCATGAGTCGCTGCACGACGTCATACACGATGTTGCCAGCGCCGGAGAGCAGGAACGAGGAGCCGGTGGTGATGATGAAGGCCAACGCGCCTGCGAGGAGCAGACCGCCCATGATCGTGGGCAGGTAGTCCCGGCCGGCCAGCGACAGGATTGCCGTGTCAGGCGCGATCTTGGGCAGCAGCACGACGGCTGCCGATCCCAGCAGCGCGACCGGGATGGTGACCAGGAAGCTCGAGAAGAAGAATCCGGCCGTCGACTTCTTCGCCTCCGACTCGTCGCGTGAGGCGCCGAGCCGCTGATACATGTTCTGGTCGGCGAGGATCAGCAGGAACAAGGGCAGGAAATATCCCAAGAGCTGCAGCCAGGACAACCCGCCGCTGAAGGTGCGGTGGGTCTCCGGCATGCCGTTCCAGTAGTCCCCCGCGCCACCGATGTCGCCGCCGAGGATCAGGGGCAACGCGATCACCAGGCTGAGGACGATGACGAGCGCAGACGCGAAGTCGCTCCAGGCCACCGACTTCAGCCCACCACCAAAGGCCAGGAACATCACCAAGAGGGCCACCACGATGGCTCCGCTCTGTGGGGACATCGGCGTGATGACGCTGAGAATGTAGCCGCCACCGGTGAACTGATAGGCGGTGATGCCGGTATAGGCAACAGCGTGATGGCCGCCGCGATGACCCGCACCGCCAATCCGTAGCGCTGCTCCAGCAGCTCCGGGACGGTGTAGGTCGAGTGTCGACGGACCCGCTTGGCGACCACGTACAACACCACGATGCCGACGGGGGTCCCGGCCAGGAAGAAGATGGAGGCCAAGGGCCCGTACTTGTACGCGAAGCTCGCGCCGCCGATGATCGTGCCCGAGCCCACCCAGGTGGCCAGCAGTGTCCCGATCATCACCGGCCGGGGCAGGTCGCGGCCGGCGAACACGTAGTCGTCGCCGGTGGACATGACCTTCGAACGGCTGAACCACAGGCCGATGCCGACCATGAACAACAGGTACAGCACAAGGATGGTGACGTGCACGGGCTCCACTGGGGACCTCCGACGGTCAGGGGGTGGCCCAGCGGGCCGGGTCACCCGCTATGAAACCGCCTCAGGCCACAGATTGCAATAGATGTTGCAACCCGTCTCACGCATTGGGGTCGGGAAACAGCCCGTAGGTGCGCCACAGCTCCTCGACACGGTCGCTCGCCGCTGCCGCTCGGTCGGCGTCGAGGTCGACCATGTAGGCGATCAGCGCCTGCACCAGGGTCGTGGCCGCGACCAGGGACGGGAACATGCCGACTCCCTCACTGGGCATCATCACCACCTTGTCGGCCAGGTCCTGGTGTGCTCGGTCACTGATCATGATGATGGTCGCGCCCCCGGCCTTCGCAGCCCGCACCGCGTTGAAGATCTCCTCGGGAGTCCGCCACACGTGGAACACCACCACGGCATCGCCCTCACCGAGCAACGACACCGCATTGAGCAGAGCGGTGCCGCCGGTGCGGTGCAGCCGCACGTCGTGCCCGATGGTCGACGCCAGGTGCGCCAACTGAAGCCCGGGCGCGGCAAAGCTTCCCGACCCCAGCACCAGCGTGACCTTCGCGGCAAAGATGGCCGTCGCGGCCTCCGCCACCTTGGCCTCGTCCAGGAGCGGAGTCAGGTCGTGGAGGTTCTGCAGGTCTCGACGCAGCGTCGCGTTCGCAAGGCCGTCGCCGCTGGGACTGTGCTCCGTGAGTACCTCCGCCGCGGTCAGCCCAGCCAGGTAGCGAGATCTGACCTCGGAGCGCAGGGCCGGCCACCCGCTGAAGCCCAGCAGCTGTGCTGCGCGGACCACCGTGGCGACGTTCACCTGCGCCAGCGCCGCAGCGGCAGACGTGGAGGCGTAGGAGAGTTGGCGTGGGTGGGTGCCGACCATGACAAGCACCTTGGACACGCCCCGGCCAGCGGGGCGGCCACCGAGTCGTGACTGCACCCAAGGGGCCATGGTCGAGGGTTCGTGGTTCATGACACCATCCTGCAACATCTATTGCTGTACGGCTCGATTCCTGCAACCATGCCCACGACGACGCCGTGTTGAAAGAAAGACTATGACGCCCCAGCTGTTGGTCCTGAGGTCCGGTTCGGTCTGCGATGTGGCGGCCGGGCAGTCCGCTCCTCGGGACGTGCTCATCCAGGAGGGGCGCATCGTGGAGGTCGCCGAACGGGTCAGCGCCCCCGCGACGGCCACCGAGGTGGACGCAAGCGGACTCCATGTCGTGCCGGGCCTGATCGACGCCCACGTCCACGTGACGGCCGGCAGCGCCGACCTGGGGTCACAAGCCGAGGAGTCGGCGAACTACGTCGCCGCGCAGACGAGCACCATCCTGGCCGGAATGCTGCGCCGCGGCTTCACCACCGTTCGTGACGTCGGCGGCGCCGACTACGGCCTGGCCGCTGCCGTGGACGAGGGCCTATGGGCCGGGCCGAAGGTCCACTTCGGCGGAAAGGCGCTCTCCCCCACGGGCGGGCACGGCGACCTACGCGGCCCCGGCCGACAGGTCGCCGACAACCACGCCTGCTGCCCCAACATCGCCACAGTCTGCGACGGGCTCGACGAGGTGCGCCGGGCGGCGCGAAACCAACTGCGCACCGGCGCCCACCACATCAAGCTGATGCTGTCCGGCGGGGTCGCCTCCCCCACCGACCGGGTGGACTCGATGCAGTTCTCCACCAGCGAGATCGAAGCGGCGGTCGAGGAAGCGGCCAACGCCAACCGGTACGTCACCGGTCACGCCTACACGGCCCGCGCCGTGAACCGCGGCCTGCGACTGGGTGTGCGCTGCATCGAACACGGCAACCTGATCGACGACGAGAGCGTCGCGCTCTTCGTCCAGCACGACGCCTACCTCGTGCCGACGTTGGTCACCTACGAGTACCTGCACTCCGAGGGCGCCGAAGCCGGCCTCCCACCGGCGAGCCAAGCCAAGGTCGCCGATGTGCTCGAGGCCGGGCTGCACGCGCTCGACCGCGCCGCCCGAGGCGGCGTCAACATCGCCTTCGGCACGGACCTGCTCGGCAGGATGCACCGCCACCAGAGTGACGAGTTCCGCATCCGCGGCCAGGTGCAGTCGGCCGCCGACGTACTGCGCTCGGCGACGATCACCGGCGCGGCGCTTCTGGGCCGAGAGGGAGAACTTGGCGTCATCGCCGAGGGCGCAATCGCCGACGTCTTGCTGACCGACGGCAACCCGCTGCAGGACACCGAAGTCCTCGCCCAACCAGACAAACACCTGCGCATGGTGATCCAGGACGGCCGAGTCGTCCACGAACAGGGCTGAGCATGGCGCTGGTGCTGGCCGGTGGTCTCGTCTGGGACGGAGTCACCGACGAGCTTCGCCCAGCGGACGTGGTCTGCCACGACGGGCTCATCGAATCCGTGGCACCCCACGGCGCGGTACGCGCCACCGGCGAGGACGTGACCCTCGATCTCGCCGGGGCGACCATCATGCCCGGCCTGATCGACGCGTACGTCCACCTCGTCTGGGACGGCAGCACCGACCCCGTCGCCCAGGTCGATCACGACGGCGAACAACTGACCGTCGTCCGCGCCGCCGGCCACGCACGAGCACAGCTGCAGGCAGGCATCACCACCGTGCGCGATCTGGGCAGCAACTGGGACATCGCGATCACCCTCGCGCGAGCGGTCGACCGTGGCGCGCTGGACGGGCCCACCATCATCGCGTCGGGGCGCACCGTGATCATGACGGGCGGCCACGACCCCTTCTGGGGCATCCCCTGCGACGGCACCGACGCCGTGATCCACGGCGTCCGCACCCAGGTCGCCGCCGGCGCCGGCGTGATCAAGACCGCCGCAACCGGCGGCGCCTACGGTCAATCCGCCGGCGAGGAAGTCGGGGCCAGCGAGCTGACGTATGACGAGCTGGCCGCCCTGGCCCATGAAGCCCACCGCCGCGGCCGCAAGGTCGCAGCGCACGCACTGGGCACCGACGGCATCCGCAACGCGGTCAACGCCGGCATCGACACGCTCGAGCACGGCGTCTTCCTGACCGAGGACATCGTCGAGTCCATGGCGAGGCAAGGCACCACGCTGTGCCCCACCGCCGCGGTCTACCAGATCATGGCCGACGGCAACGCACCCGCATACGCCGTCGCCAAGGCCAAAGACGTGGTCGCCGCACACGAGCACAGTGTCCGGATGGCCATCGACGCTGGGCTGCCGATCATCGCCGGCACCGACGCCGGCGCCCCCGGCATGGCCCACCCCAGCCTCGCCTCGGAGATCCAGGCCCTGATCGGCTACGGCCTCAACCCCCTCGCGGCACTGAAGGCAGCTACCTCCACCGCCGCGGACGCACTCGACCTCCCATCGGGACGCGTCCAAGTGGGCGCGCCAGCGGATCTGATTCTCCTCGACGGAAACCCGCTCGAGACCCCAGCCGTCGTCCAAAGCCCCTGGGGCGTCGTGCGACACCAACATCTCGTCAGACACGGCTAGGGCGGTAGCAGTTCCTCGAGCGGTTCTCCGCCCATGATGCGATGTCGCAGTTCGGGTTGAGCGGCACCTGACTCCTCACGCCCGGCCACGACGTCGGCGGCAGCCGGAGCAGACAGGCACCGGGCTCCGTTGTCATCGCCGTCCACGATGACACCGATCCCACCCGGGCGAGGAGCGCCGCACCCGTCACGGCGCCCTACGGCGAACCCGCTGGAACATCTCTTCGGTTCCCAGCCCGGGCATGCTGAGAAGCGTCACATTGTTCGTGGCAGTTTGGCAGGCAGATTGCTACGAACGGACGACTCACGCACCACCAGTTCCGCTGGCAGGACGGTCGAACGAGCTGGCATGCGGGGCTCTTGGATCGCTCGGCGCAGCAGGCCGACGGCTGCGCGGCCCAACAGGTCCAGTGGTTGGCGCACTGTGGTCAGCTGGGGCCGGCTGGCCGTCGCCAACACGGTGTCGTCGAATCCGGTCACGGCAACCTCATCGGGCACCCTGATTCCACGCTGGCGTAGACACTGCACAGCTCCGACGGCGATGAGATCGTCGGCACAGACCAGGGCGTCGGGCAACTGTTCGTCCTGCCCGGATCCCGCCTCCAGCAACCGACGGGTGGCCTCGTACCCCCACTCGATCGAGAACTCGCCGACGAGGACCCGTCGTTCGACGCCGGGATCTGACGAGCGCAGGTGTGCGACGAACGCCTCCAACCTCTGCCGCGCCGTCGAGATCTCGAGGCCCGCCGTGATGTAGGCGTACCTCCGGTACCCCTGCTCTCGAAGGTGGCGCAGGATCCGGTTCACGCTGTCGACCTGGTCAACCCCCACTAAGTACCCGCTGCCGCCCACCGTCTGGCGGTCGATCTGGACCAGTGGCAGACGATCAGCCGTGAAGGCAACCGCCTGCCGGCTCGCGATCCGATCGCAGACGCTGATGATCATCCCGTCGATCTGGTGGTCGACCAGGCGCCGCAGAGCGTCGGCCTCCTGTGCCACGTCGTTGCCCGAGTCGCAAAGGAGGAGGGTAAGGCCGACGCTGCGGGCCTCCGTCTCGACCGCCTTGATCACGGCGGGGAAGAACGGGTTCGCGATGTCGGGTACCACCATGCCGATCGTCTCGGTCGTCTGTCTGCGCAGCCCCCTCGCCAGTCGGTTGGTGCTGTACCCAAGGCGTTCCGCGGCCGTCCGCACCCTTGCGGCGAGCTCGTCACCGGCGCCACCTCGGGCATCGGTCGGGCCTGCGCCAGGGCGCTCGCCGCGGACGGAGCACGCGTCGTGCTTGGCGGCCGACGCCAGGAGCGCCTTGACGAACTTGTGGCGGACCTGGGGGACGAGCGATGCATAGGCGTCCGGATGGACGTCAGACGACCCGCCGATGCGCGACGGCTCGTGTCAACAGCTCACAAGAAGTGGAACAGGGTCGACGCGCTCGTTCTCAGCGCGGGCATCGGAGCTTACGGCAGCATCCTGGACCACACTGACGACCTGGTCGCGACCATGATCGACACCAACATCACAGGCACGATCTGGCCTTTACGTGCGGCGCTACCGCAACTCTTGGCCAATCCCAGCGGCGGCGGCGACATCGTGATCATCGCCTCGGTAGCAGGACTCCGCGGCGGCGCGAACGAGGCCGTTTACGCCGCAACCAAGTTCGCCCAGATCGGCCTCGCCGGCGCGGTGGACCGGGAACTAGCCCCTCAAGGAGTGCGAGTAACGAGCATCTGCCCGGCCGCCACCCGAACCGAGTTCGCACTCGGGCTCGGACGCACAGCCGATACCCCGGGCCAAGAGGACTGGCTGACACCTGAAGACGTAGCAGCCGCGGTCATCACCACGCTGCGCCAACCACGACACATGCGAACCCAGCTCTGGAGCATGTGGAGCATGGCCGAAACGGGCTGACCGTGCTTCTGCGACGCATCTCCAACTCGTCACCGGATGACTGGTCCGGTGGCATGCCATCAAGAAGGTGTCAAGCATGACGTTACGACGAAGGGTCCCAATCTGGCTGGCCGCCGCTTGCGGCACAAGCTTGATCCTCAGCGCGTGCGGAGGTAGCTCCCCCTCCAGCTCGGCGACCAACGGCACCACCGGCGGAGGTACCGGGGGGAAGCAACTGGTCTACTTCATTTTCAACGGCTACACACCGCCCTACTTTGCGCCCATGGCCAAAGGAGTACAGGACGCCAGCAAGCACTTTCCCGGCCTCAACATCAAGATCCTCGGCGCGAACGGATCGGCATCGACCGAGATCAACCAGATCAAACAGGCACAGGCGGCCGGTGCCAAGGCGATCATCCTCAACGCGATCGACGGCTCGGTCACCGGTGCCGCCAAGCAGGCCTCCAGCTCGGTCCCGATCATCACGATCGACCGCGACGTCACGGACCCCAGCGCGCGCATCGCCTTCATCGGCGACAATGACAAGAAACTCGGCAAGCAGCTGGCCACGAGCTGCATCCAAGGCCTGACCTCCTCCGGGCTGAAGAAGCCCTGGCACGTCATCGATCTGCAGGGTACGCAGGGCGCGAGCACCTCAGTCGACCGTGAGGCAGGGATCCAGACCGTACTGAAGCCTCTGGAAAAGAAGGGCGACCTCTCCGTGCTCCTCAACCAGTCGGCCGACTTCGCCACAGACAAGGCGCAAACCCTGATTTCCGAGTCGCTGGCGAAGTCCACGAACGTTCAGGCTGTCATCGCGAGCAACGACGCCATGGCCCTCGGGGCGATCAACGCGCTCAAGTCCCACAACATCACCGCTGGCAAGCAGGTGATCGTGTGCGGCGCAGACGCCCAGCCGGAAAGCCTCGCCGCGATCAAGTCCGGAACCCAATTCAGCACTGTGACTCACGCGCCATACGTGGAAGCCTTCTGGGCCGTAGAGGCGATCGACGCCTATCTCACGAAACAGACCAAGCCGGACGCCAATCGCTACCCCAACGGTGTGGTGCTGTTGCCCCAGGTGGTCGTGACCAAGAAGAACGTGGCGAAGGTAGGCGCCTGGGGCACCCCGCAGACCGTGTCTGCCCTGCCCTATGGCGGGTTCAAGTCCTACCCGGCCGGATGAGCGAACGCACCAACAGCGAAAGCACTCAATGGACGCCACCGACCTCTCACCTCAGCACCCTGCCGCCGGGGTACCCGTGTTGTCTGTGCAAGGTCTCGTCAAGCGCTTCGGGGCGGTGACCGCCCTGGATGACGTCAGCCTCGAAATCCACGAGGGCGATGTACTGGGAGTGGTTGGCGACAACGGGGCCGGCAAGTCAACCTTCCTGTCCCTGCTCAGTGGCTACCTCCAGCCCGACGAAGGCAGCTTTCGCTACCGCGGCAAGCCGGTGCGGATGAGCTCCCCTGCACAGACCCGTCAAGCGCTGGGTATCGAGATGGTCTACCAAGACCTCGCCATGGCCCCGGACCTCACGGTCTGGCAGAACTTGTTCCTCGGCGCGGAACTCGGCCGCTACGGGATGCTCCGTCGGCCGCTCATGAGGCGGCGTGCGCGCGACGTACTCGCGCGCATGAAGACCAAGATCGAACCAGATTGGCCCGTCAGCGAGCTGTCCGGAGGTGAGCGGCAACTGGTCGCCGTGGCCCGAGGTCTCCTCTTCGACCGGGACATCATCTTGCTGGACGAACCCACGGCGAACGTCTCTGCCGCCAAGTCTGACGACGTCCTGGACACGATCCTCGACCTACATGCCCGCGGCAAGACAGTCGTTCTCATCAGCCACCGCCTTGAGGACGTCCTCGCTGTGTGTACCCGCATCGCGATATTCGTGAACGGACGGCTCGAACACGTCCTGGACAACACGGACATAAAGGTTGCCGACCTGGTTCACCTCATGTTCGGCGGCAGTCCGGCCACAAGTACCGGATGAGACCACGTATGCCGTTCCCCCACCTCCCTCGCGTCTCCGGACCACGCGGGCCTCTCCGAGCCGCAACGAATCCCAGGGACGCCCGTCTACGCCATGCCTCCCGGCTGATCCTGGGTCGCGAAGGCAGCATCCGCAGGCCGGTTGGATTCCTGATCATCGCCGCTGTCATCGCCACCATCATCACTCCAAGTTTCATCCGCCCGGCCAACCTCAACGCGTTGCTCGTCGGCTCAAGCTTCCTCGCTGTCGTGGCGGTCGGCGAGGCGTTCGTAGTGATGGTGGGATCGATCGACCTGGGGGTCGAGAGTCTGCTGGCGTCCTTCGGGATGGCCGTGGCCTGGCTAACCGTCTTCCACGCAGTACCCACCGGACTCGCGATTCTCATCACCCTGTTTGGCTCCATCGTGGTCGGCCTGATCGTCGGGGCACTGGTTGCGAAGGTCCACATTCCCTCGTTCGTCGTCACCCTGGGCACGTACTGGGGCTTCCGCGGGATCGCCTTGCTTACCAACGGCGGCGCCTACATCAGCCCTGCCAGCCGCAACACGGCGCAGACCTCGTTCGGCTTCGCCGGCGTCGCAGGCTCGACAGGCGGGATCTCCAACCTCATCATCATCGCGGTCGGGATTGTCATCGTCGGGCAGTGCATCCTGTCCTTCACCAGACTCGGCTTGTGGCTCAAGAGCATCGGCTCGAACGAACTAGCGGCGCGACGGGTCGGCTTGAGGGCGGACTGGCTCAAGATGAGCGTGTTCGCCATCTCGGCGCTCTTGGCGGCATGCGCCGGGATCATGATCACGGCGTGGCAGGGGTCGATCTACCCCAACACCGGCGAGGGCTACTCGCTCGAGGCGATCGCTGCGGTGATTCTCGGGGGAATACCCTTCACAGGCGGACGGGGATCGATCGTTGGCGCTGCGATCGGGGCGCTCATCCTCGGCATCATCAACGACCTCATCGTGCTTCTCGGACTGCCCGCGCTCTACGAGTACATCTTTGTCGCGATCGTCCTCATCGTCGCCGGTCTACAAGCACGATCCGACGCGCTGGTCAAGTAGTCCCGTTGCAAGAGTGAGCCCGATCAGCGCCTCAGCGGGAACGTCGTCGAGCGGTGTGCTCGAAGTTGCGCCCTACACGAACTCCGGACCTGCAGGGTGACGGCCACCCGTGGTGACTCGGGTGATGCGCGCCACGGCGTCGGCGATGTGCTTCTCTGCGTGAAGAACGACGGCGCCCTGCGCTGGCGCCAGGCGCCTTACCTGCGACTCGTCCGGCTGACCGGAGGTTCTGTCGGTAGCCGCATATATCGTCAGGATGACGAGAGAGAGGTGGTTCGGATGAGACTGACGCCGACACAGATTGACAGGGCCAGCGGTGTGCTGCTCGGCCAAGCCTGCGGGGACGCGCTGGGGGTGCCGTACGAGTTCGCGCCTGCCCTGGCCGCCGACCAGGTGCCCCGGATGACCGGTGGCGGGCTGGGCGGGTACGCCCCGGGTGAGTGGTCCGACGACACCCAGATGGCGGTGTGCATCGCCGAGGTGACGGCGACCGGGTCGTTGCCCAACAGCGATGCTGGCATGAGCCGCATCGCTGACCAGTTCCTGCGCTGGCTGGACTCGGCTCCCGCGGACATCGGGGCCCAGACCTCCACCGTGCTGCGAGCCACGCGCCAGCAGGCGGGTGGCGGGGACTACGTCGCGATGCTCGACGCCTCACGAGCCCTGCACCAGCGAACCGGCCACACCGCTGGCAACGGCGCGCTGATGCGCACCGGCATCATCGGCGTGGCCCGACTGGAGAGCCGCGACCTGACCGCCACCGCGGCCCGAGCCGTCGCCGAACTCACCCACTGGGACCCGCTCGCCGGGGACTCCTGCGTGCTCTGGACCGAGGCGGTGCGGCTCGCCGTGACCGACGGGGTGCTGGACCTGCGCTCCGGCCTGGACCTCGTGCCCGGACCGCGGCGCACCAGCTGGGCCCGGTGGATCGACCAGGCCGAGGAACGCGAGCCGGCCCACTTCACCCGCAACGGGTTCACCGTGACAGCTTTGCAGGCCGCGTGGTCGGCCATCGTGCACACCGACCACCGCGACGGCGACCCCGCCCACCTGGTCCGGGCCTTGCACGCGGCCATCCGCATCGGCCACGACACCGACACGGTCGCCGCGATCACCGGCGCACTGCTCGGCGCGCGCTACGGCGTCTCCGCGATCCCCTTGGGTCTGCGGCGCACCGTGCACGGATGGCCGCACCTGGGCGCCCGCGACCTGGTGCAGCTGGCCTACCGGACCGCCCTGCAGGGACACGTCACGTCTGGACCAGGCCGCCCGACAGATCACCACACCGCGCTGCGCGTGCCGCAGATCGACGACCTCTTGTGAAAGCAGGCACACGCATGACCACCGACATCCAATCCGCCGCCCTTCTCGCCAAGCGGATCGACACCGCCCGCGGCATGATGCTCGGCCCGGCCCTCGGAGACTCCTGGACACGCCCCCACTCCCCCGGCCAGCTCCGGCCCGCTGGCGCGGCCACCCAACTGACCTGCGCCACCGTCCACGGGCTGATCCGCTCCCTCGAACACGCCGGCCGCAACCTACCGCTCGAATTCGAGCACACCACCTTCACCGCGCTGCAGCGGTGGGCCACCGCCCAGCAGATCCCCAGCACCCGCCCCAGCCGCGCCCCGGAGCCCTGGCAGGCCACCACGCCCGGCTACACGCAACGGCGGGGCAGCGCCCCGGCCACCGAGCGCGCGCACGAAGTGCCCCACACCACCGACGGCAGGCGAGTCCTAAGCTTCTCACTGCCCGAGGCCCCCGTCGGAGGCAGCTTGGCGGACTTCACATGTCGCTGCTCGGGCCGTAGTCCCGGCCAGCTGCGTAGCCTGCCTGAACTTGAGCGGGTGAGCACGAAGATGCCGGGTCAGCGCTCGCGCCAGCCCCGGAACGCGGCCAACAGATGGGTTCGCGCCTGCCAGGACAGGTCGTCCTCGGCGACCTGGCCCGCAGCTTGGATGACCTGGCGGAACTGGTCGACGTACGTCCGACATCCTGAGCAGAGGGCCAGGTGCTCCTCGAAGCGGCGGGCGGTGAGCTCGTCGAGCTCGCCCTCGAGGTAGTCGGTCACCAGCTCGACGAGCTGCGCACAAGTGATTGCAGTCATGTTCGCTCCGTTCGCGCGGCGTGGCGCCTGCTGAAGTAGCCCTCGACCTGCTGGCGGACGAACGCGCAGGCACGGTGCAGCAGCACGCGCTGATTCCCTGGTGACAACCCCAGAATCTCGCACACCTCCTGCGGTTTGCAGCCGTCGACGTCCCGTAGGGCGATCACGACCCGTTGGCGCTCGGGAAGTTGCATGATCGCCTCTCGGATCACCCGTTCGGCTTCCCCGGACAGGGCCGCGTCCTCCGGTGACGTCCAGGGCGCGGGAAACTGCCGCCAGCCGCCGGGAAACGGCTCCTGGGGTCCCTGGAAGCGCGCCGAGTCCACGGTGGGGCCGGCGTCGAGATCAGCGGTCAGCGCGGAGAACGGCACCGTCCGCCGATCCTTGACCCCTTGGGTTCGGGCGACGTTGAGCAGGATCTGGAACACCCAGGTACGCAGCCGGGCCCGGCCCTCGAAACGGTGCAACCCGCCCAGCACCGCCATCCAGGTCTCCTGCAAGACGTCCTCGGCGGCCGACCCGGAGGACACGTGCAATCGCGCGAGCCGCAGCATGGCCGGCGACCAGGCATCAACGATCTCTGCGAACCGACGCTCGTCACCGGCCAGCAGTGCGGCAACGAGCTCGTCGTCGCTGCGTGTTCGGGGATCATCGGCACCAGCCTGCTCACCCACTCGCCCACTCTATGCCTCAGCAGATCCGGTCTAGTCGTCCGCGAACAGTGCCGACGACTCCCGCCTACGGGACTGCCGCGCGGGCGGGCAGTGATCTCGGTGTAACGCCCGGAGGCCGAACCGAGACTGACCAGTCAGCGTGGCTCACCGGAACCCGCGGCACACCATCCACACCGCACGGAAAGCAATGATCATGAACAAGCCAACCCGCAGCATCGTCGCCTCAGCATCCCTGGTCGGGGCGCTGAGCCTCGTATTCCCGGCGGGCGTCGCATCGGCAGCATCCCCGCAGGCGCAGGTGTCCTCCACACGGCATACGGTCATGATCCAGACCAACTCCCTGACCGGCAACCGGATCGCGGTCTACGACCAGGCGCCCGACGGCACCCTGACCCGCGCCGGCAGCTACTCCACCGGTGGCCTCGGCGGCCAAGCCTCTAACTCCGTGGCCGACTACCTCGCCTCACAGGGATCGCTGGTCTACAACGCCCGCCAGCACACCCTGCTCGCGGTGAACGCTGGCAGCAACACCCTCTCCGTGTTCAAGGTCCGCGGAGACCGGCTCACCCGCCGTCAGGTTCTGCCCTCCGGAGGCAGGTTCCCGGTCAGCATCGCGGTGAACGGCGACCTCGTCTACGCGCTCAACGGGGGCGGCGCCGGAACCGTCGCCGGCTTCCGCCTGAACCACGGCCGCCTGCGCCACATCCACGGCTCGGTCCGCCACCTCGAGCTTGCGAACACGACCCCGCCGAACTTCCTCACCTCGCCCGGACAGATCGGATTCACCCCAGACGGACGGAACCTGCTCGTCACCACCAAGGCGGCAACGAACAGCATCGAAGCCTTCCGAGTCACCCCACGCGGTCTGCTCTCGGAACATCTCGCGAGCACCGCAGCGTCGACACCGGTGCCGTTCGCCTTCACGTTCACTCCCAACGGGCACCTCGTCGTCGCCCAAGCCGGCAACAGCACGCTCGGCACCTACGCGGTGCACCCCGACACCCGCCTCACCCCGATCGGCTCCCTCAGCGACGGTCAGCAAGGGCTGTGCTGGGTCACCCGCATCCAGAACCACTACTACGTCGCCAACGCCGGCAGCAACACCATCAGCGCGTACACCGTCTCGCCCCGTGGCATCCCGGCACTACTCGGCAGCACCGGTGTCGTCGCAACCACCGACGCCGGGCCCATCGACATGGCTGCCTCTCCCGACGGACAAACCCTCTACGCCCAGGCCGGCGCCGCCGGACGCATCGACACCTACCGCGTCAACCGCGACGGCACCCTGACCCGCATCGGCAGCATCTCAGGGCTCCCCACCGGCATCGAGGGGATCGCCGTCCACTGAGCGTGGCCCGACAACGGGCCGCCACCGGCGCCGGCGGCCAGGCCCGACCGTACTTGTGCTGGAGGAGAGGGACCGGACTACGACGTGTCCGGGCCGAGGTGGCGACGACAAGGCCGTACCGTCGGTTGTCAGGTCCGGTCGACACCAGTCGCGTTCCCCCGTCCACCCGGTCCGCGCGGGGAAAGGACGCCTTCGATGAAGTCGCCGGTGAGCTCCTCAAAATGGCGGAGGGTTTCATCGGGTAGGTCACGCAGCGGTCCCTCGCCGGTGAGCACCGCCAGCCCATGGACGGTGGACCAGATGGGGTATTCGACGCCGGCGCGCCGCCGCCGGTTGAGCACCCGGGCGTCGGCCAGTTCGTCCAGCACCGCGCGAAGTTGATCGAACGGCATGGGAACTCGGCCGGTGCCGCGGTCGGGGCCCTCGTAGTCATGCTGAGGAGGGAGCGCGAACGCGGTCGCGAACAGTCCCGGCTCGGCGCGGGCGAACGCCAGGTATGCCCGGCCGACCGCGCGCAACCGGTGACGTGCTGCGACTGGGTCGCCATACCTACCGCGCACGCGGCCGACGGCAGCGGCCATGCGTGCGGCGAGTTCTCGCATGGCCGCCGTGCAGACCGCGGCGAGCAGCTCCTCGCGATCGGCGAAGTGCCGGTATGCGGCGTTGCGCACCACCCCCACCCGCCGGGCCACTTCCCGCAGGACGACGGCGTCCGGGCCTCCAGCTCGCGCCAGTTCGAGTCCTGCGCTGACCAAGCCGTCCCGGACGGCACCTCGAGGATGCCGCCGGGCTGTGGTTCTCCCACCGGTTGATTCGCTGTTCATGTCGACAAACTAGTGGACAGCGTCCACACAACCGAAGCCGGAGGAGACTCTGATGGACAGGACCAAGATCCCAGTTGAGACACGACCGGGACATGCGCCGGTGACGGCGGCTGAGTGGTTCGCCGGCGGGCGGCGGGTCTGGTACGACCCGGCACCTGCGCGCGTCCCGACCGGGAAGCAGCGCGCTGCGGCTCCCGACGCGCTCAGGGTTTTCGAGCGCATCACCGCTGCGGCGCCGGGAACGGACCAGGACGCCGTGTGGCTGACGATGCTCCCCGGGTTCCCGGACGGGTCCTACGGCTGGGCGCAAGTGGATCGCCTGCTCGGCGGTGATCTCGCCCCGCGGTTGTATGTGGAGCCAGTGGGGAAGGGTGACTCGGACAAGCCCCGGGACTACCGGTACTCCACTTACGAGCGGGCAGACCTGGTCCAGGCACTGTGGCGACACCATGGCGTGCGCCGGACCGTCGTGGTCACCTTCGACTACACCTCGTTGGCGCTGTTGGAGCTGCTGCGCCGCCAGGCGGAACGGACCTCTTCCGGCGGCACCGCCGGGACGGTGATCGTGGCCGCGTTCATGATCAATGGTGGCCTGTTCGCCGACGCGCACAGCCACCCGTGGCAGGGCACGCCGCTACTGGCCAGCCCGCTTGGGGCGCTGGGGATGCGGCGGTGGCAGAGCTCGCCACGCGCCTTCGCCGCTTCCATGCTGCGGGCCCGGATGTACTCGCGCGGTTACCGGCCCGGTCCGGAGGAGCTCAGCGAGCTGTGGTCGGCGATCACCCGACGGGAGGGAGCTGCCTTCGCCCACAACGCCGCCGGCTTCGTCGCCGAGCACCACCGCCACGCCGACCGGTGGGACCTGTCCGCGATCATCCGCGACCTCGATGACACGGTCGCCCTCTATGTCGGCGGCAGCGACGAGGACCCCTATGAACACCGGCAGATCCCTGCCACCCGGCAGCGCGTACCCCAAGCGCAGGTACTCACCTTCCCCGGCGGCCACCTGACCACCAGCGAGCAGCCGCACCTGCTCGCCGCGGCAATCCGAGGCATCGCTGCCCGCCACGGAGTCGGGACCGCCGGCACCGGCCCAGCCCTTACCCAGACCCTGCCCAGATCGGGAGCCACGCCATGACCTACACAGAGACCGGCCTCATCACCACGATCGAACAACGCACGGGAACCCAGATGGCCGCCCTCACCCAGTCGCAGCTCGACGGGATCGACCAGTTCCACGCCGGCGGAGCCGCCGCCGTGGACCGGATATTGCCAGGCCTCAAACTCGCCCCCGGCATGACCGCGCTCGACGTCGGCTCCGGACTTGGTGGCCCGGCCCGGCAAATCGCCCGCTCGACCGGCTGCGCGGTCGTCGGCGTGGACACCGCACGGTCCTACGTCGACGCCGCAACGGCCATGACGCAGGCTGCCGGCCTGGCCGGACAGGTCAGCTTCTCCTGCGCTGATATCACCGAGGTCGAGCGAGGCGACTTCGACGCCGCCTACACCATGCACGTCCAGATGAACATCGCCGACAAGACGGGGTTCTTCCACCACATCGGGGGTCGGCTCCGGCCAGGGGCAAGGCTGGCGACCTTCGAGGTCTGTCAGAGCGGTCGAGACAAGCCCGAGGTCCCTCTGCCATGGTCGCTGGATGGCGACGACAGCTTCCTCACGACACCCGCTGACCTGCGCCCGACCATCGAAGGCAGCGGGTTCGAGACGATCGAATGGGTGGACGAGACCGCCTGGGCCCTGGAGTGGTTCCACGAGCTCGCGGTGCCCTCGAGCGCTGACGGCGCAGCCATGTTGCCCACACTGCTGACTAACGGTCCAAGGCGCATGGCGAACTTCACCAGAGCCCTGGCCGACGGCACCCTCACCGTGCACCGCGGTGCATTCACATTCGTGGGCCCGAGGGATCATGGCCGTCAAGATGCTTAGCGAGCGGGTCTTCCTGTGCTGGCGTGTTGGGGGCCGTCCGGCTTCCTCCGACTACTTCTCCCTGACGGCGTGCAAGAGGGTGACACCGAGCCATGGGCCGCCGTACCAGTACCCGGGTCCGAGCGATGGCCGGGTTCCGTTACCGGGGCATGACCCCGACCGGCCTACGGGTGATCCCACCCCCGGGCGTGACGCTCGCGTTGATGTTCGGCCCCGTTTTCATCACCGTAGGTGGTGCCACGGGCCGCCAGCTGCACGGAAGCTTCGTTGCCGGGCTCGGGTTCGAACCGATGCAGGTGCATCAGGCAGAGAGTTTCGCGTGTTTGCAGGTGCGCCTGTCGCCAGTGACCGCGGGAGCGGTTCTGGGTGCCAGTCAGCCGAACTGGGCGGGGCCGTGATCGCCCTGGACGAGCTGCGGGGAAGCGAGGCATCACGAATCGCCCGGCAACTCGAGGATGCCCGCTCCTGGCAGGAACGTTTCGCGTTGACCGATGAACTCCTGGCCCGCCGACTCGAGCTGAGGCCCCCGGTGGACGCGGAGGTCTCCCATGCCGGGGACCGGGTCGTCGGCAGTCGCGGCCGACCGTGGCTTCACCGACCAGTCCCACCTGCACCGAGATGTTCAGGCGCTCACCGGGCTCACGCCGGCGACCGTGGCCGACGAACCGTTTCTGACCGTCGATTGCGTCGCGTGGCCCGACGCTTGGCAGCACACCACCGGCTCCCGAGAGGTGTGACCCGCGGTCTCGAGGCCCGACGGGACGGTTGCTCCGCAGTAGTGTCGCCGCCGCGATGCAACGCTCACTGTGGCAGGCTGAACTCGCCAGCCCTTACTCGTACACGAATGGGAGCGCCCATGTCACGCATTGCCGTCACGTCGGAGCGTGGCGTGGCCGTCGGTCCCTACTCGCAAGCCATCGACACGGGCCAGTTGGTCTTCCTGTCCGGGCAGACGCCGTTGGACCCACACACGGGCACGTTGGTGGAGGGTGGCCCCGGTCAGCAGACCGGCAGATGCTTGAACAACCTCGTCGCCGTGCTCTCTGCTGCCGGCCTGACGACCGACGACGTCGTGAAGTGCAACGTCTATCTGACCGACATGGACGACTTCGCCGAGATGAACCGCGTGTACGCGTCGTACTTCGCGCAGCCGCCCCCCGCACGTACCACGATCGCCGTGGCTGGCCTGCCTCTCGGCGCACATGTCGAGATCGAGATGGTCGCCGTACGCCCGTGATGGCGAGGCGGAAGCCCAAGCTACGGCCGTAGGCTCAGTCGCGGGAGCCTGGGCCGCCCCTGTAGTCGTAGTCATCGTCGTCCTGGCCGGGTACGGGCAGGGTTTGTTCCCAAGCATCCGCCTGGTCTACCTCGTCGGTCTCATCGCGGCGATCCTCGGTGTGGTCGGTGGTCTCGGGGACGGCCGGGGTGGCCTGCTCGGCGGCGTCGGCCTCGGGCACGGCGGCGGTGGGGTCAACGGGCTCGTCGTTGCCGCCCGGGGTGGTCGTCGGTGTCATGACCGGTTTTCTCCCTTCGTGGTGGCGGCATCATCCGTACTGTGCGTGGTGTCGTGGCCGTGGTTGCCGGTGGGCTCGCGGTTCTTCAGCCGGTGGTGCAGCCGGCCGTTCTCGTCTTGCAGGTCCAACACCATGGCGATGCCGGCCAGGTTGAGCCCGTCGCCGAGCAGGGCACCGATGCGGCGCAGCCGGTCCAGGTCGTCGGCGCTGTAGCGGCGGGTGCCCCCAGCGGTCCGGTCGGGTTCGAGCAGCCCGCGGGACTCGTACATGCGCAGTCGCTGGGCGTCCATGCCGGCCAGCTCGGCAGCCACCGAGATCCCGTACACGCCCTTGTCCGGGTCGACCGGGCTCACTGGGATTCCTGCATGGCCGTCTCGGCCGCGGCCAGCAGCGGCGCGGCGGCGCGCTCGGCGGCCTTGTCCGGCCCCGGCC
>NZ_VOHR01000199.1 GCF_009192725.1 Segeticoccus rhizosphaerae | reverse complement strand
CGTCGCCGTGACCGGCGGCCCCGTCGGTGCCATGGCGAGGACGAGGCCGCCGGTCACGGCGACGACAGCGGACGCCTGCGCGGCGGGACGGAACGAGAATCGGCTCGGGGCGCGGTGGCGCCCGGGGGTCTTCGTGGACACGCGGGTCTGGCCTCTCCAGACGCCTGCGAGGTCAGCTGTCGGGTTCGGGTGGGAGTATCACCCGGCCTCCGCCTGCTCCCCCGACTCGACGACCCCGTGTCGACCGGTGGAACACACGGACGCTTCACCCCGAGGGGCATCTCTCGACGCCCCGAAGTGGGTCCCCCGCTCCTGCCGTGCGGTCTGTGGATCTCCGCGATGGCGGCAGGATTCGGCGAGCCACCCGGAGAACTGCCCCGTCGGCAGCGGACACGAATCTACACACCCCCGGCGGGTATGTCACGTGCTGGTCAAGAATTGGTCACGGATCTTCCTCGCGGGAGAAAAATAGTCCCGGCGGCGACGTATCAGGGAGGGCACGGCCCGGTCCTCTCCGATGACACAGCGGCGGCCACAGACGGGCGACGACGATGATCTACCGCAAGGGCAGGACCGAGCGCATCGTGCGCGGACAGCAACAGCGCTTCTACGGCGACCACCTGGTGGTGGGACTGCCCCATCTCGGGCTCGTCCTGCACCAGCTCGACACGTGGGGCGCCAGTCCTCGCGTCGCAGACGAGGACGAGCGCCTCGGCCTCGCCCTCGTCTGCCTCGAACCCTCCGCTGCCGTGAGCAAGGTGCGCCGACAGTTCCGGTCGTGGGTGAACGAAGCCGTGGCGCGCGCCGAGGATGCGGGCGCCGAGGCTGCTGACCTGGACCTCACCCTGGTCTGCCTGCGACGCCTCTTCGCGCAGCGGTATGCCGGGTGGTTGCCTGCGCTGGGAAAGAACCGGCTGCTGGAGCGGGTCACCGGCTCGTCGGTGGTGCCCGTCGGCTCGAGCCCCGGTGACGTGCTCCCCCGGGGGCGGTTCCCCGGCAACGGCGCGCGCGTGGGGGTGGTCGACTCGCGGCTGCGGCCCCACCCATGGCTTGACGGGGCCGTGATCGCCGCCGCCCGAGACCTGGCCACGGCGGACGGAACCAGCGACCGAGGGGACGCGGACCACGCGACGTTCGTGACGGGTCTGGTGCTGCGGCAGGCTCCCGGAGCCGTCGTCGACCTGCGCGCCGGTCTCCGGGACGACGGGACCGCCGACGGATGGTCGCTCGCTAAGGATCTGGCCGACCTCGGGGCGCGGGACACCGACGTCATCCAGCTCAGCGTCGGCTGTCGCACCGACGACGGCCGTCCCCCGATGGTGCTGCAGGAGGCGGTGCGCGCCGTCGGCCCGCGGACCGTGGTGGTGGCCGCAGCCGGCGACCACGGTGGACCCGCGTCGGACGGGATGGCACCCGCACCGGTGTGGCCGGCGGCAATGGAACGTGTCGTCGCCGTCGGCGCGCTCGACGGGGAAGCGCCGGCCGACTCCACCCCGGACGCGCCCTGGGTCGACGCCCTCGCGCCCGGGGCCGACGTCGTGAGTACCTGCGACGTGCACCGGGATGGCACCGGTGGCCTCGGCCGGTGGGGTGGCTCCGCCTTCGCGGCCGCCGCCGTCGCCGGCGCCATCGCTGCCCGGGTCAGCGACGGGGTCGACGGTCCGACTGCCTGGAGGGACCTGGCCGAGACCTCGAAGAGGGACCATGTCGGGCGGTCCCTCGTCGGCCTGCGCCGCCCGTCGGGCTGGCCGGCCGATGGACGACCAGGGCGCGCCGATGAGTACTGAGAGCGACCAGAGGCATGACCAACGCACCCCGACGGACGTCCTCGTCAGGTCTGCCGCAACCGGTGACGAGGCGGCATGGCAGGAGCTCGTCCTTCGCTACGTGGCGTTGGTGTGCGCGATCTGCCGCCGTTGCCATCTCTGCGAGGCCGACACGGCCCACGTCACGCGCGTGGTGCTCACCCGTGCCCTCGGCCACTTGTCGGAGCTGACCGGGCCCGGGGCGCTGCCGGCATGGGTGGCGGCCACGACCCGGCGAGAGTGCCTGCACCTGGTCCTGCGCGCTGCCGACGAAGTCGAGTTCGCCGACGCGCAGAACTAGGAGGCGGTCCGCGCCGCCCTGGCCCGGCTCCCGGCGCACTGCCGCCGCATGGTGGGGCTGGCGTCGCACCCGACCCGCGTGGACCGGGTGGCCTGACCGGAAAAGGACAAAACTCGGCCGGTGGACCGCGTTCACGGTGCCCACCGGCCGGTCGGGTCTGGAGTGGCGGCTCAGGCGGCCAAGCCGTGCTCCGGCACGCTGGTGGCGACCACCGTGGCGGTGCCGTGCAACAGTGCGTCGGCGCTGACGGTCGCATCGAGCCCGGCCAGGAGGGCCAGGACGACGGAGCCGACCACGAGGAGCGCAGCAGCACCGTTCACGAGGAGGACGGGAGCCATGACGGCGAAGAAGACAGCGGCCACGACGCCGAGCGCCAGCCGGGCTCCGTGCACGTTGCGCACCTTCACGTTGGTCATTCCTGTTGCGTCAGTACGCATTGGTTCTGCCTCCTCTGGGATAGATCGTTGTCGTGGGTTGCCCCGCACCATGGTATTTGGTACAACAGGCCCCTCCGGCGCCGGATTTCCCCTGTTCAGAGTGATTTTCGCCACAACTCGGTCTGTCGCGCGGCCTCCTCGGGCTCTAGCTGACCTCTACACGACGCGGTGGTGCTGCAGCAGCCGGAAGGCCACCAACCCCGGCAGGATCGGCAGCCAGAACGTGAGCAGCCTCGAGGCCAGCACCGCCGCGACCGCTTCTCCCGACTGGATGCCGATGGCGGTCAGTCCCGCCACCATCGCCGCCTCAACCGTCCCGAGACCTCCGGGTGTCGGCGCCAGCTGCCCGAGGGTCGCCCCGACGATGTAGACCGACATCACCGCCACCACGGAGAAGTCGGGAGTGAAGGCGCGCAGCGTCGCCGCCAGGCCGAGCGCCTGGAAGACCAGGAACGCGACCGACCCGACGAGCAGCTCAGTGGCGAGGACGGGATGGCGCAGGGTGGGCAGCAGCTCGCGGACCAGCTCTCGAAGGCCGCGCAGGGCTGGGCGCAGCAGC
Source organism: Segeticoccus rhizosphaerae (assembly GCF_009192725.1). Classification (GTDB taxonomy): domain Bacteria; phylum Actinomycetota; class Actinomycetes; order Actinomycetales; family Dermatophilaceae; genus Segeticoccus; species Segeticoccus rhizosphaerae. The sequence goes on along the minus strand of NZ_VOHR01000199.1, from coordinate 4,138 downwards.
CGGCGGCGACCCCAGGGGGACGCGAGCACACCCGCCACGATGGCGATCAGCACCAGCACGACGATGATCACCCATTCGCTGGGCACGGCCAGGGAGCCGATGGGAGCGGCGGCCCCGATCGCGAGCACGCCGAGCAACGTCAGGATCCCGGTGACCAGACCGTGCACCGCCCGGTTGAGGAAGAGGACCGCCACGGCCCGCGAGCGGCGCAGTCCGAGCCGTTCGAGGTAGACGATGTTGATCGCGTAGAAGCCGATCCCGGCCGCGGTGGTACGACCGGTGAAGGTGGCCGCCAGCTGGACGGCTGTGGTGCGCCAGAAGGGCAGTGGGGTGGGACTCGAACCGATCAGGCTCACCGATGCCGCCACGATCGAGAGCACGCCCATCGCGATGGCCACGCCCAACCAGATCCAGTGCGCGTCCTTCAGCAGCGTGAGGACCTGCGGCAGGCTGGCCACCTGCGGGAGCAACAGGTAGATCGCCAGGCCGACGGCCAGCATGATCGCGACGGTGGTCGCGCGCACCGGCGAACGGAACTGCGGCACCTCGCAACCGAGCTGGTCGGCCAGCCTTTCGCGCAGGTCGGCGAGCAGGGTCCGTTCGTCCTCGAGCTGCCGGCGCATGCGCCGGCGCAGCGCCAGCGGCTGCAGGCAGGGCAGCACGCGCTCCAGGTCCTCCTCGTCCAGCGTCCGCTGCGCGCTGTCGACGGCGCGGGTCACCCCGACCACGGACGCCAGTGACACCAGCACGTCCGCGAAGTCCTGGGGCCTCCCGGCAGAGGGTCCACCCACTCGGCTGAACGTGAAGTCCGTGATGCGCGGCTGCCCCTCGGCATCGACCAGGATCGTGTCAGCACGCAGGTCGTGGTGCGAGATCTGGGCCTCCGCCAGGGCCCGCACGTCAGCCCAGATGCCGTCCAACAGCTCGTCGTCGACCTCGCGGGACGCCAAGGTGGACAGTCGCCGCCCCGGCACGTGCCGCATGATCAGGAAAGGCGGTCCGTGCTCGAACTCGCCGGCCAACAGGACCGGGACCGTGCCGATGCCCGCCCTCTGCGCCAGCAGGTTGACGTAGGCCTCGTGCTCGACCTCGTGCCGGGTCGTGGAGAGTCTGGGCTCGAACTCCACCTCCAGGGACGCGAGCAGACGGCGCAGCCGGTAGGTGGGGCCGGCCACGCGGTGCAGCCGACGGACGATCTTCATCCGCAGCGGCTCTCCGTCAGTGGTGACCACCTCGTACTCCAACGGGTGCAACCAGGTCCGGGCGACCGGCGAGACGCTCTTCACGTGCACGCCGGCCCGTTCGAGGACGAGCACCAGGCCCGCCTCCGTGGTGCGCCGGCCCGGCGCCCCCAGGACGAGGTGGAACAGTGTGCCGCACCCCCAGCCGAGGACCGCGCCAGCGAAGATGCCCAACGGCAGGTGGTTGCCGATCACGTCCCCGGCGGCGCCCACCAGGACGACGGCAAGCCACCCGAGTCGTGCCGGACCCCGGCGCAGGTAGGGCGCGGCGACGGTGACGAGGGCAGCGGCCACGGCCGTCTCCGGCGAGGGAAAGGCGAAGCCGGCCGACCCCGGCTGGTGCAGCATCGTGGCCACTTCCGAGCTCGACAACGGTCGTGGCCCCACCAGCCAGGCGATGACCCAAGCCAGCACCCAGCCCAGCGCCGCCGCTGAGGTGAGGGCCACGCCCATGCGGATCCGGCCGACATACAAGGCGATTCCCGCAGTCACGACGATTCCCGGCCAGGATCCGGCCCAGCCCACCACCCGAAGGACGCCCTGCAGCCACTGCGGCAGCTGCTGCACCTCGTTGAAGATGGCCAGCTCGACCGGGTTGACCCCAGGCGTTCGAGCGATCGCGAGGCAGAGCAGCACCACGCCCGCCGAGATGGCCAGACGCACCACGTCGGCCGGGTGCCGGCCGATCGTCATCCGGAGGCGGGCATACCTCCCCGGGCGCGCCGAGGACTTCTCGGCGTCAGGTTCGCTGCGCCCGTTCACCACCACCCTCTGGATGCTGCTCCCCCGCGCCGGATACCTCAACCGGAGGGTCGCTCTCAGCCGTCGGACGAACCCTTGGCCAGGGACTCCTCGATGGCCCGCACCAGCCGCGGTCGAAGCTCGTGACCTGCGATGACGGCATCGACGGAGCCGACTTCGACCGCCCGGTGGATGCTGTGGATCCCGTCGAACTCCGCGGCCACCTCACCGAGCTTCTCCGCCCGCACGCTCGCCCTGAGCTCGACCAGCTCCGTCGCCAGCCCGGCCTTGTGCGCGTCGACCGCGCCCGCCATGCGGGTCTCGAGCTCGTGCACCCGCGGGTCCGCCGCGGTGCGGCCGTCGACCACTCGGGAGAACACCACAGCCGCCGCGGGAGCACCGCCGATCACGGACGCGAACGATCCGTCCACGGCCAACACCGTCATCTGCGGGTTGAGCGCCTTGGAGAAGACCACGAACGCACCACCGTGGTAGCGAGAGACCACGCAGAAGACGATCGGGCCGTCGAAGTTGACGATGGCGCGACCGATCTCGGCGCCGTACTCGAGCTGGAGGTTGCGCAGTGAGTCGGGCGAACCGTCGAACCCGGACAGGTTGGCGAGGACCACCACGGGCCGGTTGCCACTGGCCGCGTTGAGGGCTCGGGCGACCTTCTTGGACGACCGTGGGAACAGCGTGCCGGCGGTGTAGGTGTCGGGGCCGTCGGTCGGCGGGAACCCGCGGCGGGGCACCGACCTGGACTCGATCCCGACGAGGCACACCGGCCAGCCGCCGAGGTGCACGTCCTGCACCACGGCGGTGTCCGCGTCGGCCATGCCGGCCCAGCGCTCGAGCACCGGCAGGTCCTGGTCGGAGACGGCTCGCATCAGCGTCCTGATGTCGAACGCCTTCTTGCGGTCGGGGTTTGACGTCGCCGAGAAGATCTCGCCGACGGTCGCGAACTCACTGTCGGGTATGTCGTGTGGATAGCTGGAGACGTCACGGTCGATCGGGTCCGTGGTCGGCGCACGGCGCGGACCGGACTCGCCCGGCACCAGGTAGCTGTGGTCGTAGTGGGACATCAGGATGTCCCGGGCGCCCGCGAGGTGCGGCGCCCAGTACTGCGCCTCCCCGTTGGGACCCATCACCCGGTCGTAGCCGCCGATGCCGAAGTTGTCCTCGGCCGATACCCCGCCGGAGAAGTCCAGCGACTGCTTGCCGGTGAGCACCATGGCGCTGTCCGGCGTCATCACAAGGATTCCCTTGGTGTGCATCAGCATCGTCGCCTCGGCGTTCCAGTAGGGCTGGGCGCCGACGTTGATGCCGGCCACCACGACGTTGATCTCACCGCCGGCCTGGGTGAACAGCACGATCCGCTTGAGTGCCCGAGCCACCCAGTCCATGTTCTCCGTGCCCGAATCCATCGAGATCCTGGCGCCGGCGGACAACGCGAACCACTCCACGGGCAGCCCTTCGAGCTCGGCGAGGTCGATGGCCGCGATGATCCGGGTGCACTCCGGCTCGGACACGGCACCGAGCGCCTTGATCGGGTCGCCGAGGAGCACGACCCGGGTCACGCCCTCGGGATGACGATCGGTGGGCGTGGAGGCGACGCCCACGACGATGCCGGCCTTGTTGAGGCCGGCCGGGCGCTCGACCGGGGCGAGCTGGCCCTGGTCGTCGAGGTCGTGCTCGACGAAGGAGCCGCCCCGCCCCGCCAGCATGCCGGCCAGCTCGTAGGGGTAGACCGTGCCGCGGCGCCGTGCCCGAAGCACCTTCTGGTCGTAGTCGTCCAAGGGCTTGAGCAGGTCGCTGGGGGCGTCCTGCACCGCCGCCACCACACCCGCTCCAGGCTCGTAGGAGAACCGCACCGCGAGCGGGCGGTCGGCCCCGTCCGGGCCGGTGATCCGTCCCTGGGCGAGCACCTCGGTGATGCCTGCGCCGGCGGTGAGTGGCGCGATGGTCCGCTGGAGAACGCCGATCTCGTCCAGGCCGGCATCCACGGTGGGCCAGATGTGCAGCCACACGTGGTTCATGTCGAGGCGGCTGCCGGCCGGCCCGCGCTCCGTCCGCACCCGGCGGATGGCCTCCAGGCAGGCGGCGATCGCGCGCTCGCCGTGCGGCACCGAGGTCACCTCGCCCTCGGCGTTGCGGGT
>NZ_VOHR01000198.1 GCF_009192725.1 Segeticoccus rhizosphaerae | reverse complement strand
GCTGGTCGGCCGCGACGCCGGAGCGCGCGTTGCCGTCGGCGCCGACGTGCACGGGCACGAGCCGGTCCATCAGCGGCGCGAGCAGCGGCCCGGCGAGGATCAGCGTCGGCACCGCGATGATCAGCCCGAAGATCAGGGTGTAGCTGAGCGGCGCGTGCAGCAGGCTGATCGCCGTCTCCGGGCCGGGGTGCGGCGGGACCAGGCCGTGCAGGATGGACAGGCCGGCCAGGGCCGGTATCCCCACCTTCATCAACGAGACTCCGGTCTCGCGGGCGACCAGGAGGATGATCGGCACCAGGATGACGACACCGATCTCAAAGAACATCGGCAGCCCGATGATCGCCGCGATCAGCGCCATGGCCCACGGCAGGGTCTTCGGCCCCACCCGGGCGATGATGCTGTCGACGATCTGGTTGGCGCCGCCCGAGTCGGCGAGCAGCTTGCCGAGCATGGCGCCCAACGCGATCAACAGGCCGACCGCGCCAAAGGTCGAGCCGAGACCGTCGACGAAGCTCGTCACGATGTCGCCGGGCGCGACCGCGGCCACCGCGCCGAGAACGGCCGTGCCGAGGATCAGCCCGATGAAGGGATGGAACTTCGCCCACACGATGAGCACCACGACGGTCGCGATGCCGAGCAGCGCCGCCGCGATCAGCTGACCGTTGCCGGCGCTGCTGAGCGGTTTGTCGTCCGCAGCCAGTAGGTGCAGGGCGTAGGTGGTCGTCATCGTTGGTTCCCTCCCTCGTGAAGACCCAGAGCCTTCATAGCGTTGTCCACAACCTCCTCCGGTGTGGGCGCCGCGGACACGGTGGCTCCGGGTTCGTCCGGCTCCAGCGGTTCCAGCGCGGCCAGCTGGCTCGGCAGCAATGACGGAGGCATGTAGTGGCCCTGACGCGCCGCGAGCCGCTTGGCGATGAGCTCGGCGTCGACCTCTACGTGGCAGAACCGCACGCCCGGACGCCCCTCCCGCAGGAGATCGCGGTAGACCCGCTTGAGGGCCGAGCAGGTCAGCACTGCGCTGGTGCCCTGCTTCTCGCGCTCATTGATCCAGTCTCCGATCGACCGCAGCCACGGCCACCGATCCTCATCGGTGAGGGGGTGGCCCGAGTGCATCTTGGCGACGTTGGCCTCGGAGTGGAAGTCGTCACCCTCGGCGAAATCCCAATGCATGCGCTCGGCGATCCCCTTGGCGACCGTGGTCTTCCCCGACCCGGACACCCCCATGACGATGATGTAATCGGCTCCATCCATGCCCGGGAGGCTACGCCCCACCGGGGCATCCTGCCCGGATGCGCGCCCTGGGTCCGCCTGCCCGGCACATCCGCTTGCGCCAGCCTCCGAGCCCGACTAGGTTCTTGCGGTTGTGCGCCCGGACCTCTCCGCCTACTGGCAGCTGACCAGGGCGGGGTTCCGCAAGCAGGCCAACTACCGGCTCGCCATGCTGGCCGGGCTCACCACCAACGTCGTCTTCGGGTTCATCCGGGCCGCGATCCTGTTCGCCGCCGTGGCTGCCGCGGGGGGCGAGCTGTCTGGCTACGACCAGGACGGCATCAGCGCCTACGTCTGGCTCTCGCAGGGCCTGCTCGGCGCCGTGGAGCTGGGCTTCGCCCCGTCGGAGATCGGCGACCGCATCAAGAACGGCGACATCGCGATCGACTTCACCCGCCCGGTGGACGTGCAGGCGACCTATCTCGCGGCCGACCTGGGCCGGGCGGCATACACCTTCATCCCGCGAGGGCTCCCAAGCGTCCTCGTCGGCGCGCTGACCGTGGGGCTCACGATGCCGGAGACCGCGTTGCCCTACCTGCTGGGTGTGGTCAGCATCGTGCTCGCCGTGACGGTGTCCTTCCTGTGCCGGTATGCCGTCAACGTCCTCGGCTTCTGGCTCGTCGAGACGCGCGGGGTGCGCTCCCTGTATGGCGTGACCGCCACCTTCCTCGCGGGGCTCTACGTGCCGGTGCACATCTTCCCCGGATGGTTGTCCGCGCTGGCGCACGCCACCCCCTTTCCGTCCATCCTGCAGAGCCCCATCGATGTGTTGTCGGGACGGGTGACCGGCTGGGACTCGGTGCAGCTCCTCGTGATCCAGGCCTTCTGGGTCCTCGTGATCGGTGCCCTGGGCCGGGTCCTCACGACGGCCGGTCGTCGCAAGCTGGAGGTACAGGGTGGCTGACCTCGCGCCGCGCACCAGGCGACCACTGCACGGGACCTGGCACACGCCATACGCCGCTGTCATCGGCTCGCGGATCCGAGCGCAACGTTCCTACCGCGCGTCCTTCCTGCTCGACCTGTTCGGCTCCCTGCTCGTCGGCCTGACCGAGTTCGCCGAGGTGTGGGTCATCTTCCACAACGTCCAGGTGCTCGGCGGGCTCGACTTCAACGCCATACTGCTGGTGTTCGGGCTGTCCAACCTCGCCTTCTCCCTCGCCGACCTGCTGGTCGGGCACATCGACGGGCTGCCGACCTTCGTGCGCATGGGCACCCTCGACGCCTTCTACCTGCGGCCGCAACCAGTGCTGGCGCAACTGATGACGTGCGAGTTCTCGCTGCGCCGGTTGTCCCGGATCGGCGTGGCGGCGACCGCCCTGGTCGCCGGCCTGGTGCGGTGCGACGTGGACTGGTCCCTGGCCACCAGGGCGATGCTGCCGATGGCCATCGTCTTCGGGACCGCCATCTTCGCAGGGCTGTTCGTGTGCGCGGCGAGCCTGCAGTTCTTCCTCATCAACGGGGCGGAGCTGACGAACTCGTTCACCTACGGCGGGTCCTACGCCTCCAGCCAGCCGGCCTCGATCTTCCCGACGCCGCTGAAGATGATCTTCGGCTATCTCGTCCCGGTCGCTTTCACGGCATACCTGCCCACGCTCGCGATCCTCGACCTGCCGGGGCCTGCCGGACTGCCGACCTGGCTGGCCTGGCTGCTCCCGCTCGCCGCGGCCTGGGTGTGGGCACTCGCCCTGACCCTCTGGCGATGGGGCACCCGGCACTACCAGGGAGGCGGCGGATGAGTCAGCACGCGACTGCGTTGCGAGACGGAGCGATCGGTCCGATCGTCGAGGTGCACGACCTCACCAGGGAGTTCGTGGTGCGGCGGAAGTCAGCGAGGATGCGTGCATCCGGCCGACCTGTGGCCTCGCGCCGGCGGCTGCTGCGCGAACGCTCCACCGTGACCGCTGTCGACGCGATGACGTTCACGGTGCGGCCCGGGGAGGCGGTCGGCTACATCGGGGCCAACGGCGCCGGCAAGTCGACGACGATCAAGATGCTCACCGGCATCCTGGTGCCCACAGCCGGAAGCGTGCGCACCTGCGGGCTGGACCCGTTGACGAGCCGTCGGGAGCTGGCACGCCGGATCGGCGTGGTCTTCGGTCAACGTTCGCAGCTGTGGTGGGACCTGCCGCTGCGCGAGTCGTTCGCCATCCTCGCAGCGATCCACCGACTCGGGCCGGACGAGGCCCGCGGCCGCACAGCCGAACTCGTCGAGCAACTGGAGATGGCCGAGACCCTGGACACCCCGGTCCGCCAGCTCTCGCTCGGGCAGCGGATGCGCGCCGAGATCGCCGCCGCCCTGTTGCACTCCCCCGAGCTGCTGATCCTCGACGAACCGACGATCGGGCTGGACGTCCTGTCCAAGCAACGACTGCGCGAGTTCCTCATCCACGAGCGCGCCACCCGCGGCACCACCCTGTTGCTCACGACGCACGACATGGGCGACATCGAGCGGCTCTGCGACCGGGTGCTCGTCGTCGACCGCGGTGCCCTGGCCTATGACGGCACGCTCGCCGGTCTGGGCGCAACCGTCGGCGCCCAGCGGGTCCTCGTCGTCGACCTGGCCGAGCCGACGGGTGACCTGACTGACATACCGGGTGCCGTGCACCTGGGCAGCGAGGGGGACGGGCTGCGGCAGCGACTAGCCTTCGACCCCGAATCAACCACAGCCGCAGCCGTTTTGGCCGGCGTGTCGGATGTCTGTGAGGTGCGCGACCTGTCAGTCGAAGAACCTGACATCGAGGACGTCGTCCGACGCATCTACCAGTCGCGTCGCCGCTGACCGACCACTCGGCCGCCCGGCACCCGGTCACCCACTGGCTCGACGGCGGCGAAACGGCGGCGCGCTGCCCGCAGTCGGGGTCGCTGCCAGCACGGGCGGGCACCGAGGCATGCCCGAACGAGGAAGCGTCAGAGGATGCGCAGCATCCGGGTGTTCCCGAGGGTGTTGGGCTTCACCCGGTCCAGGTCGAGGAACTCGGCCACGCCCTCGTCATACGAGCGCAGCAGCTGCCCGTAGACCTCCGGGTCGACGGCCTGCCCGTCGATCGTCGTGAATCCGTGCCTGGTGAAGAAGTCGACCTCGAAGGTCAGACAGAACACCCGGTCGACCCCGAGCTCGCGTGCGTCTTCGAGCAGCGTCTCGAGCAGCTTTCCGCCGATGCCCCGCCCGGTGACCGACGGATCCACCGCAAGGGTGCGCACCTCGGCCACGTCCTCCCACATCACGTGCAGCGCGCCACACCCGATCAGCTTCCCGCGGTCGTCCTCGACGACCCGAAACTCCTGCAGCGCCTCGTAGTAGGTGACCGCGTCCTTCGCGACGAGCACCCTCGTCTCGGCCAACGGCTGGACCAGTGCACGGATGGCCCGCACATCGTTCGTGCGTGCCCTGCGGATCTCGTTCACCCAAAGCACAGTAGACGCGGCGCCTACACGCGCACGCATCGGTCCACTCGCCGAGACCGGCCAACCGGCGGTGCGGCGACCGTCCTACGGCCGACTGCGATGCCGTCAGCTGCCCACACCGGCGAGCAGCCCCGAGCGCTCGACCAGGACGGCCACCTCGACTCGGCCGGAACAGCCGAGCTTGGCCTGCGCGTGAGCCAGGTGCGTCTTGACCGTCGCCTCGCTCGCGAAAAGTTCGGCCGCGATCTGCGCGTTGGACAGCCCGCGGGCGACGGCGCGGACCACCTCACGCTCCCTGGCCGTCAGCGTGACCATCGCGGCCTGAGCGGACCGGCGGGCAAGCGCGGAGGGGTCGTGGCGCACGTGGTGGAAGAGCTGTCGGGCGCTGCCCGGGGAAACCGCTCCGCCTCCGGCCGCGACATTCCGGACGGCAGCGAGGATCTCGGCCGGCGAAGCCGTCTTCAACAGGAAGCCGTCGGCGCCCGCCTCCACGGCGCGCAGCATGACCTCGTCGTGGTCGAAGGTGGTCAGCACGATGATCTTCGGGGGATCCGCCAGCCGACGCAGCGATCGTGTGGCGGTGATCCCGTCCTGCCGTCGCATCCGCACATCGAGCAGCACCACGTCGGGGGCATGCCGGTGGACCGCCTCGACCACCCCGTCGCCGTCGTGGACCGCCCCGACCACCTCGAGGTCGTCAGCGGTGGACAGCATCAGCTCGAGGCCTTGGCAGACCAGGGCATCGTCATCGACCAGGAGCACACGGAGCGGCCGCTCATCACCCTGCACGGGTCACCTCCTTGTCCTCACCAAGGCTCTGCACGCCGCCGGTCCAGGGCAGCCACACCTCTACCCGGAAGACCCCCAGTGCGTCCACGCCGTGCCGCGACTCTCCGTCGAGCTGGGCGGCCCGCTCCGCGATGCCCGCGAGCCCGGCACCTCGACCGTGGGGCGGTGCGTCCGTCCCGTGGCGCTCCTGACCCGGGCGCACCGAGCCAGACTGTGCCACCAGGTAGTTGGCGGCCTCGATCCGTATGCCGTGCCGGTCGTCACCCTCGACACGCAGTCGGACCGGAGCGCCCGGCGCGTGTTTGCGGGCGTTGGTCAACATCTCCTGCACGATCCGGTAGACCGCCCGGGCCAACTGGTGGCTCGCTCGCGCTGCGCCGTCGAGGTAGACCGTCGACTGGACCTGCATGCCTCCGCTCATGCTCTCCTCGATCACTCGGGGCAGCTCGGCGAGGGAGGGCGTGGGATGCACACTCTCGCTCTGGCTGGGGTCGCGTAGGACTGACAGCAGGGAGCGCAGGTCGTCCATGGACTGTTGGGCGCCCTCGCGGACGAGCGAGGCGCTGTGGCGCACGCGCGGGTCCTCGCCGGCGGCCACCTCCAGGGCTCCGGCGTGCAGCGAGAGCAGCGACAGCCGGTGCCCGAGGACATCGTGCACCTCGCGGGCGATCCGCTCGCGCTCCGCCTGGCGGCCCATCTCCTCGCTGAGCCGCCCGACCGCATCGCGATCGGTGCGCTGCTCGGCACGGGTCGCCTGCAGGTCGCGTCGCGTGCGCAAGAAGAGGCCTGCGCCGACCGACAGAGCGACCAGCACGACCACGATGAGGCCCTGCGCCCACCAGCTGAGGGCCGTGGACGTGGCGCCGGAAGCCGAGGACCCGACGAAAACGTCACCCCAGAACGAGGTGCCCGGCGCGTGGCCGTGGGCATCACGCCATACGGACGCCGTGGTGCCCAGGCCGGCCGCGAGCCCTCCGGCCCACACGGCCCTGCCGCGAAGGCGAGCCACGACGTGGGTGAGGCCGATCAACAGGCCGAGCACATCCAGCGGAAAGAGCAGCGCGGCGGCCGCCGCACCCATCGTCACCCATAACGGCCACCGGCGCCGCCAGGTCATGGAGACAGCCACGGCGGCACCGGCCAGGAACGCGAGCGCCAGTCTGTCGGACAGCGGGGTATCGGGCGGGAGGCCGGCCGCGGCCAGCCGGCGGCTGTCGGCCAGGGACACCGCGAGCGACGAGCTCAGCAGGCAGGTGACCACCACGAAGACCGTGCACCCACGTCGACGGGACCTCACGCCGCGGAGCAGCCGGCCGAGCGCAGCGAGCGCACCAGGCAGCCGGATCGGCGCCGAAAGGGCCTGGCTCGTGGACATGCGACGAGGCTAGCTCCGGGGTCCGACAGTGGTCCTCCGTCATCCGGCTGCGGTGTGGTCCGCCGGATCATCCGATGAGCCAAGGTGATCCAGCCGATCGAGTGAAGACCCCGGCGGTTGTCCCGAGGTGGACTGTGCGCACTTCACCACCGACGAAGGAGAACCCATGTCCCCGCACGACGACCACGACCGTCGACAGCAGCGCTTGACGCACTTCGAGGGATGGCAACCGGTCGGCGCTCCGCCACGGCCCGAGAAGCCCAGGGGGTGGTTCCGGCGGCACCGCCTGCTGACCGCGTTCGCCGCCCTAGCGGTGCTGGCGGGAGTGGTCCAGCTGAGTGGCGGTTCCTCGGACTCGGCGACCGAGCAGGCAGCTCGAGCCGTCGCCACGAGCCAACCCACCGCCCAGCAGCCTGCCGCCGGCCCGAGCGCCGCCGACCGGCCGGAGGCCGACGACCCGAAGCCGGCAG
>NZ_VOHR01000197.1 GCF_009192725.1 Segeticoccus rhizosphaerae | reverse complement strand
CGGTCGGCTCGCGACGGCCGCGGCCGGGACACCGGAGGGGCGCGTGCGTGACGCGATCCGGGCCCACCCACAGTGGCTCGGCGGCACCCGGCGTGACGTGACCACCCTGATCCTGGGCGTCGACGGACTGGTCTCGAAGGACGGTGCCGAGGCCGTGCAGGCCGTCGGGCTCGCCGACGGACGATGCCTCGCGGTCAAGATCCTGGACGGCGGCAGCCGCGCAAGAGCCGTGGTGACCGCCTCCGCCCTGCGGGCCCTCGGCCTCGACGACGACGTCCTCAGCATGATGCAGAGCGCCCCGGTCCTCGGCCACGGCGAACCGGTGGGCGCCCTGACGGCGACGGGTTTCTGAGCCGTGCGGGCGGTGTTGCAGCGGGTCACCCGCGCCAGCGTCACGGTCGGGGCGCAGGTCATCGGGGCGATCGAGCGCCCCGGCCTGGTCGCGCTGGTGGCCGCCACCCACGACGACGGACCGGAGCAGGTGGCCCGGATGGCGCGCAAGATCGCCGAGCTGCGCATCCTGCGCGACGAACAGTCCGTGGGCGACACGGGCGCCCCGGTCCTGGTCGTCAGCCAGTTCACCCTCTATGCCGACACCCGCAAGGGCCGGCGCCCCTCGTGGAGCGCCGCCGCGCCCGGGCCGGTCGCCGAGCCCCTGGTGGACGCCGTCGTGGTGGCCCTGCGCGCACGCGGGATCGAGGTCGCCACCGGCCGCTTCGGGGCGATGATGGAGGTGTCCCTGGTCAACGACGGACCGTTCACCCTCGTCGTCGACACCTGACCTGCGACGCCTGCACCGTGATTCGGTCCCGGACCGACACCTGATCCGGCCGGTCGGCAGCGTCGGCTCCGCCGCCTCGACGTAGTCTGGTGGCATGGAATATCTGTTGGGCCAGGCGCAGGTCGGCGTCGCCATGATCCTCGGGATCGCGGCGTTCCTGCTCGAGCTGTTCGCGCTGGTCGACGCGGTCCGGCACCCGAGCAACGCCTATCCCGCGGCCGGCAAGCGCACCAAGACCTTCTGGGTCGCGATCGTGGCCGTCAGCGCGGCCGTCGGCTTCATCTTCTTCGCCAACCCGCTCAACCTCCTCGGGATCGCGGCCGTGCTCGGTGCCGCGGTCTACCTCGCGGACGTGCGCCCCGCGTTGCAGCAGGTGCGTGGCCGGGGGTCCTCCTCGTCGGGTCCCTACGGTCCCTGGTGAGCCTCGGCTCCGCCTCCCTCACCTCACTGCTCGACGGTCCCGACGGGCCGATCGAATACCTCACCACCGGATCCGGCAGCCCGTCCACGGTCTTCGCCCACGGCCTCGCCGGGTCGATCGACACGACCCGCCCCTTCGGATCCGGCGTGCCCGGCAGCCGGACCTTCCTGCACTTCCGCGGCCACGGCGCCTCCGCCGCTCCCGAGACACCCTGGACGTATGCCGCGCTCGCGGCCGAGCTGCGCGCCGTCGCCGACATGGTGGGCGCCACCCAGGCCCTCGGCGTGAGCATGGGAGCCGGGGCACTGTGCCACTGGCTCGAGCAGGAACCGGTCCGCTTCGAACGACTCGTCTTCGTCATCCCCGCGGTCCTCGACCGTCCCCGGGAAGACGCCGCCCTCGACCGCCTCGTGGCCATGGCCGACCGCGCCGACGAGCGCGACGTCGACGGGATGACCGAGCTCCTGCTGCTCGAGCAGCCCGAGCCGGTCCGAGCGGACCGGGCGGTGCGGATTTGGTGCCGCGGTCAGGCGACCCACCTGGTCGGCACCCCCGTCTCCCGGGCGCTGCGGACGCTGCCCCACGCGGTGGCGATGGACGACCGCGAGGCGCTACGCGGCGTACGGGCTCCGGCTCTGGTGCTTGCCCAGGAGGACGATCCGGCCCATCCGGTCTCCGTGGCCGAGCAGCTGGCCGGCCTGCTTCCGGACGCTCGACTCGAGGTGCTGCCGCCGGGTGGTCTCATGTGGCGGCACCGGGCCACGGTGCGCCGCTTGATTGGTCTGTTTCTCACTCCTTCGACGGCGTGGTGAGGCACAATCGCAGGACACGCCACCGCGACGGAGGAAGCCATGTCCACGACGACAGGACGGACCGGGGAGATGACCGACCGCACCGCCGACGTGTTCGTCGCCGAGCGGCCTTGGGGTGAGTTCCAGCAGTTCGTCTCCAACGAGCGAGTGACGGTCAAGATCATCACGGTGCAGCCGGGGCACCGGCTCTCCCTGCAGACCCACGGTCACCGCGACGAGATGTGGCAGGTGCTCGACGTGCCGATCGACGTGGAGATCGACGGCCGGGCGTGGAGCGCGGGGCCCGGCGAACGGGTCTGGGCCGGGCAGGGGAGCCGGCACCGGATGGGCAACTCCGGCTCCCGACCGGGCCGCGTGCTCGAGATCGCGTTCGGTGACTTCGACGAGTCCGACATCGAGCGGATCGAGGACGACTACGCGAGGCGCAGCGCCGACTGACCGCTCGGTGCCGCCCCGGGTCGGACGGGGTAGGACGCCTCCGACTACCCCGAGCTGACCGCGGACTGATCGGGCCCGACGGATCGGCCCAGCCGCCGGCCGGCAAGGTGTTCCAGCCAGGCGACACCGAGGAGCTCGCCGTCGACGTCGCCGTAGTGGGCCAGGGCGCGTCGGTGCACCCGCGCGACGCGCTCCGACACCGACCAGGGGGTGCCGGCCGACTCGGCGAGGCGCGCCAAGGAGTCCAGCTCCTCCACCACTCGGGCGAGCCCGAACGTCGGAAGGTAGTCACCGGCCAGAAGCGACGAAAGGTGGGTGTGGACGAAGTCGCTGCCGGCAGGGCTCGTGTCGAGCACGTCGGCCAGCCGGTCGGTCGCAAGACCGGCCTGGGCCCCCAGCAGCAGGGCCTCGCCCACGGCGACGGCCTGTCCGAACCACAGCTGGTTGATCAACAGCTTCGTCAGGTAGCCGGCTCCGTGACCCCCCATGTGACGGATGCGTGTCGGGTCGGTGAACGTCTCGAGCAACGGGCGCAGGCGCTCCACATCCGAGTCCTCACCGCCCACGTAGAGCGCCAGGTCGCCGCGCCGGGCGTCCTGCGGGCCACCGCCCACTGCGGCGTCGAGGTAGCGCACACCGCGCTCGTTCGCTGCCGCGGCCAGGTCTTGGGCAAGGCCCGGAGCCGTGCTCGTCAGGTCGATCCAGCTGCCTCCGGGGGCCAGCTGCGCGAGCGCCCCCGGAGCAGAGCCGCCTGACGGGCCGAGCATCAGCTCGCGCAGCTCGGGGCTGCCGGGCAGGACCGTGACCAGCACGTGGTCCGCGGGCAGCCGCGTCAGCGACGAGCTCCAGTGCGCCCCGGCCGCCTCGACGTCGACCTGTCGGTCCTCGCGGAGATCCACGACCTCGACCCGGTGGCCGGCGGCAACAAGGTGCCCGGCAACCGGGAGCCCGATCCTGCCTGCTCCCACGAGGGTGACTGCCACCATCCTTGAAGTCTGGCGCACTGCGACCGGAGCGGCGCAGGCACCCATCACCTCGTCGCGCCGAGGATTCCCCCTCGGGCGACGCCTGCACCGTCGTGGCAGACTCGAGCGCGTGACGACAGCAGGCGCGCGACCGGGTCGGGTGGCCATGATCAGCGTGCACACCTCACCGCTCGAGCGTCCCGGGACCGGTGACGCGGGAGGGCTCAACGTCTACGTCCTCGAGAGCGCGCGACGGCTGGCCCGTCGCGGCGTCGAGGTCGAGATCTTCACGCGGGCGACGACCGGGGCCCTGCCCCCGCAGGTGGAGGCCGCGCCCGGCGTGCTGGTCCGGCACGTCGCCGCCGGCCCCTACGAGGGTCTGTCCAAGCAGGACCTGCCGGGGCAGCTGTGCGCCTTCGCCGCCGGCGTCATGACCGCCGAGGCGGCGCGCGCCGAGGGCTGGTACGACCTGGTCCACGCGCACTACTGGCTCTCCGGCCAGGTCGGGTGGCTGGCGGCCGACCGCTGGCACGTCCCCCTCGTCCACACCATGCACACCATGGCGCGGGTCAAGAACGCCCGGCTGGCGGAGGGCGACAGCCCGGAGCCGCCCGGGCGCGAGATCGGCGAGGCCCAGGTGGTCGAGGCCGCCGACCGGCTGGTGGCCAACACCACTCGCGAGGCCCGTGAGCTGGTCGACCTGTATGGCGCCGACCCCGCCAAGGTGCGGGTGGTGCCACCGGGCGTCGACCTCGACCGGTTCACCCCCGGGGACCAGCGGGCCGCCCGAGCCGAGGTCGGTCTGGCCCCGGACGCCAAGGTCGTCCTGTTCGTCGGTCGCATCCAACCGCTCAAGGCTCCTGACGTGCTGCTGCGCGCCGCCGCCGAGCTGCTCACCCGACGACCGTCGCTGCGGGACGACCTCGTCGTCGCGGTCCTCGGCGGCCCGAGCGGCACCGGCCTGGATCACCCACAGGCGCTGCAGGACCTGGCCGCCCGGCTCGGGTTGCAGCCGCACGTGCGGTTCGTGCCCCCGGTCGGCCGCGCCGAGCTGGCACAGTGGTATCGCGCAGCCGACCTGGTCGCCGTCCCCTCCTACAACGAGTCGTTCGGGCTGGTCGCCGTCGAGGCCGAGGCCAGCGGGACCCCCGTCGTGGCCGCGTCCGTCGGCGGCCTGCCCACCGCGGTCGGCGACGGTGGAGTCCTCGTCGAGGGACACCGCACGCAGGACTGGGCCCGCGAGATCGGTGACCTGCTGCAGGACCCCGATCTACGAAGCGCCTTGCGCCGCAGGGCGATCGCCCACGCTGCACAGTTCAGCTGGGAGGCCACCACGGACCGCCTGCTCGAGGTGTATGCCGAGGCGCGGGCCGCGCACCGCAGCTCGCCCATCGACGACTCCCGGACCTTGGCGGGCGTGCCGTCGTTGGTGATCCCGTGACCAGTGCCGAGACGACCTACGAGGTGGTCCGCGGCTTCCTCGAAGAGGCCGGGATCGAGTGGGAGCTCGGTGGCCGGCCGGGCGAGCTCGTCGTCAGCCTGCCGGGGGAGAAGAAGCTCAAGACGGTCTGCTCGGTGGTCGTCGGGCAGCAGTCGGTGTCGCTGTCGGCCTTCGTGGTGCGCAACCCCGACGAGAACCACCTCGAGGTCTACCGCACCCTGCTGCGGCGCAACCTGCGGTTGCCGGGGCTGTCCTACGGCATCGACGTCTCCGGGGACGTCTACGTGCAGGGGCGCGTCCCCCTCGCGGGGGTCGACCCGGCATACCTCGATCAGCTCTTCGGGGTCGTCCTCGACGCCTCCGACGGTGCCTTCAACGAGCTGCTGGCGCTCGGCTTCCTCGACTCGATGAAGAAGGAGTGGGACTGGCGCATCTCGCGGGGGGAGTCGACGCGCAACCTGGAGGCGTTCCGACACCTGCTCGACGGGACGGAGCGGTGAGGAGCAGGTGCTGGAGGCTGAGCGACCGCCCCTAGACTTCCGGCATGACGACCGCAGACAGTGGACACACGCTGATCCTCGTCCGGCACGGTGAGAGCACCTGGAACGCTAAGAACCTGTTCACCGGCTGGGTCGACGTCGACCTGTCCGAGAGGGGCATCCAGGAGGCGGTCTCCGCCGGCAAGCAGCTGCGTGAGGCGGGGCTGTTGCCGGACGAGCTGCACACCTCGCTGCTGCGCCGCGCGATCACCACGGCCAACGTCTCGCTCGACGTGTGCGACCGGCACTGGATCCCGGTGCACCGGTCCTGGCGGCTCAACGAGCGGCACTACGGCGCGCTGCAGGGCAAGAACAAGAAGGAGATCCTGGAGAGGTTCGGCGAGGAGCAGTTCATGCAGTGGCGGCGCTCGTTCGACGTGCCGCCGCCGCCGCTCCCGGCCGATTCGGAGTTCAGCCAGGCCCACGACCCGCGCTACACGCGGTTGCGCGACACCATGCCCGACACCGAGTGCCTCAAGGACGTGGTCGCCCGGATGCTGCCCTACTGGGACAGCCAGATCAGCGCCGACCTGCTGGCCGGCAAGACCGTCGCCGTGATCGCGCACGGCAACAGCCTGCGCGCCCTGATCAAGCACCTGGACGGCATCAGCGACGAGGACATCGCGGGCCTCAACGTCCCGACGGGTATGCCGCTCGTCTACCGGCTCGACGCCGACCTCAAGCCGCTCGTGGCGGGCGGGGAGTACCTCGACCCCGATGCGGCTGCGGCGGCCGCCGAGGCGGTCGCCAACCAGGGTCGCTGACGGGGGTCAGCGAGCGCCGACCTGCTCGAGATCCTCGTCCGGCTCGGTGTGCCACTCGCCGGTGACCAGGTAGACCACCCGGCGCGCCACCGAGACGGCATGGTCGCCGAACCGCTCGTAGTAGCGGCCGATCAGGGTCAGGTCCACGGCGGCCTCGGTGCCGTGCTTCCACTTGCCCTCGAGCAGCATCTCGAAGACCTCGCGATGCAGCCGGTCCATCTCGTCGTCGTCCCGGTCGAGGGCGACGGCCGACTCGACGTCCCGGCCGGCGATCACCGACCCGGCCTTGGCAACGATGCGCTCGGCGACCTGGCCCATCTGCAGGATGGTCGAGCGCAGCACGGGTGGCACGGCCGACTCCGGGTAGCGCAGCCGGGCCACCTTGGCGACGTGCCGGGCCAGGTCGCCCATGCGCTCGATGTCCGCGCTCATCCGCATCGAGGTGACGACCATGCGCAGGTCGGTCGCGACGGGTTGCTGGCGGGCGAGCAGGTCGATGGACAGGTCGTCGAGCTCCGACCGCATCCGGTCGATCTGCTGGTCCGCGGCGATGACGCTCTCCGCCAGGTGGATGTCGGCGTCCAGCAGGGCGGTCGTGGCCCGGGCCATGGCCGAGCCGGCCAGCCGCGTCATCTCGACCAGCTGGTCGGAGATCCGCTCGAGGTCCTCGTGGAATGCGTCGCGCATGGGTTCCTTGTCCTTGCCGTGTCTGCCGTGTCTGCCGTGTCTGCCGTGTCTGCCGTGTCTGCCGTGTCTGCCGTGTCTGCCGTGTCTGCCGTGTCTGCCGTGTCTGCCGTGTCTGCCATGTCTGCCGTGTCTGCCGTGTCTGCCGTTGCGGGTCGTGCCTGACGGCGCTGCCGATGGACGGCCGCCTGCCGACCCGCTGCCAGCGGTGCGGCCTCCGCCGAAGAGCAGCGTGGCAGCCCGCGGTGAACGGGTGCCGGACCGCAGGTGAACACTCGGCGTCGCTCCCGCCGCACCGCTGCTGCGGCGGCGGATCGGGCCCGTGGACTGCGTACGCTGAGCAGGTGGACTCCACGACCGCGGCCGTGCTCGGTGGTGCCGTCGGCCTGCTCATCGGCGCCCTCGCCGTGACGATGGTCGCCTGGACCGACCGGGCCCGGCGCCGGGTGCCCGACGACGAGCTGCCCGA
>NZ_VOHR01000196.1 GCF_009192725.1 Segeticoccus rhizosphaerae | reverse complement strand
GACCCGGCGGTGCGCGGCGAGTCGAGCCGCACTGCGACAAGGTCCGCGCGTGCCCCCGCCTCGAGGCGCCCCGCGTCGGCCCAGCCGAGACTGGCGTGGTTGGTGGCGGCGGCGAGGAGCGCGGACGGCTGGAACCTCCCACGTTGCAACGTGTTCAACCGCTCGTGCATCTCGAGCGCGCGGGCCTCCTCGAGGAGGTCGATCACGGCGTGCTGGTCGGAGCCCAGCGACAGCGGAGCGCCCACGTCGGCCAGGGCACGGGCCGGCCCGATCCCGTCGGCGAGGTCGCGTTCTGTGGTGGGGCAGAAGCAGGCGGTGGTGCGAGTGCCTCCGAGGGCCGCGATGTCCGCGTCGGTCAGGTGGGTCGCGTGCACGGCGCTCGTCATCGGGCCGAGCACGCCCTCTGCTCGCAGCAGTGCGGTGGGGGTGAGCCCGTAGAACGCCTGGCTGGCCTCGTTCTCCGCCGGCTGCTCGGAGAGGTGGACGTGCAGCGGTCGGCCGCGGGCGGCCTCGACCACCGGCGCCAGCTGGTCACGGGGCACGGCACGCACCGAGTGGATCGCCGCGCCGATGCGGGTGTTCGCGTCGTCGTCGAGAGCCGCTACCCGGGACGCCCAGCCCCTCGCGTCCCCGTCCCCGAACCGCCGCTGGTCGACGTTCAACGGGGTGTGCCCCTCCGGGGTGAGCCCGCCCGCGAGGTAACAGGTGTCCAGCAGGGTGAGTCGGATCCCCGCTTCGGCGGCGGCCCTGCGCAGCGACTCTCCCATGGCGTTGGGGTCGTCGTAGTCGGCGCCGTCCGGCTGGTGGTGCACGTAGTGGAACTCGCCCACGCAGGTGATCCCGGCCAGCGCCATCTCGGCATACGTCGCCCGGGCGAGCGCGAGGTAGGACTCCGGATCGAGTTGCCGCGCCACGGCATACATCCGCTCGCGCCACGTCCAGAAGGTGCCGCCCCCGTCATGGGTGCGGCCGCGCAGCGCCCGGTGGAAGGCGTGGCTGTGCGCGTTGGCCAGGCCGGGCAGGACGACGCCGGGCAGCGGCTCGGCGCCACCGGGATCGGTGCCCGGTGTGACGGAGACGAAGCGCCCGTCCTCGACCTCGAAGGTCACGTCGCGTGCGACGCCCGCCGGGAGCCAGGCGTATGCCGCGTGCCACTTCATCGGGCGAGGTCCTCGACGACCCTGGCCAGCGCCTCGACACCCGCGTGGCAGTCGTCGCGCTCGGCGAACTCCTCCGGCGAGTGCGAGATGCCGGTTGGATTCCGGACGAAGAGCATCGCGGTCGGCACACCGTGGGTGGCGAGGATGCCGGCGTCATGGCCGGCGCCCGTGCCGAGCAGCGGCACGTCGTCACCGAGCACGCCGGTCAGCCGCCCCGCGAGCTCCTCGTCGAAGCGCGTCGTCGGGGTCCAGGACTCCTCGCGCACCGTCGCGCCGTGCTGCTGGGCACGGGTGGTGAGGTCGTCGATGGTGTGGCGCACCTCGTCCTCGACCGGCCCGCGGGCGTCGAGCCAGCCCGTGACGTGGCTGGGTATGGCGTTGACGCCCCCGGGCTCGACGTGCACCTTGCCGACGGTCGCCACGCAGCCCCGTTGCTCGGCCACCGACCGTGCCGCGAGGACGGTGTCGGCGTAGCCGAGCATCGCGTCCTGGCGATCGGCCAGTCGCGTGGTGCCCGCGTGGTTGGCCTGTCCTGGGAAGTCGAACCGCCAGCGGCCGTGCGGCCAGATGTCCGTCGCGATCGCCACCGGTTGGCCGAGGTCGACCAGGCCACGGCCCTGCTCGACGTGCAGCTCGACGAACGCGCCGATCCGCCGGGTCGTCTCCTCGTCGGGGCCGAGCTGCTCGGGATCGCGGCCGGCGGCCCGCAGCGCCTCGGCCATGGTCACCCCGTCGACATCAGTCAGCGAGCGCGCACGATCGGCGTCGAGAACCCCCGTGATCACTCGTGATCCCGCGCAGGCGATGCCGAACCGGGCGCCCTCCTCGTCGACGAAGTTCACCACCCCGATCGGCCGGGACGGCTGGAAGTCCTCGGCCCGCAGCAGGTCGATGACGGCGAGTGAGCTGACCACGCCGAGCGGTCCGTCGAAGGCGCCGCCGTCGGGCACCGAGTCGAGGTGGGATCCGATGACGAGGCCCGGCCGGCCGGCGGCGAGTGCGGCGTCGGGGTCGCCCCACCAGGCCCACTGGTTGCCCATCCGGTCGGTGGTCAGGTCGAGCCCGCGCTTCGCACACTCACCCGCGAACCACTCGCGAAGGTCGTGGTCCTCACGGGTCCAAGCGAACCGGTGGTAGCCGCCGGAGGACTTGTCACGCCCGATGGGGCCGATCGCCGACCACATCGCGTCGAAGTCGGAGGTGTCGATGCTCATTCCGGGGCCCCCGCGAAGTACCGAGTGAGGCACGAGTGAGGACTTCGTGGGGTGGTCTTCGTGGGGTGTGTCATGTCTGAGAGCCTAGGGTTGGGGGGTGGATCACGAGGATGCGGCTGCGGCGCCCGGGGAGACCCGGGCCCGGGAGGCCATCGAGCGCGCCGAGATCGCGTTCGCCGTCACCCGCCACGGGCCGGTGCGCTCCCTGGAGGAGGCGGCCGCGGGCCGTGGTGTCGAGCCGCGCGACATCGTCAAGACGCTCGTGGTGCGCCGGGCGGAGGACGACTTCCTCTTCGTCCTCGTGCCCGGCGACCGCGAGATCTCCTGGCCCAAGCTGCGTGCCCTGCTCGGGGTCAAGCGGATGTCGATGCCCGACGCGACGACCGCGCTGGCGGCGACCGGGTACGAACGCGGCACCATCACGCCGTTCGGCGCCACCACCGCGTGGCCCGTCATCGCCGACGAAACCGTTGTGGGACGGGCGATCTCGATCGGTGGTGGCGCGCACGGGGTGGCGTTCACCGCAGACGGGAGTGACGTCATACGCGCTCTGGACGCCGCCGTCGCCGACGTGACCGAGGTCAGTCGCCCTCGCGCATAGGCACCCGCACGCCACGCTCCTGGGCGACCTGCTCGGCCCGCTCGTAGCCTGCGTCGACGTGCCGGATGACGCCCATGCCCGGGTCGTTGGTGAGCACCCGCGCGAGCTTCTCGGCCGCGATCGGCGTCCCGTCGGCCAGGGAGACCTGTCCGGCGTGGATGGAACGGCCGATGCCGACACCGCCGCCGTGGTGGATCGAGACCCACGAGGCACCCGACGCGGTGTTGATCAGGGCGTTGAGCAGCGGCCAGTCGGCAATCGCGTCGGACCCGTCGAGCATCGACTCGGTCTCGCGGTAGGGCGAGGCCACCGACCCGCAGTCGAGGTGGTCGCGGCCGATGACGATGGGCGCCGAGAGCTCACCCGAGGCGACCATCTCGTTGAACTTCAGGCCGGCCTTGTCGCGCTCACCGTAGCCCAGCCAGCAGATGCGGGCGGGCATGCCCTGGAAGGCGATCTTCTCGCGGGCGCCGCGGATCCACTTCTGCAGCCGGTCGTTGTCGGGGAAGAGGTCGAGCACGGCCTGGTCGGTCTTGTAGATGTCCTCCGGGTTGCCGGAGAGCGCGGCCCAGCGGAACGGGCCCTTGCCCTCGCAGAAGAGCGGCCGGATGTAGGCGGGCACGAAGCCGGGGAACTCGAACGCCCGCTCGTAGCCGCCCTGCCGGGCCTCGTCGCGGATCGAGTTGCCGTAGTCGAAGACCTCGGCGCCCTTGTCCTGGAACTCGACCATCGCCTTGACGTGCTTGGCCATCGAGGCACGGGCCCGGTCGGTGAACTCCTCCGGCTTCTTCTCGGCGTAGTCCTGCCAGTCGTCCGGGTCGATGCCCTCCGGCAGGTAGGACAGCGGGTCGTGCGCACTGGTCTGGTCGGTGACGATGTCGATCTCGACGCCGCGGCGCAGCAGCTCCGGGAAGGCCTCGGCGCAGTTGCCGACGAGGCCGACCGACAGCGCCCGCTTCTCCTTCTTCGCCAGCAGCACCTTGCCGATCGCGTCGTCGAGGTCCTCGGCGATCTCGTCGAGGTAGCGGTGGTCCACCCGCCGCTGCAGCCGGCTGCGGTCGACGTCGACGATGAGGACCACGCCGTCGTTGAGCGTGACCGCGAGCGGCTGCGCGCCGCCCATGCCGCCGCAGCCGCCGGTGAGGGTGAGGGTGCCGGCAAGGGTGCCGTTGAAGCGCTTGTCGGCCACTGCGGCAAACGTCTCGAACGTCCCCTGCAGGATGCCCTGGGTGCCGATGTAGATCCACGACCCCGCGGTCATCTGGCCGTACATCGTCAGGCCGAGGTGCTCCAGGCGGCGGAACTCGGGCCAGGTCGCCCAGTCGGGGACGAGGTTGGAGTTGGCGAGGATCACCCGCGGGGCCCACTCGTGGGTGCGCATCACGCCGACCGGCCGGCCGGACTGGACCAGCATGGTCTCGTCCTTCTCCAGCGTGGTCAGGGTGCGCACCATCGCGTCATACGACCGCCAGTCGCGGGCGGCCCGGCCGGTGCCGCCGTAGACGACCAGGTCGTCCGGCCGCTCGGCCACCTCAGGGTCGAGGTTGTTCATCAGCATCCGCATCGGGGCCTCGGTGGTCCACGACTTCGCGGTCAGCGTGGTGCCCTGGGGGGCACGCACGGGGCGGGCGCCTTCCATGTCAATCTCCTTCTGTTCTGTGCTCAGTCTGCTTTGCTCGCTTCAGGCCGGTTTGCTCGCTTGGGACCGGTTCTCGGGGGTGCCGAAGCGGTCTGAACGGAGCAATGCGGGGTGAGCCGAGCACGGGTATGGCGAGGGGCTAGTTGAGGGGGCCGGTCACCGACTCGACGGCCGAGACGGCACGGCCGCTGGCGACGAGCTGGACGGCCGCCTCGATGTCGGGGGCGAGGAACCGGTCCGTGGCCGGGCCGGCCGCGGACTTGCGCAGCTCGGCGATGAGCGCGCCGGTGGCGGGCGACGGCTCGAGGGGTGCGCGCAGGTCGATCCCGCGCGCCGCGGTCAGCAGCTCGACGGCCAGGACCCGAGTGAGCCCGTCGACCGCACGACGCAGCTTGCGAGCGCCGGACCAGCCCATCGACACGTGGTCCTCCTGCATCGCCGAGCTCGGGATCGAGTCGACGCTGGCGGGAGCCGCGAGGCGCTTCATCTCCGAGACGATCGCGGCCTGGGTGTACTGCGCGATCATGTGTCCCGAATCGACGCCGGGGTCGTCGGCCAGGAAGGCGTTGAGCCCGTGGCTGCGGGCGACGTCGAGGAACCGGTCGGTCCGGCGCTCCGCCATGCTCGCGACGTCCGCGGCGACGATGGCGAGGAAGTCGAGGACGTAGGCCACGGGCGCCCCGTGGAAGTTGCCGTTGGACTCGACCCGGCCGTCGAGGGTGACGACGGGGTTGTCGATGGCGGACGCGAGCTCACGGCCAGCGACCAGGGCGGCGTGGTCGACGGTGTCACGGGCGCCGCCGGCGACCTGGGGGGCGCAACGCAGCGAGTAGGCGTCCTGCACACGGGTGCACGCCTCGGGGTCGCGGTGGCTCTCGCGGATTAGGCTGTCCGCCAAGACCTTCCGCAGGTTCTCGGCGCTGGCGGCCTGCCCGGGGTGGGGGCGCAGCGCCTGCAGGTCGGCAGCAAAGACGTCGTCGGTGCCGAGGAGGCCCTCGACGCTCATCGCGGCGGTGATGTCGGCGGTGGTGAGCAGCTGGCGCAGGTCGGTGATGGCGAGGACCAGCTGGCCGAGCATGCCGTCGGTGCCGTTGATCAGCGCAAGGCCCTCCTTCTCGCGCAGCTCGACGGGCGTGATGCCGGCGGCGGCCAATGCGTCTGCGGCATCGGCGAGCTCACCGTCAGCGGTGCGGACCGTCCCCTCACCCATCGCGGCGAGGGCGCAGTGGGCCAGCGGGGCCAGGTCGCCCGAGCAACCGAGGCTGCCGTACTCGTGCACGACCGGGGTGATCCCGGCGTTGAGCAGCGCGGCATACGCCTGGGCGGTCTGCTCACGCACCCCGGTGCGACCGGTCGCGAGGGTCGAGAGGCGCAGCAGCATGGTGGCGCGGACGACCTCGCGCTCGACCTCGGGCCCGGAGCCCGCGGCGTGCGACCGGACCAGGCTGCGCTGCAACTGGGCCCGCAGGTCGAGGGGGATGTGCCGGGTGGCGAGCGCGCCGAAGCCGGTGGAGACGCCGTAGTGCGGCACCACGTCGTCGGCCAGTGCCTCGATGATCCCGCGGCTGCGGCGGATCTGCTCGAGCGACTCGGACGAGATCTCCACGGACGCGCCGTGGCGGGCGACGGCGACGACGTCCTCGAAGGACAGCGGGCCGACACCCACCGTGACGGGCGCCATGCGGTCGGTGCCGACGGCCTGGTCGGGCTCGGCAAGGTTCTGGATGCTCATGACTCCATTGCACCTGCCACCGTCGGTTGCCGACAGACCCGAGGGCCCGATGCTGTCTCACCCCTGAGACACCACGCCCAGCCCGGTGAGGAATCTTCGCGGGGTTTCGGCCCCTGGGAGGGCACCGAACCTCACGAAGACTCCTCACCGGGTCTGCAAGACTGGGCGCGTGAGCAATGTGCCGGCGGCAGGCCACGCGCTCGCGGTCCTGCAGCTGCTGGCCCGGCGCGCCGAACCGGTCCCCGCCGCCGCCATCGCGCGCGAGCTGTCGCTACCCCGGTCCAGCGTCTACCACCTGCTCACCGTGCTGCGTGACCGCGGATTCGTGGTGCACCTGCCTGAGGAGCGTCGCTACGGTCTCGGCGTCGCGGCGTTCGAGCTCGGGTCGGCCTACACCCGGCAGGCCCCGTTGCAGCGGGTGGCGCGGCCCGTGCTCGCTCGGCTGGTCGACCAGACCAAGCACAACGGCCACTTCGCGGTGCTGCACGGCCGGGACGTGCTCTACGTGATCGAGGAACGCGCCATCGGACGCCCCCCGCTCGTCACCGACGTCGGCGTCCGGCTGCCCTCCCACCTTGCCGCCAGTGGCCTGGCCATGCTCGCGGCCCTGCCGGCCGCACAGGTGCGGGCGCTCTACCCGTCACGCGACTCCTTCGTGCAGCGCCACGGCGTCGGCCCGACCTCCCTGCCGGCCCTGCGCAGCGTCCTGGCCCGGGTGCGCCAAGAGGGCTACGCGCAGGAGGACGGGTCGGTGTCGCCCGACTTCTCCTCGGTCGGGGTCCCGGTGCTCGACCGCAACGACCACCCGGTCGCCGCGATCGCGCTGACCTATCCCACCGACCAGGTCGACGACGAGCAACGCCTCACGCTCGTCGACGCCGCGCGCCTCGCCGCGACCGAGGTGTCGCGGCGCCTGGGCCGCGCCTGAGCAACGCTGGTTCCGGCCCGGATCCGGCCCGGAACCAGCGTTGCTCAGGCG
>NZ_VOHR01000195.1 GCF_009192725.1 Segeticoccus rhizosphaerae | reverse complement strand
TCCCCCGGGTCACACCGGCGGGCCTGCTGCACCGCCCGCGCCGGCTGCGCCAGACCGCGGCGATGCGCCGGCTCGTGGCCGAGCACCGCTTGCACCCGGCCGAGCTGGTGCTGCCTATGTTCGTCCGTGAGGGTGCGACCGAGCCGACGCAGATCACCTCCATGCCCGGCGTCGTGCAGCACACCACCGACTCGCTCGTCGCAGCGGCACGTGAGGCCGTCGCGGCGGGCGTGGGCGGGCTGATGCTCTTCGGCGTCCCCACCCACCGCGACGCCATCGGTTCGGGAGCAACCGATCCGGACGGCATACTCAACGTCGCGTTGCGCGCGGTGAGGGACGCCGTCGGTGACGACACGGTGCTCATGGCCGACCTGTGCCTCGACGAGTTCACCGACCACGGGCACTGCGGCGTCCTCGACGCGCAGGGGCGGGTCGACAACGACGCGACCCTGGGTCGGTATGCCGAGATGGCCCTCGCGCAGGTCGGTGCCGGCGCGCACGTGGTCGGCCTGTCGGGGATGATGGACGGTCAGGTCGGGTGGGTCCGGTCGGCTCTGGACGAGGCCGGTCTCACCGACGCCGTGGTGCTGGCCTACGCCGCGAAGTACGCCTCCGGTTTCTACGGCCCCTTCCGGGAGGCCGTCGAGTCGACACTGCAGGGCGATCGCGCGACCTACCAACAGGATCCGGCCAACGCCACCGAGGCGCTGCGCGAGCTGCGCCTCGACCTGGACGAGGGGGCCGACATCGTCATGGTCAAGCCCGGGCTGCCCTACCTGGACGTGCTGGCCGCAGTCGCCGCGGAGTCGGACGTGCCGGTCGCGGCCTACCAGGTCTCCGGCGAATACGCGATGATCGAGGCGGCTGCCGCCCACGGGTGGATCGACCGCGAGCGGGTGATGATGGAGGCGCTGACCTCGCTGCGGCGGGCCGGCGCGCAGATCATCCTGACCTACCACGCCGTCGAGGCGGCCCGCGCGTTGTCCCGGCCTGCCTGATCCGAGAGGACTGGTCGTGAGGTTTGAGCCGGGAAGCCCGCCTCAAACCTCACCACCCTTTCCAGCGGGCGGGCGGTAGGTGCCCCGCAGCCATACGTCGTGCGGCAGGTGCGCCTTGCCGGGCACCGGGAGCCGTTCCTCGACCACGTCCGTGAGCACCGCGGCCGCGCGTGGAGCGGGGTCTCCCAACGGCATACGGCTCATCCCGCGACCCTAGCCGGGCGCCGCCCCGGGCCGCTGCGCCGACGGGACGAGGCATTTGGGTAGTCACGCTATCCAACCACTGATATGTTGGATCTTGTCACTATCCAAACTGGTCGGGAACTTGGCCGAGGAGGTCGCCGTGCGAGATCCAGAACACGCGTGGTCGGTCCTGATCGCACTGCACGCCCTCGCCGCGAGCCTGGCGCTGGTCGTCGGTCCGGTGAACGTGCTGCGCCGTCCGCGGGGCGACCGCGCCCACCGGGTGGTCGGGCGGGTGTGGCTCGTCCTGATGTACTTCACCGCCGGGTCCTCCTACTGGATCCAGCAGCTGCGTCCGGGGAGCTTCAGCTGGATCCATGCGCTGTCCACCTTCACCCTGGTCACCCTGACGCTCGGTCTCTGGAACGCGCGACGGGGCCGCATCCGGGCCCACGCCGGCAACATGATCGGCACCTACCTCGGTCTCGTCGGTGCGCTGATCGGCGTCGTCGCGGTCCCGACCCGGCTGGTGCCGCAGGCCTTCCAGACGAACTGGCTCGCCATGCTGGGCCTCACCGTCGGCGTCGTCGCCGTCGGGCTCGCGGTGGTGGCCCTGATCGTCCGTGGGCTCGGGCGCGACCAGGACGGTCGCTCAGGTCACCCGGCACGCAGGACCGACTCGGCCGCACGGACCGCCGCTGCGCCGTAGCTCCGGCCGAAGAGGGCGGCGTGCACCAGCAGTGGGTGCACCTGGTGCAGCGGCACCCGATCGCGCCAGCCCTCGGACAGCGGCCAGGCCCGGTCGTAGGCGGCGAGCACCAGCTCGAGGTGCGGGGCGCCGAACAGCTGCAGCATCGCCAGGTCGGTCTCGCGGTGGCCGCCCTGCGCGGCCGGATCGATGAGCAGCGCAGCACCGTCAGCGCCGCAGAGCAGGTTGCCCGTCCACAGGTCGCCGTGGATCCGCGAGGGAGGTTCCGGAGGCCCGGCCAACGTCGGCAGTCGCTGCACGAGCTGCTCGATCGTGGCGGTCTGGGCAGCGTCGAGGGCTCCGCGGTCGCGCGCGAGGCGGGCGAAGGGCTCGATCCGCTGGCTGGCGAAGAACTCCGGCCAGGTCGCGGCGCCGCCGGACGGAAGCGGCAACGTGCCGATGTATGCCGGCGGGTCCACCCCGAAGCGTTCCGCGCCGGCGCGGTGGGTGCGAGCCAGCACGTCGCCGAACCGTTCAGCCGCAACCGGCGTGGGCGATCCGGGCGCGACCCACTCCTCGATCAGGGCGTGCTCGTCGGCTCCCAGCACGCGGGGGACAGGCGCCCCGTGGGCGTCCCGCAACCAGCGCAGGCCGCGCGCCTCGGCCGCGAAGAAGCCAGGTGGAGCGTCGTCGAGCGCTTTCACGAAAACGGTTGTGCCATCGTCCAGTCGGACGCGGTGGGTCGCGCAGATGTCGCCACCTGGCACGCCGGTGACCTCGGCAGCGTCCTGGCCGAGGAGTCGCTCCACGGCGGCACGAGCTGGTGCGGACATGGTCCGACCCTACGGTCGGGCACGGTCCGCGCAGAGCGGGCCGCGGCATACCGGCACGCCCGTCGGAGCACCTCTGCGCGGCGCGTAGTCTGTGCCGGACATCTGCCCGGGAGGGAAACACATGTGGCTCAAGGCGAGCGTGCTGAGCGCTGCGCTGCTGCTGGCGGCGACGGCGTGCGGTTCGTCGAGCCCTGACGCGGCGGACACGCCGGCCCCAGGCAGGTCGAGCGGCGCCGCGACTGGAGAGACGACGACGAGCAGTGCCGGAGCCGAGCCCGACGCACCGAGCAGCGCAGCCGGTTCACCGGGCGCCGCGCCGACCGTCGGTGACCTGCCGCCGGTGTGCAGCCTGCTCACCTCGGCTGACCGCAAGCGCCTGGTCGGCAAGTCCGTCGACCGGGTCATCCCGGTCTCCGGCGTCGGCGAGGGCTACACCTGTCGTTGGGTGGAGGCCGACTCCCTCGCCCCGAGCACCCTGGTGCAGGTGACGGCGATGCCGTCCTCGACCTGGGCGCAGACCCTGCCGTCGGCCCTCGAGCAGATGGAGCAGCACAAGGACCAGTTCAGCGCGGCCGACCGCAAGGAGCTCGTGCAGGCGCAGAAGATGGTTTCCGGCGGGAGGCTCGACGCGAAGCAGGCGTGCAGCCTGTTCACGACGCTCTCGGAGATCGGCGGAGCCCCCCAGGGTGCGGACCGGACGGTCAACCTGCTGCCGGTCGGCCAGAGCACCGGCGTCTCGGCCCAGACCTGCACGGCCGGCCGGTTCACCTCGGTGGTCTTCGCCAGGCCGGGGCTGCAACGGAGCGAGCAGCTGACGAACCTGGCCCTCGCGGTGCTGGCCAGGGCCCACCAGCGCTCCCAGCGCCTGCCCTGACCCGGCCGCGCCGGTGCTCGCCCGAGCGCCTTTCTGCGCCCCAAACCGGTTTCGACCGCCCGTTTCGGCCCCGCGAGCGGTCTGACCGACCGAAAGCCCACTGAGCCGGGCGCGGGGCGGATCACAGACAGGTATGCCGGCCGCCCCAGGTGGGCGGCCGGCATACCAGGTCGTGCTGGGTCGGCGTCAGCTGGCGTCGGCCTGCTGCTGCACGAGCTGGATGTCGAGGTTGAGCTTGATCTTCTCGGAGACGAGCATGTTGCCACCGTCGACGGCGACGTTCCAGGTCAGGCCGAAGTCCTTGCGGTTGACCTCGGCGGTCGCCTCGAACGCGGCGCGGGTGCCGCCCCACGGGTCAGGGGTGACGCCGTTGAAGTCGAGGTTGAAGACGACCTGCTGGGTGACGCCCTTGATGGTCAGGTCGCCGACCAGCTTGTCGGAGGACACCTGGGTCGAGGTGAAGGTCATCTCGGGGTTGTTCTCGACGTCGAAGAAGTCGGCCGAGCGCAGGTGGGCGTTGCGGTCGTCGCTGCGGGTGTCGACCGAGGCGAGCTGCACGGTGGCGGTGACCGAGGAGTCTTCGAAGGGCTCGGCGATGACGACGTCGGCGGAGAACTCCTCGAACGTGCCGCGTACCTTGGTGACCATCAGGTGACGGGCGATGAACCCGACCTCGCTGTGGGCGGCGTCGACGGTCCAGGTGCCGGGGGTGAGGTCCTGCAGGGTGCTCATGTGTGCTCCTTGAGTGGTTGTGGTCTGCGTTGTTGGCACCACCATACCGAAGAATGATTGAAAGTTCAACTAGATGTCGGTGGGCTCTCGACCCGAGACCGGTCGGAGGAGCTCACTCGGCCGGCCGCGCCGGGGATGACTCGCCGAAGCGGTGGCGGGTCGAGAGGGGGAAGTGGCAGTTCGTCCGAACCCCCCGGGGCCTCACCGTCCTACCCATAGACTTCCCGACATGCAGGGGACCCCGAGGGCACGATGGCTGGATGCCGAGCAACAACGCGACTGGCGCGCCTACCTGCGCGCCTCCAGGTTGCTCGAGACGGCGCTCGACCGCGACCTGCAGGAGCACGGCGTGCAGCTGTCGGAGTACGAGATCATCTCGATGCTCTCCGAGGCGCCGGGCCGGCACCTGCGGATGTCGGCGCTGGCTGACCTGGTCGTGCAGTCCCGAAGCCGCCTCACCCACACCGCGAACCGGCTCGAGCGGCGCGGCTGGGTGGAGCGACGCCCCTCGGCGGGTGACCGGCGCGGTATCGACCTGGTGCTGACGGCGGAGGGCCGGCGGGCCCTCGAGGGGATGGCGCCGGTGCACGTCGAGAGCGTGCGGCGCAACCTGCTGAACCACCTCAGCGCCGACGAGTTCCACGCCCTCGGCTCGGCCATGCGTTCCATCGCGGACGGCATCAGGTCGCAGGCTCCTGGCCACGACGTGGGCAAGGGGACCGACGCGATCTGACCGTCCCTGGCGGGGGCGCGCTGCCGTGGGGTGGATCACACCCGGCCGGCTGAGACAATGCCGCCATGACGGCAGACCCCTTCGATGCCCCCCAGTCACGTGCCCTGCTCGAGCGCGCCGCCCGGGTCACGCCCGGCGCGGTGAACAGCCCCGTGCGTGCCTTCGGCGCGGTGGGCGGCACGCCCCGCGTCATGGCCAGCGCGCGAGGCCCCTACCTGGTCGACGTGGACGGGCGCGAGTACGTCGACCTGATCGGCTCCTGGGGGCCGATGATCCTCGGGCACACACACCCCGACGTGCTCGCGGCGGTCAGCGAAGCCGCCTCGCGCGGCTTCTCCTTCGGCACGCCGAGCGAGAACGAGATCCTCCTGGCCGAGGAGATCGTGTCGCGCGTCGGCCCGGTGGAGCAGGTCCGGCTCGTGAGCAGCGGCACCGAGGCCACGATGAGCGCCCTCCGGCTGGCGCGCGGTTTCACCGGACGGTCCAAGGTGGTCAAGTTCGCAGGGTGCTACCACGGTCACGTGGATGCCCTGCTGGCCTCGGCCGGCAGCGGGGTAGCGACGTTCGCCCTGCCGGACTCCGCGGGGGTCCCGCCGTCGAGCGCCGGCGAGACGATCGTCCTGCCCTACAACGACCTGGCCGCCGTCGAGGCCGCCTTCGCCGAGCACGGCGACGAGATCGCCGCGGTCATCACGGAGGCCTCCCCCGGGAACATGGGGGTGGTCCCACCGCTGCCCGGCTTCACCGAGGGGCTGCGCCGGATCACCGCCGACCACGGCGCACTGCTCATCTCCGACGAGGTCATGACGGGGTTCCGCTGCAGCGCCGCCGGGTGGTACGGGCTCGAGGGTCCGTATGACGGGGGCGCGCCCGACCTGTTCACCCTCGGCAAGATCATGGGCGGCGGCTTCCCGGCCGCGGCCTTCGGTGGACGGGCCGAGATCATGGCCCGGCTGGCGCCGACCGGGCCGGTCTACCAGGCCGGCACGCTGTCGGGGAACCCCGTTGCCACGGCCGCCGGACTCGCGACCCTGCGCGGTTGCACGCCGGAGGTCTACGACCGGCTCGCCGTGGTCAGCCAGGCCATCGCCGGGGCGACCGGCGACGCCCTGTCCGCGGCCGGCATACCGCACGCGATCCAGTGGGCCGGGAGCATGTTCAGCGTCTTCTTCACCGAGGGCCCGGTGACCGACTACGACGGAGCCAAGGCGCAGAACACCGAGCTGTTCAAGGTCTTCTTCCACTCGATGCTCAGCCAGGGCGTGCACCTGCCGCCGAGCGCTTTCGAGTGCTGGTTCGTCAGCGCCGCGCACGACGACGACGCGGTGGACCGCGTGCTCGCGGCCCTCCCGGCGGCGGTCAGGGACGTCTCAGAGTCGTTTGCGACAATCGCGCTATGACGGCCCCCCACGAAGAGCACCCCACGAAGTCACTCGTGTCTCGCTCGCTACTTCGCGGGGACCCCGAATGACGAGCGCCAGCTGGCCCGCGCCGGCCGAACGGACCGCCGTGCACCTGCTGCGACACGGCGAGGTCGAGAACCCCACTGGTGTGCTCTACGGGCGGCTGCCGGACTTCCACCTGTCGCAGCTGGGACAGGAGATGGCCGAGCGGGTCGGCAAGCACCTGGCCGACCACGACATCACCGTCGTCGTGGCCTCCTCGCTGGAGCGCGCGCAGGAGACGGCGGCGCCGGTGGCGCAGGCGCACGGGATCAGCGTCACCACCGATGACCGGGTGATCGAGGCGGAGAACTACTTCCAGGGCATGACCTTCGGGAGGGGCGACGGGTCACTCTCCCGGCCCCAGCACTGGCGGCGCCTGGTCAACCCGTTCCGCCCCTCGTGGGGTGAGCCGTACGTCCAGCTGGCGCAGCGGATGCTGGCCGCGATCGACGACGTCCGCGAGAGCGCGCGGGGGCACGAGGCGGTGATCGTGTCGCACCAGCTGCCGATCTGGACCCTGCGCTGCCACCTGGAGGGCCGGCGCCTCTGGCACGACCCGCGCCGGCGGCAGTGCTCGCTCGCGTCCCTCACCACGTTGACCTACCGTGGCGACGAGCTCGAGTCGATCGCCTACAGCGAACCGGTGGCCGACCTGCTGCCCCGTGCCCGGAAGACGGCCGGAGCATGACCCACCCCACGAAGTTCTCCGCTTCGCTCCGATACTTCGCGGGGGCCCCGACACGCCACCCCACGAAGTTCTCCGCTTCGCTCCGATACTTCGCGGGGGCCCCGACACGCCACCCCACGAAGTTCTCCGCTTCGCTCCGATACTTCGCGGGGGC
>NZ_VOHR01000194.1 GCF_009192725.1 Segeticoccus rhizosphaerae | reverse complement strand
AGCTGCGGCCGGCCGCAGCGCCCGCCAAAAGCCGCGACTCGCCGGCGCCAGCCGTTCGAGGTGCCAGGCGAGCGCCTCCGGCAGGGAGAGCAGTCGCAGCGTCTCGGCCGTCGGGGCGCAGTCGACGACCACGAGGTCCCACGGGCCGGACACCACCTGCTCGCGCAGCTCGAGCAGTGCGACGACCTCCGGCGCGCCCGGCAGGGACGCGACCTCTTCCGCCATCACGGGGTCCATGCCGAGACCGTCCAGGACGCGCACCAGGTAGGCCTGCACCCCGCGCCACGACTCCCGGGCCACGCGCTCCGCATCCACGTGCATGGCGAAGAGTCCCGGCTCGACCTGTGTCGGAGACTCGGGACCGTCCAGGCCGATCTCGAGGGCGTCGCCGATGGAGTGCGCCGGGTCGGTCGACATCACCAGCGTCTTGACCCCGTCGCGTGCCGCACGCACTGCGGTCGCGGCAGCCGTCGTGGTCTTGCCGACGCCTCCCTTGCCGGTGAAGAGGATGACCCGCACGGGCGTGCTCAGCCCTCGGCCCGCTTCTTGAGCTCCTGGAGGGCGGTGCCGATGATGACCTTCTCGGCCTTGCGCTTGAGCATCCCGATCATCGGGATCTTCACATCGACCGCGAGCCGGTAGGTCAGGTGCGTGCCGTCACCGACGGCGCCGAGCGTGTAGGAACCGTTGAGCGCCTTGAGCACCTGGGCCGACACCAAGGTCCACGAGACGGCGCCCTCGCCGCTTTCGTCGACGTCCCAGTCGTAGTCGAGGACGTAGGTGTCCTTGATGGCTCCGGCGTCGAGGGTGAACTCGACCTGGTCCGCCCACCCGTCGCCGTCCTCGGCGAGCACCCGCGTCTGCTTGACCTCGCTGGCCCACTCCGGGTAGTGCTCGAAGTCGGCGATGATGTCGAGCACGACTCCCGGAGCGGCGTCGATGACGATGCTGGACTCGGTGCGATCGGCCATGCGCCGAAGGGTAGCGTGCGGCCCGGCTCGCGGGCGCCCCGACCGGACCAGCCGCGGCCCAGCCTCGTCTCGGTCACCGGACACCGCCGCACCGCTGGATGCCTGCCCGGCCGGGACCGAGCCACCGGTCCCTAGGATGTGGGTGGCTCACCGCCCACCGCAGGCACGAGGAGGTCACGTCGATGGAACGAGTCGTCGCCCCGCTCGTGACCCCCACCCGCGAGGGCACGCTGTCCGACCTGGCCGAGCGCGACGCCCGCGAGCACCCGGATCGCGTCGCCTTCGCCCGCCGCGATGGTGCCGGCTGGAGCGATGTCACCAGCGCCCAGTTCCACGGTGAGGTCCGCGCGCTCGCCAAGGGGTTCGTGGCGGCCGGCCTCGAGGTGGGCGACCGCGTCGCGATCATGAGCAAGACGCGTTACGAGTGGACGCTCGCCGACTTCGCCGCCTGGACCGCCGGCCTCGTGCCGGTCCCGATCTACGAGACGTCGTCGGTCGAGCAGGTGAAATGGATCCTGGAGGACTCCGGGGCGGCGGCGATCGTGCTCGAGACGACCGCCCACGCTGCGATCCTCGCCGAGGCGAGGGAGGACCTGCCCGGCCTGCGCGACGTCTGGCAGGTCGACTCCGGCGGCCTGGACGAGGTGGCGATGCTCGGGTCGGACATCACCGACGAGCAGCTGGACTCGCGCCGCGAGAGGCTCGACCGCGACTCGATCGCGACGATCATCTACACCTCTGGGACGACCGGGCGCCCGAAGGGCTGCCAGCTGACCCACCAGAACTTCATGGGCCTCACCGAGAACACGGTGGAGCGCCTGGCGGAGGTGGTCCGGGCCCAGGACGCCAGCACGCTGCTGTTCCTGCCCCTGGCCCACGTGTTCGCCCGGTTCATCGAGGTGCTCTGCGTGGCCGCCGGGGCCCGGATGGGGCACTCCTCCGACATCAAGAACCTGATGGCCGACTTCGCCAGCTTCCGGCCGACCTTCATCCTCGCGGTGCCCCGCGTCTTCGAGAAGGTCTACAACAGTGCCGAGCAGAACACCACGGCCGAGGGCAAGGGCAAGATCTTCGCCGTCGCGGCCGACACCGCGATCGCCTACAGCGAGGCGCTCGATCGCGGAGGACCCGGGGTCGCCTTGCGGGCCAGGCACGCGGTCTTCGACCGGCTCGTCTACGGCAAGCTGCGCGCCGCGATGGGCGGCAAGGTGCAGTATGCCGTGTCCGGCGGTGCTCCACTCGGGCCTCGCCTGGGTCACTTCTTCCGTGGCATCGGGCTGACCATCCTCGAGGGTTACGGACTGACCGAGACCACCGCGCCGGCCACCGTGAACACGCCGGACCTGATCAAGATCGGCACGGTGGGACCGCCGCTGCCCGGTGCGGGCGTCCGGATCGCCGACGACGGTGAGGTGCTGCTCAAGGGCGTGGGTGTCTTCGCCTCCTACCGCGGCGAGGAGCAGGCGACGGTGGACGCGATGCAGGACGGCTGGTTCCACACCGGTGACCTCGGAAGCCTCGACGAGGACGGCTTCCTGCGGATCACCGGACGCAAGAAGGAGCTACTGGTCACCGCCGGCGGCAAGAACGTCGCGCCCGCCGCCCTCGAGGACGGTCTGCGGGCCCACCCCCTCATCTCCCAGTGCATGGTGGTGGGCGACCAGAAGCCGTTCATCGCCGCGCTGATCACGCTGGACGAGGAGATGTGGCCGACCTGGTCGAAGAACCATGGTCTCGAGGACGTCCCGTTCGACCTGGCCCGGACCCAGGAGGCCGTCCACGAACAGGTCCAGCAGGCGGTCGACCAGGCCAACAAGGCGGTCAGCAGGGCGGAGTCGATCCGCACCTTCCGTATCCTCGCCGGCGACTTCACCGAGGAGAACGGCTACCTCACGCCCTCGCTGAAGCTCAAGCGCTCGGTCGTCATGAAGGACTTCGCGAAGGACGTGGAGCAGCTCTACGCCGGTCCCAAGCCCTGACGGTGGTCCTGCCCAGGCAGCTGCTCACGACCCGACTCGTGCTCCGCCTCCGACTCCGACAGCACCCCGAGCACCAGGTCGCGCGGCAGCCCGTGGGTGTCGTGCAGCTCGAACAGGTCTCGCTCGGTCAGCTCACCGCGTGAGCGATATCGCGACACCACCGACCGACCGCGTCGCAGGAGGCGGTCGAACCGGTCCTGCTCGTCCATCAGCAGCCGGCGCACGACGCGCGCGTCGACCTGCTGGCCCTCGACCGGTTGGCCGAAGTGCTGCAGCGTCACCTCGATCAGCGTTTCGGGCAAGTCCGACAAGGTGTGCGACCGGTCCTGCCGCCACAGCCGGGTCAGGACGCGACGCAACAGGCGGCGCAGCACGTAGCCGCGGCCCGAGGAGGACGGCCTGACTCCGTCGCCGACCACCACGACCGCCGAGCGCAGGTGGTCACAGACCAGACGCAACGAGGAACCGACCGGCCACAGCCCCTGCACCGTGCTGACCCACGGCTCGAGCAGGTCGGTCTCGTATACGGATTCGCGGCCCTGCAGCACCATCGCGAGCCGTTCGAGCCCCATGCCGGTGTCGACGCTCGGTCGCTCCAGCGACTCGAGCTGTCCGTCGCCGCGGCGGCGGTAGCGCATCAGGACGTGGTTCCAGACCTCGACCCACCGGTCGTCCGTCGTCGGGGTACCACGCGGCGGGCCGTTGCCGGTCCAGACGAACACCTCCGTGTCCGGCCCGCACGGTCCGGTGGCCCCGCTCGACCACCAGTTGTCCTCACGGGTCGGCTCGACGGGCACGCCGAGCTCCTCCCAGACCCGCCACGACTCGGTGTCGGGGCCGACCAGCCCGTCACCGCCGAACACCGTGACGTGCAGCAGAGCGGGGTCGAGCCCGAAGCGCTCGCAAAGCAGCTCGTGGCCCCACCGCACGCTCTGCGGCCCGGAGTAGTCGTCCAGCGACCACGACCCCATCATCTCGAAGACCGTCAGGTGGCGGGAGTCGCCAACTTCCTCGAGGTCGGTGGTGCGCAGGCACCGCTGCACATTGACGAGCCTGGGCCCCTGCGGGTGCGGGCGGCCCTCCAGGTAGGGCGTCAGCGGGTGCATTCCCGACGTGGTGAACAGCACCGGGTCTCCCGGAGGCGGGACAAGGGTGCTGCCCGGGAGCGGCTGATGTCCGCGTTCGCGGTAGAAGTCGACGAACGTCATACGGATCTGATCTGTGTCCATGGTGGTGGCCTTTGCTTGGGGCGAGGAGCGGACCTCGCGGACACCACTGATCCCGTGGCGACCTCGGCGATCCGATCCGGTTCGCCGAGGTGACAGGTGGAGAAGGTCAGCAGGCGGCGACCGACGAGCGGGCGGCTCGAACGGTCGCGGCAGCGTGCACGAAGACCTTCATGACCACAACGGTAGGGCGCTCGACGGCAGTGCCGCCACGGGTTTTGCCGTGTGACCGGTTCCGGCCCAGCGATCGGCGATCGCTACGCTGCCTGCACCGGTGTGCCCCCCGGCCACCGCGTCCCAGCTCCCCGGAGGCGACCGTGCCCACCCCCAGCGACTCCCCCAAGCTCGCGGTGCTGATCGACGCCGACAACGCGCAGCCGAGCGTGGCCAGTGCCCTGGTGGACGAGATCGCGAAGTATGGCGTGGCGTCGGTGAAGCGCGTCTACGGCGACTGGACGACGCCGAACCTCAAGGGCTGGAAGGACGCGGCGAACGTCCACGCGATCCAGCCGATCCAGCAGTTCGGCTACACCAAGGGCAAGAACGCGACCGACAGCGCGATGATCATCGACGCGATGGACCTGCTCTACACCGACCGCTTCGACGGGTTCTGCCTCGTGTCGTCGGACAGCGACTTCACCCGGCTGGCCTCGCGGCTGCGGGAGTCGGGGGTGACGGTCTACGGCTTCGGCGAGCGCAAGACGCCGCAGGCCTTCGTGTCGGCCTGCGACCGGTTTGTCTACATGGACGTCCTTCGCTCCGCGTCCGCCGCCGACGTCGAGCCCGAGTCGCAGGAGCACGCGGCGGGCGCCAAGCCCACGAGCAAGGAGCTCAAGGCGGACGCCCGACTCGTCACGCTCGTCCGTTCCGGGGTCGAGGCGGCCTCGGACGACGAGGGCTGGGCCGATCTCGGCTCCGTCGGTTCGCACATCGCCAAGCAGGCGCCCGACTTCGACCCACGCAACTGGCGCTACTCGAAGCTGGTCGACCTGGTGACGGCGATCGGGCTCTTCGAGGTCGAGCGGCAGACCCTGCCGGACGGGCGCTCCACCACGGTCCGGCTGCGGGAGAAGGGCAAGCGCTCACGCTGACTGCTGCGCTCAGTTGCTGGGGTTCGGCGTCGTCGGCGACGCCGAACCCCAGCAATTAGTGGGACAGCCGGTGCAGGTCGGTGAGCCACGCCGCAGTCAGCTGGTCCTCGTCGACGCCCAGCATCTCGGGCACCGCGCGCCGCACGGGGGTGCCGGCCGCGACGGTGCGGTAGAGCCGCAGCAGTGCCGCCTCGCCGTGCGTCGTCGCGATGTGGCGACACAGCAGCCACGCGGCCTGGTAGCTCGCGGCGAGGTCGCGGACGCCTGCGCCGAACGCGGAGTCGGGTGGCACTCCGATGGGTCCGACACCGGACCGGACCCTGTCCAGCAGGTCGGCGGCGATCGCCTCAGGCGGCAACGCGACCGCGCGGTAGGCGAGGTAGTCGGCCAGCCCCTCCGACAACCAGAGCGGGACGGGCGCAGTGGTGCTGGCCCTGGTGGCCACGTGTGTGACCTCGTGGGTCACCACCGCGGCCCGGCCCTGCGCTGTCAGCTCCGACCAGGTGGCCGGACGCACCACGACCTGGTCAGCGCTCGCCCGGCCGTCGGCATCGATCGGACCGGTCGTCACTGCTGCGACCTGGCTGGTCGTGGCTGCCGACGTCGTCTGCCCGGTCAGACCGGCATACTGCTCGGCGGTGGCCGGGACGATGAGCACCGGTGCGCGGCTCCAATCGGTGCCCCACTGGCGGTCTACGAGCTGCACCGCCCGGTCCGCGAGCCGCGCGTAGCCTCGCAACCGGCGGAGCGCGGCGTTGCCCACCACCAGGCTGGAATGGCCGCGGACCACCCGCATGCCGGGCAGGTCCCACGGCACCGAGACGCGGGGCGAACGGCTTCCGTCCGGCAGGGGCAGGAGCGCCGGGCCCCCGGCACCACCGACCGGGCGGCCGAGCACGAAACGCTCCCGGAAGGTGCGCGGTCCCCCGAAGCGGCCGAGCGCATACGTCCCCCGCACCTCGACGACCCTCCCGGCGGCGGTCGCCCCGCTCGAACCGGTGGATCCCGTCGACCCGGTCGACGCGGCCGGGCCGGGCCCTCGCTCGGTGGCACGGGGTCGGAGCAGCCTGGCCGAGTCGTAACGGAAGAGGGTGAGCGGCAGCTGCACGATCCGGTCGAAGACGGCGGCCTGCTGGTCTGCGATGCCCTGGCGGGCGGCACCAGGCATGCCCTGGGGCGATGTCGGACCGACGGTCGCCAGCCAGGCGGCACGATCCTGCGCCCGGATGGCGGCTTCCCGGCGCTGCAGCAGGGAACGCACCCGGCTTTCGGGCTCCGCGGAGCCGCCTGCCACGGGCAGCTCCACCAACGCGCTCGACCAGCTGCCACGAACCGTGGAGGCGGTGCGGCCGGCGGTTGCCTGCGGAGTCGGCGCAGCCACGGAGGGAATGGAGCCGGCGTGGCTCAGGAGTGAGGGAGCCACCGGGTTCGGCGCGGACCGACCCGGTCGGGGCTGGTGCTGGGCCGGCCCGCTGGCCGTGCCATCCCCTGTGCCGGGAACCAGCAGGAGCATCGGGGCCAGGCAGAGCGCGACCAGCGCGGTCGCAGCACGCCTGGCCACAGTCACGGCGTCATGCTAGGCGTCCGCTGCAGGAGACGACGCTGAACGGCTTCGTGCAGGCGCGCGACCGCCTCGGCGGAGGTGAGTCACCCCACCGCCCGGAACCGGTCCCACGGCTCGCGGCGGGCGCTCAGCCCGGACGCCTCGGCGGCGGACACGAGCCCCACGTCGACGAACGTCGAGACCGCGGCCAGCTCGGCGGAGTCGAGCGGCAGCTCCGCCGACACGGGCTCCAGCAGCGCCGTCACCATGCACTCACCGCAGCGGACGTCCCTCACGGGGCAGGTCTGGCAGTCGACCAGCATGTCGGGCTCCTTCTCTGGTTGGGTCGGTGGACCTCGGTCGTCTCGGCGTCGCGACACCTCGCGGTGTGTCGGCGCTGGTCCAGACGCTAGGACCGAGGTCTGACACCGCCCCCTACGATCGGCGCAACCACTCTTCCTGGAGGCTGTGATGAGTCGACTGCACGTGTTGGCGGCGCCGGACAAGTTCCGCGGTTCGGCCACGGCGACGGAGGTGGCCGCCGCCGTGGCCGCTGGAGCCCGGCGTGCCGGCTGGGACTGCCGGCTGCTGCCCATGGCCGAC
>NZ_VOHR01000193.1 GCF_009192725.1 Segeticoccus rhizosphaerae | reverse complement strand
TGGGTCGCGCAGCACCTGCCGGACGCGTTGTACGTGCCCTCGGGGTCGACCGCTGCCGCCGCGGCCGCGCTCTCCGGTGCGCCGCAGGAGCCGTCGGCCACCGGTGCGGAGGGTGCGGTCGTAGGCAGTGGTGAGCGGACGGCATACGACGCGGCGGTCTGTGCACCGGTGGCGGCCTCGAACCAGGGCCTGACCGTCCTCGCCGACGGCATCGAGGATCGGACGGGCGCGGTGACGCGGTTCGTGCTGGTCAGCCGGGCGGGGGTCGTGCCCGAGCCGACCGGCGCCGACAAGACGACGGTCGTGCTGTTCCAGCGCGAGGACCACCCGGGTGGGTTGCTGTCCTTCCTCGAGCAGTTCGCGACGCGCGGGATCAACCTCAGCCGGATCGAGTCGCGGCCGACCGGCGAGCGCCTCGGTGACTACTGCTTCTCGATCGACTGCGAGGGACACGTCGCCGACGAACGCGTCGGTGAGGCGCTGATGGGCCTGCGGCGGGTCTGCGCGCAGGTGCGCTTCCTCGGGTCCTACGGGCGCGCCGACCTGGCACCGGCGACGGTGGCGGCGGACACGACCGACGACGCCTTCATCGAGGCGAGGGACTGGCTCGGCATGCTCCGGCGGCCGCTTCCCTGACCCTCGGCTCGGCTCGAGCCGTGCTCGGCCCAGGCCGCTTTGCGCGGTTCAGGCCGGTCCGCGGCGTCCGACACGCCGTCCGAGACGAGCAGAGGGGCCCGCGAACGAGCCGGTATGCCGGGTGGCCGGCTCAGGAGGGGACGCGCACCGTCAGGGCCAGGGGGTCGGCCCAGGCGATGATCTCCCGCGCCTGCCCGACCGGGTCACCGTCGAGCTGGACCTCGACCATCCGGTCCGTCTGCACCCGGACGTCGACCGACCGGT
This sequence comes from Segeticoccus rhizosphaerae, assembly GCF_009192725.1. Classification (GTDB taxonomy): domain Bacteria; phylum Actinomycetota; class Actinomycetes; order Actinomycetales; family Dermatophilaceae; genus Segeticoccus; species Segeticoccus rhizosphaerae. The sequence goes on along the minus strand of NZ_VOHR01000193.1, from coordinate 6,533 downwards.
GGTGCTCCACCCGTTCGTGCCCGGCCCGGCGCCGGGTGACCACCCGACCGGCCACGGCGACCCACCCGACCACGCCCTGGGGCGACAGCACCACCGAGTCGAGCTCGCCGTCGTCGACCTCGGCGTCCGGCATGAGCACGAGTCCCCCCGTGAGCTTGCCGCAGTTGCCGACCAGCACCGACTGGACGCGGCGACTGATCGGCTCCTCACCGCCGAAGCTGGCACGCGCCCTGAAGCTCGACCCGGGCAGGTTCTTCAGCCCGGACACCCCGTAGGCCAGCCAGCCCACCCTGGCCTTGAGCTTCTCCGGTGCGTCGCTGACCACGACGGCGTCGAAACCGATCCCGGCCATCACCATGAAGATGTGCTCCTCCGGAGCCTGGTGCTCCTCGGCGGGGACGATCTGGATCCGGCCCACGTCGATCCGCTTGTTGCGCCCGCCCAGTGCGACGAGTGCCGCCTCGCGCAGGTCATGGGGGAGGGAGAGGTTGCGGGCGAGCAGGTTGCCGGTGCCGGCGGGAAGGATGCCCATGGGGGTGTGCGAGTCGAGCAGCCCGATCGCCACGGCACGCACCGTGCCGTCTCCACCGAGGGCACACACCAGGTCCACGTCCTCCGCCAGTGCCGCCCTGGCCTGCCCGGTCCCGTGGTCGTCGACGGTGGTCTCGAGCCAGAGCGGTTCGCCCCAGCCTGCCTCGCGGCACGCGCGGCCGATGCGGTCGCGCGGCACCGAGGGATCGTTGAACTTCGTCGGGTTCACGATGATCGCGGCGCGCTTGGTGGGCGTCTCGCGGTCAGCGGAGCCGTCGCTGCCGTCGCGGAAGTGGTCGCGAGAGGGCCGGCGACGGCGCAGGCGTCGTCGCCCACCGGCAGCCTCGTCGGAGCCTGCCGACCGACCCTGCCAGGCGAGCACGACCCAGGCCACCACCAGCAGCAGCACCGCGACGACGCCGAGGGCCACCGGGCCCGCAGAGTCTTTGAGCACAAGCGCACGTTACCCGACCGTAGGGGGAGAGAATGACGCACATGACCGCTCCCGATGACCGTCCGGAGCCTCCGGCCACGGTGCCCGACCCGAAGGACTGGACCGTGGTGGTCCGGGAGTCCTGCGCCGAGTGCGGCTTCGACCCCGCGCGCCTCCAGCGCCGCGAGCTGCCCGGCCGGATCCGCGACACCATCCCGCGTTGGCAGGCGGTGCTGACCCGATCCGGCGGGGCCCTGCACGACCGGCCGGCCCCCACGACCTGGTCGCCGCTCGAGTACGCCTGCCACGTCCGCGACGTCACCCACGTCTTCACCGGGCGGCTCGACGTCATGCTGCGCGAGGACGACCCGTCGCTGCCGTCGTGGGACCAGGACGCCGCCGCCGTGGAGGGCCGCTACTGGCGAGAGGACGCCGGCCAGGTCGCGGAAGCGTATGCCGAGGGAGCGGCAGTGCTCGCCGGTGCCTTCGACTCCGTCCCCGACTCCGCGTGGGACCGCCCGGGTCGCCGCAGCGACGGCTCGGCCTTCACCGTCGAGACGCTCGGCGCCTACTGTCTGCACGACCTCGAGCACCACCTGGTCGACGTCGGCGCGACGCCCCGCTGACGCCCCTCACCTCCCCCTCCCATAGTTGCTGGGGTATGGCGTCGTCGGTGACGCCCTTTCCCAGCAACTACGCACCTCCCGGCAACTCCACCGCCGGACAACTGGGGTGAGGCGTGCGGGGGTGCGCCGATAGGCTCGGGCGCGTGATCGACATACGACTCGTGCGTGAGGACCCGGAGCGGGTGCGTGCGTCGCAGCGCGCCCGCGGTGAGGACGAGGGGATCGTCGACGCGATCCTCGCTGCCGACGAGGCGCGCCGGTCGTCCCTGACCGAGTTCGAGCGGTTGCGGGCCGAGCAGAAGTCGTTCGGCAAGCAGGTCGCCGCGGCCAAGGGTGAGGAGAAGGCGGCGCTCGTCGCGCAGGCCAAGGCCACCTCCGACAAGGTCAAGCAGCTGCAGGCCTCGGCCGACACCGCTTCGGAGGACCTCGACGCGCTCGTCCGCCGCCTGCCCAACGTCATCGAGGAGGGCATCCCGAGCGGTGGCGAGGACGATTACGCGGTGCTCGAGACGGTGGGTGCGCCACGCGATTTCGCGGCGGAGGGCTTCGAGCCGCGCGACCACCTCGAGCTCGGTGAGCTGCTCGGGGCGATCGACATGGAGCGCGGTGCCAAGGTCAGCGGCGCGCGGTTCTACTTCCTCACCGGTGTCGGGGCCCGGCTGGAGCTCGCGATCCTCAACCTCGCGATTGCGCAGGCGATCGAGCACGGCTTCACGCCCATGATCACACCGACCCTGGTCAAGAGCGACGTCATGCATGGCGCGGGGTTCCTCGACGCCCACGCCGACGAGGTCTACCGGCTCGACGACGACGACCTCTACCTCACCGGCACCTCCGAGGTGGCGCTCGCCGGCTACCACGCCGACGAGATCCTCGACCTCTCGGACGGTCCGAAGCGGTATGCCGGGTGGTCGGCTTGCTACCGCCGCGAGGCCGGGTCCTACGGCAAGGACACCCGCGGCATCATCCGGGTGCACCAGTTCCAGAAGGTCGAGATGTTCTCCTACTGCCGGCCCGAGGACGCGGCCGACGAGCACCAGCGGCTGCTGGGCTGGGAGCGCGAGATGCTCGCCAAGATCGAGGTGCCCTACCGGATCATCGACACGGCGGCGGGCGACCTCGGCGGTCCGCCGGCGCGCAAGTTCGACTGCGAGGCCTGGGTGCCGACGCAGGGCCGCTACCGCGAGCTGACCTCGACCTCGAACTGCACCACCTATCAGGCGCGCCGGCTCGGTATCCGCGAGCGTGACCCGAACTCGGAGAAGGGCACGACCCGCCACGTGGCGACCCTCAACGGCACGCTCGGCACGACCCGCTGGATCGTGGCGATCCTGGAGAACCACCAGCAGGCCGACGGTTCCGTGGTGGTGCCCGAGGCGTTGCGGCCCTACGTCGGTCTGGACGTCCTGCGCCCAGCCTGACCCGGGCCGGGCGTCCCGCGAGCAGCACACGTGGCGGCGAACCGCACAGGTAAACGTGTGCCGCTCGCCGCGAGGTGTGCGACTCGTCGGGGCGTGTTCTACCCGGCGTCGGAGTGGACCACACTCACCCCAGCGGAGCGTCATGCCGCATTGGTCCACGCCACGGCCCTCGTGTCCGGGGACGACCTGCACTTCTCCCACCGCAGCGCGGCCGCCGTGTGGAAGCTGCCCGTCCTCGGCGCCCAACCGTGGCGGGTTGACGTGATCAGCTCGGGGGCCAGCGGATCGACGCGACCTGAGCCGCACGGTGCCACTGGCTGGCGGGGTCACGAGAGGTGGCGAAGCTGCCAGTGCGGTCGCGTGGTCGGTCGAGGGCCCACCTGGTGAGTGAGCTGGCCGACGGACGAGCCGAGTCGCCCGGTGAGTCGCTCAGCCGCGTGCGGATGTTTGAGCTCCGGCTGCTGAGGCCGGAGCTGCAGGTCGAGGTCCGTGATGTGGACGGCCTCGCCGGACGGTGCGATTTCGGGTGGGAGGAGCAGCGATTGCTGGGCGAGTTCGACGGCAGGGTCAAGTATGGCCGGCTGTGTTGCGACTCCGCGGAAGAGGCTGCCGAGACCTTGTGGCGGGAGAAGCGACGCGAGGACCGTCTACGCCGCACCGGGGCGCTGGTGGCGAGGTGGGTGGGGGCCGACGTCTGGGACGGGAGGTGGCTGCTCGGCATACTGCGTCAGTTAGGGCTGGTGCCCACGCCGAGGCGAGGGTGGCTGTGAGCTCCGGTCACGCCCTCCGCCCACGAGCAACACACTTGGCGACGAACCGCACAGGTAGAGGTGTGCAGTTCGTTGGCAAGTGTGCTCATCTGGGCTGCGGCGCGACCGCATAGGGTGCATCCGTGACTGCGCGCAACGGCTCCGATCCGGTCCTGGTCGCCCTCGACGTCGACGGCACGACCATCCACCACGACGGCACCATGTCGCCGGCGGTGAAGGATGCGGTGCAGGCGGTCGCAAGCGAGGGCCACCACGTGGTCATCGCGACGGGCCGTTCGGTGCTCGCCACCCTGCCGATTCTCGAAGAACTCAAGCTGACAACCGGATTCGCCGTCTGCTCCAACGGCGCCATCACCATCGCCATCGACCCGTCCGCGCCCGGTGGCTACGAACAGCTCGAGACGGTCACGTTCGATCCGGCACCCGCCCTGAACCTGCTGCGGGACTCGTGGCCGGACGCCGTGGTCGCGGTGGAGGAGGTGGGCGTCGGGTTCAAGGTGAGCGCACCGTTTCCCGACGGGGAACTGATGGGTGCCCTGCGCGTCGTCCCCTGGGAGGAGCTCGTCTCCCACCCGGCGACGCGTGTCACGTTTCGCAGCCCGACCGGCACGTCCGAGGACTTCATGGACCTGGTCGAGCGGATCGGGCTGCACGGTGTCAACTATGCGGTGGGCTTCACCGCGTGGCTCGACATCAATCCCGAAGGCGTCTCCAAGGGGTCCGCGCTCGAGCAGGTCCGACGTCGGATCGGGGTCGAGCCGTCCCTCACGGTGGCCGTCGGCGACCAGCGCAACGACCTGGAGATGCTGCGCTGGGCGGCCCGAGGCGTGGCCATGGGTCAGGCGCCGGACGAGGTGAAGCAGGCGGCCGACGAGGTCACGTCGGACGTCGACGATGACGGGCTCGTGCCGGTGCTGCGCTCCCTTCTGTGGTGAATCTGTTGTGAACGCTCCACCGCCGCAGCGCCCCGCAGCAGTTTGACGCAGCAGCCTCAACCCAATAGCGTCGTGGGTCGCTCCACACCGGGTCAGGGCCCCGGGAGCACCCCTGGTCCCCGCCGGACCGGCGACCCGGGACGGACGGGCACGTCCCGTTCAGGGGCTAGGCACCCGGAGCGGCGCCCGCTACCCTGATTGTCGACAAAATGACAATCGAGGAGGATCGCGCCCCGGCGCGTGGGGTGGTCCCGAAGTCACTCACGTACCGCAACCCGCCCGCACCGCAACCCGTCCGACCGAACCATCCGGCCAACTCAGCAGCGACCGGGCACGAGTTCTCTCGCCCGTGGCCCGGTCTGCGTCTAGGAGGACCAGACCATGGGATCCACACCGACGAACGCGAATCCACCCGAATCAGAACCGGGAGAGAAGGTCGCGCCACCTGACGTCCTGCGCAAGGCGGTCGCGGCCTCCGCGCTCGGCAACGCGACCGAGTGGTTCGACTACGGCGTCTACGCCTACGTGGCCACCGAGATCGGCGACGCGTTCTTCCCCGGCGACTACTCCACACTCGGAGCACTGCTCGTCTTCGCCGTCTCCTTCGTCCTTCGTCCTCTGGGCGGCATCGTCTGGGGCCCGTTGGGCGACCGACTGGGACGGTCGACGATTCTCGCCACGACCATCCTGCTGATGTGCGTGGCCACCTTCCTGGTCGGCTGCCTGCCCACCTACGACAGCGTTGGCATCCTCGCGCCGATCCTGCTGATCATCCTGCGTGTGGTGCAAGGCTTCTCGACCGGTGGTGAATACGGCGGGGCCGCCACGTTCATGGCGGAGTACTCGCCTGACAAGAAGCGCGGTTTCTGGGGCAGCTTCCTCGAGTTCGGCACCCTCGGCGGCTTCACCGCTGCCGTTGTCGTGGTCTTCGTCGTCAACCAGATCGTCGGTGACCAGGCCATGCACGACTGGGGCTGGCGCATCCCCTTCCTGCTGTCCCTGCCGCTCGGTGGCATCGGCCTCTACCTGCGGCTGAAGATGGAGGACACCCCCGTCTTCCAGGAGCTCGAGTCGGAGGGCGAGTCCGAGAGCGGCGCCACGACGGCGCTCAAGGACCTGTTCGTCAACCACTGGCGGCCGATCCTGCAGCTGTTCGGGTTGGTGATCGCGTTGAACATCGCCAACTACACCCTCTTGGCCTACATGCCGACCTATCTGCAAGAGACCCTCGACATGTCGTCCTCCAGCACCGACCTGCTGGTCATCATCGGCCAGGTCTGCATGATGGCGGTGATCCCGGTCGCCGGATCCCTGTCCGACCGGATAGGACGCAAGCCGTGCTGGTGGATCTCGCTCGTCGGGCTGTTCATCCTGGCCGCGCCGATGTTCTGGTTGATGAGCAAGGGTTTCGTGTGGGCGGTCATCGGATTCACCGTGATGGGACTGGTCTACCTGCTCCAGCTCGGGACCATCTCGGCAACCTTCCCGGCGATGTTCCCGACGCAGGTGCGCTACTCCGGGATGGCGATCTCCTACAACGTCGCCACCGCTGCCTTCGGGGGCACCGCGCTCGCCGTCAACGAGCACTTCATCAAGGTCACCGGCAACAACCTGTTTCCGGCGTTCTACATGATGGGCGCGATGGTGATCGGCATGATCGCGCTCTACTTCGTGGTCGAGACCAAGGGCGCGTCGCTGCGCGGCACAGGCACGCCCGGTGTCATCTCCCGGCCCGCCGGCAGGCGTCCGGGCGGACCGTCCCGGCGCCCCCAGCCCGACCCCATGCTGTAGCCGAGCGGCCGGGAGATGACACCGGG
>NZ_VOHR01000192.1 GCF_009192725.1 Segeticoccus rhizosphaerae | reverse complement strand
AGCGGCCGTCCCGTCGGTCCGGTCTGCCCCGTGCCGGCGCTCTCGGTCCCGGGGAGCCGGTCGTGCGAGGGCCGCGGCGCCGGCTCGCTCGCCGTGGGGACGGCAGCAGGGCCCTCGGCCTCCGTGGTCACCTCGGCACTCACAGACGTGTCACTCCCACCGTCGCTCAACTCGGTCAGCCTCCCGCAGATCGGTCCGACACTAGTCGCGGCCGCGTCCCTGCATCAAGGCAGGGCCCGGCTCGTCGCCGTCCGATGCCGGCAGGTCGGCCCGCAGGTCATCGTGCGCGTGGGTGGGCCTGGGCGAAGACCTCGCGCAGCTGCTGCACCGAGACCATCGTGTAGATCTGCGTTGTCGTCACCGAGGCGTGGCCGAGCAGCTCTTGCACGACCCGCACGTCGGCGCCACCGTCGAGCAGGTGCGTGGCAAACGAGTGCCGCAGCGTGTGGGGGCTGATGTGACCGGACAGGTCGGCCCGGTCGGCCGCAGCGCGTATGACGTTCCAGGCACTCTGGCGCGACAGCCGCCCGCCGCGCTGGTTGAGGAAGAGTGCCGGGGTCCCCCTGCCGCGCGTGGCCAGCGCCGGTCGACCCCGGACCAGGTAGGCGGAGACCGCCTCGCGCGCGTAGCGTCCCAGCGGCACGACCCGTTCCTTGCTGCCCTTGCCGAAGAGCCGGACCGCCTCGAGGGCAAGGTCCACGTCGTCGACGTCCAACCCGATCGCCTCGCTCACCCTGGCCCCGGCGCCGTAGAGCAGCTCGAGCAGGGCACGGTCCCGCAACGACGCGGGGGTGTCGCCCACGCTCGCGGCCTGCAGCAGCCGCTCCACCTGCTCGACCGAGATCGCCTTGGGCAGGCGACGCGGGGGTCGAGGTGGCGCCACCGCTCCTGCCGGGTCGGCGGTCGACTCCCCCTCGAGGGCGAGGAACTTGTGCAGGCCACGCACCGCCACCAGGGTCCTGGCGGCCGACGACGCGGCCAGCGGGCGCTGTTCGGGACCCCCCTCGCGCAACGAGACCAGGAAGGCGGCGACGTGCTCCTCCCGCACGTCCTCGGGCCGGGTGACTCCCCGGGAGGCGAGGAACCAGGCATACCGGCGCAGGTCCCTGCGGTAGGCGGTCATGGTGTGCGGTGAGGCGCCACGCTCCACCCGCAGGTGGTCGAGCCATCCCTGCACCGCCCGGTCCAGGGCGGTCAGGCGATGCGCGGCCCCGGTCGCTGACACGTGGCCGACTCTATCCGCGTCCGGTCGTGGTGCGATCGACCTGCTGCGAGGATGGCCACCAGGAGGTGCTGGTATGTCGGCCACCCGAGGCGGCCGTCCGGCTGGGCGCGACGCCCGGCAGGACGAGCCGCTCACCACCTACCGGGAGAAGCGACGGTTCGACCGGACACCCGAACCGTCGGGCGAGGCTGCCGCGCCACCGGCACCAGAAGGCGTCCGGCGGTTCGTCGTGCAGCGCCACCGGGCGCGCCGGCTGCACTACGACGTGCGCTTCGAGATCGACGGGGTGCTGGTCAGCTGGGCGGTGCCAAAGGGTCCGACCCTCGACCCCGACGTCCGCCGGATGGCGGTCCACGTCGAGGACCACCCGCTGGAGTACGAGGACTTCGAAGGGGTCATCCCCAAGGGCGAGTACGGCGGTGGCGACGTCATCGTCTGGGACCGTGGCACCTGGGAGCCGCACGCCACCGACGACCCGGCCGCGGCCGTTCGGGCCGGTGACTTCCACGCCGACCTGCACGGGGAGAAGCTGCGTGGCCGGTTCGTCCTCGTCCGGCGGGGCGGCCCCGGCCAGGACGGTGACTCGGGCAAGGAGCAGTGGCTGATGCTGCACAAGCACGACGACGACGCCGTCAAGGGCTGGGACCCGGAGGACCACCCACGTTCGGTCCTGTCCGGACGCACCAACGAGGAGGTCAAGGCCTCCCCCGAACGCCTCTGGCGCTCGGACCTGCCGGCTGCGGAGGCCTCCGTCGCGGTCGAGTCCGCGGCCGTCGAGTGGCCCCGTGACGACGAGCTCACCGCTCTGGACGACCTCGGCCGGCAGGGCACGTGGGAGATCTTCGGACGCTCCCTGCGCGTCACCAACCTGGACAAGGTCCTCTTTCCGGCCCGCGAGGGCGAGGAGCCGGTCACCAAGCGGGACTTCCTTCGCTACAGCGCCCAGATTGCGCCGACGCTGCTGCCCTACCTCTCCGGCCGGGCGCTGAACCTGCACCGCTACCCGGAGGGCGCCGACCACAAGGGCTTCTGGCACAAGGAGCTGCCCGGCCATGCGCCGGAGTGGCTTCCGCGCTGGGACAACCCCGACGCTGACCCCGGCGAGACGCGCACCTACCTGGTGGTGGACGAGCCCGCGGCGCTGGTGTGGGCTGCGAACTTCGGTGGCCTGGAGTGGCATCCGTGGACCTCGCGGACCGACGAGCCGGACCACCCCACCTACGCGCTGTTCGACCTCGACCCCGGCGAACGCACGTCGTGGGAGGAGGTGCTCGTGCTCGCCAGGCTGCACCGCACCGCGTTCGAGCACCTGCACATCCGCGCCTACCCCAAGGTGACGGGGCGGCGCGGCATCCAGATCTGGGTGCCGATCCGGCGCGGACCGACGTTCGACCAGACCCGCGCCTGGGTCGAGCAGGTCTCCAAGACCGTCGGCCAGGTGATGCCGGACCTGGTCAGCTGGAAGTGGGAGAAGCGCGAACGCAAGGGCCTCGCGCGGCTCGACTACACCCAGAACGCCATGAACAAGACGCTCGTGGCGCCCTACAGCACGCGTCCGGCACCGGGCGCCCCGGTGTCGACGCCGATCGCGTGGGACGAGCTGGACGATCCAGACCTCCGTCCTGACCGGTGGACCCTCCGCACCGTGCTGGACCGGCTCGCCTCGCGCGGCGACCTGTTCCGCGGTGCGCTGACGACCGACCAGGGCCTTCCGACCCTGCGGTGAGGCGGGGTCCGGTCAGGTGAGGACGTCCTCGACCGGGGTCAGGTCGAAGCCGTGTGCCTGCGCCACCGGCGGGCAGGTCACCGCGCCGGCGTGCACGTTGAGGCCCTGGGCCAGGGCGTGGTCCTGCCGCAGAGCGTCGCGCCAGCCCTCATTGGCGAGTGAGACGGCATACGGGAGAGTCACGTTGGTGAGGGCATAGGTGGAGGTGTGGGGCACCGCGCCGGGCATGTTGGCCACGCAGTAGAAGACCGAGTCGTGGACGCGGAAGGTCGGGTCGTCGTGGGTCGTCGGACGGGAGTCCTCGAAGCAGCCGCCCTGGTCGATGGAGATGTCGACCAGGACGCTGCCCGGTCGCATCCGCGAGACCTGCTCGTTGCTGACCAGCGAGGGCGTCCGGGCGCCGGGCACCAGCACCGCACCGATGACCAGGTCGGCGTCGGCGATGGCTCGTTCGACCTCGAGCGTGTTGGACGCGACGGTCTGGCAGTGGCCCTGGTAGATCGCGTCGGCGCGGCGCAGCTTGCTGATGTCGCGGTCGAGCAGCAGCACCTCGGCCTGCATGCCCAGGGCGATCGCGGCGGCGTTCATGCCCGAGACGCCGGCACCGATCACCACGACCTTGGCCGCGTAGACCCCGGAGACGCCGCCGAGCAGGATGCCGCGGCCGCCCTGGGCCCGCATCAACGTGTAGGCGCCCACCTGGGGCGCGAGGCGTCCAGCGATCTCGCTCATCGGCGCGAGCAGGGGGAGCGAGTGGTCTGGCTCCTCGACCGTCTCGTAGGCGATCGCCGTGACCCCCCGGTCCATCAGCTCACGAGTGAGCCCGGCGTCGGCCGCGAGGTGCAGGTAGGTGAACAGCGTCTGCCCCGACCGGATCCGGTGGAACTCGTCGGCCACCGGCTCCTTCACCTTGAGGATGAGTTCGCCTGCCTCCCAGACCTCGTCGGCCGAGTCGGCGATCTTGGCGCCCGCCGAGACGTAGTCGTCGTCGGTGATCGCGCTGCCCTCCCCCGCGCCTGCCTCGACGTAGACGTCGTGTCCGTGTGCGCTCAGCTCGTGCACCCCGGACGGGGTGATGGCGACGCGGAACTCACCCGGCTTGATCTCCCGCGGGATCCCGATCCTCATATCTGGTGACCACCTCAACCTGCCTCGGACGGCCCCCGTGCGGGGTCGTGGTCTCTCGCTCCATGCTACGGCCCACGGCGTCGGCGCAAGGTCTGTTCACCCGTCGGTCCGGAGCACCTGCGGGACGAGGTCCTCCTCGGGCGGCGACCAGGTCGCGGCGTCGGCGTCGAGCTGCTCCCCGGAGCGGATGTCCTTGACTGCGTCGGAGCCACCGTCCCTGCCCGGGAACCAGACGAACGGTATGCCGCGTCGCTCGGCGTAGCGGATCTGCTTGCCGAACCTGCTGGCCGCCGGCGCCACCTCGCAGGCGATGCCGCGTTGCCGCAGGGCGGTGGCGACGGAGACCGCGGCGTCGCGCGACTCGTCGTCGTTGAGCGCGACCAGGACGGCGGCCGGCGTCGACCGTGACGCGCTGAGCAGCCCGTTGCCGATCAGCAGCCCGAGGATCCGCGTGACCCCGATCGAGATCCCCACCCCGGGGTAGGTCGTCTTCCCGTCCGAGGCCAGGGCGTCGTAACGTCCGCCGGAGCAGAACGATCCCCACTCCTCGTGACCGATCAGCTGAGTCTCGTAGACGGTGCCGGTGTAGTAGTCCAGGCCGCGGGCGATCCGCAGGTCGGCCACCAGCGTCCCCGGCGCGTTGCGCATCCCGGTGCGGATCACCGCCGCCAGCGCCTCGAGCCCCTGGTCGAGCTCTGCGTGCTCGACGCCGAGCGCTCGCACCGCCTCGACGAATCCGAGGTCCGGCGTGCGGATCTGCGCGAGCGCGAGGCACTGCCGGGCCTGTTCGTCGGTGGCGCCCGCCTCGACCAGCAGCGCCGCCACCTTCTCGGGGCCGATCTTGTCGAGCTTGTCGACGATGCGCAGCGTGCCCGCGACGTCTTCCAGCCCGATGCCCTGGTAGAAGCCGCTGGCGATCTTGCGGTTGTTGACCTGGATCACGAAGTCCCCCACCGGGAACCGGCGGAACACGTCGGCGATCACCAGCGGCATCTCCGCCTCGAAGTGTGGCGACAGCTCGCCGACGTCCACGACGTCGATGTCGGCCTGGGTGAACTCCCGGTAGCGCCCCTCCTGGGGCCGTTCGCCACGCCATACCTCCTGGATCTGGTAGCGGCGGAAGGGAAAGGCGAGTTTGCCCGCGTGCTCGAGGACGTAGCGCGCGAGCGGCACGGTCAGGTCGAACCGCAGTCCCCAGCGGGCGTCCCCTTCGCCACCGGCGAGCCGGGAGACGGCGTAGATCTCCTTGTCGGCGTCCTCGCCCTGTGCGCCGAGCCGCTCGATGGGCTCGACGGCGCGGGTGTTGATCGAGGAGAAGCCGTGCAGCTCGAAGGTCTCCCGGATCACGTCGAGGAAGCGTTGCTCGATGATGCGGCCGTCGGGCAGCCACTCGGGGAAGCCGCTGATCGGCGTCACTTTGGCCATGGGCTCAGAGTCCTTGCAGGTATGGGTTCGTCGCGCGCTCGTGCTCGACGGTCGTCGCCGGCCCGTGGCCGGGGAGGACGAGCGTGCTGTCTGGCAGCGGGAGGACGACGTCGCGCAGCGAGCGCTGCATCGCGTTGCCGTCACCTCCGGGAAGATCGGTGCGGCCGATGGAGCCGGCGAAGAGCACGTCTCCGGAGAGAACGGTGGCGTCGACGTCGACCTGACCGGCCAAACCGTCGGGCACCTCCCCCAGGGAGAACATCACCGAGCCCTCGGTGTGGCCGGGAGCGTGTCGCACGGTCAGCGACAGGCCCGCGAGCTCGAGGTGCTCGCCGTCGGACATCTCCACCACGTCCTCCGGTTCCTGCCAGGTGGCGCTGCTCCCGAACTGCTGCTCTAGCATGCCGACGAGGCCGGGGTCCAGCGTGGCGAGCGGGTCCTTCAGCCGATAGCGGTCGTCGCCGTGGATGTAGGCGCCGAGGACGCCGCCGCAGACCGGCGTCACGGAGTAGACGTGGTCCAGGTGGCCGTGGGTGAGCAGGACGGCGGTGGGCTTCAGCCCGTGCTCGGCCAGCACCTCGCCGAGCTGGGCCTCCACGCCGACACCCGGGTCGACCACCAGGCACTCCTGGCCGGGGCCGGGCGCGAGCACGTAGCAGTTGGTGCCGAAGGCGGCGGCAGGGAATCCGAGCGTGAACACGGTCGCGAGCCTACGGCAGGCGGCCGGGCCCGGCGGAGACGGTCTCGACGGCTCAGGCGCCGCCCGAAGGTCGTCGTCCTCGCACAACTGTCACAAGGTCGTGACCGTTTTTGGGAAGCGCCGGAGCCACTCCCCTGCCTAGACTGGCCGTCGGCCGCCCGCACGCAGGTGGCCGTGTTCGTTCACCAGCTGTCGTCCGCTGCCCGGGCTCCGCGCCCCGGCAGCATCCATGCAAGGAGCCCGGTCCATGCCCTCCCCGCGCCTACGGACCCTGGTCGTCGTCGGGCTCGCGGCAGGGGCAGTGGGGCTCAGCGGCTGCGGTGGCGGCGCGGACGCCTCCGGGTCGGCGACGACGGCCAGCCTCGCCACCGGATCGGGATCGTGCTCGCCGGCCCCGGCCCTGCCGACCGACGTCCAGACCTTCGACGCCGCCCCCGACCCGGCCTCCGTGCGCGGCACGACGGTCACCGCCACGATCACCACCAACTGCGGCGACATCACCCTCGACCTGTATGCCGACCGGGCACCGCAGACCGTCGCCTCCTTCGAGCAGCTCGCGCAGGCGGGCTACTGGGACGACAGCTCGTGCTTCCGGCTGACCACGGCAGGCATCTTCGTGCTGCAGTGCGGCGACCCGACGGGCACGGGATCGGGCAGCCCGGGCTACGGCTTCGGCATCGAGAACGCGCCGGCCGACGGCCGCTACCCGCCCGGCACCCTCGCCATGGCCCGCACCCAGGACCCGAACAGCAACGGCGGCCAGTTCTTCATCGTCTACGACGACACCTCGCTGCCCACGCAGGGCGGTGGCTACTCGATCTTCGGGAAGGTAACCGAGGGCCTCGACCTCGTCAAGGCGGTCGCACAGCAGGGAGTCGCCCCCGGCTCGCAGAGCCCGCAGGACGGTTCGCCCGTCCAGCCGATCAGCATCCTCAAGGTCGTTGTCACCGAGCAGAAGGCGTGAGTCACGTGTCCGAGCAGCCGCAGCAGCAGGTCGACCAGAAGGAGCAGGCAGAGCAGCCGCAGCCGGTGGACCAGCCGGAGCAGGCGCAGGAGGTGGACCAGCCCGAGCAGGTAGAGCCGGAGCGGGCGCACCAGGTGGAAGATCCGGAGCGGGCGCAGCAGGCTGACCGGCCCGAGCAGGTCGAGGTGGAGACGCCGCAGCCCCGGCAGCAGGAGCAGGTCGCCGAGCCGGCCGAGCCGGCGGCCGCGACGCCGAAACCCGGCCCGGTGCCCAC
>NZ_VOHR01000191.1 GCF_009192725.1 Segeticoccus rhizosphaerae | reverse complement strand
CGGAGCGCAGGGTGAACGGTCGGCCGATCCGGGCCGTGCGCGGGCCGGATGCCGAGGCCACGCGCGGGCCGAGGGGCGCAGGACCGGTGCGCTGCAGGAACGGTGAGCGCGCGACGTTCCAGTGGCGCGCGAGGTAGCTGCCCTTGCGGGGCGACACGTTGTAGTAGGTGTCCCGCCCGCAGTCCACCATCCCTGCGAAGGGTTGCCGCAGTCGCAGCGGCACGGCGCACCGCCGCACCAGTCTGGTCCCGCTCGCGTCCTGGTAGCACATGATGTCGGCCGTGTCCCGGCAGTGGCCGTGGGCGCTCGCGTAGGGCGCGCCCGGCTGCACCGCGCCGAGCGTGTGCAGGGCCTCGTGCAGCAGACCGCCCTCCCAACAGGGCGGCGTGAGCCAGGCAAACAGCGCCATCCGGTTGTGCCAGTTGTCCGCCGGACGAGGGGTGTCGTCGAGAAAGGTCTCCCCGAGCCCGCAGACGCGCTGCCGCGGCGGCGTCTCCGCCCAGACCACGTAGTGACGCCGCGGGCTGGTGTAGCCGAGCCGCCGCAGGTGGGCCCACAGCCTGGCCGGACCGGCATAGGCGCTGGCCGGCACCACCACCTTGCGCACGGACACGACACACCGCCCGGACGCGGGCTCCGAGGTCACCCAGCGCATCCGCTGACCGTAGGAGCGGCCGGCCGAGGCGAACCACACCTCGGTGCTCGCCTCACCGATCCACTGCCGGATCCTGGGCGCCACCGTCCGGTAGCGGTCGGGATAACCCTTCGCTGTCGCGTAGATCGCCTGGAAGCGGTAGCCGCCGGTCCCGGTCCGCAGACACGGCGCGGACGAGCCGACCGGGTTGACACCCGGCACCCGCATCGGCGTCGCGACCGCACGGTGCACCGGCTGCGGCTCGAGCGCCCGGCGGACCGGCGGTGCCGAATCGAGTCCGTGGCCGAGCTGGCCGACCCGGCTGACCCAGGCGGGCACGGAGTCCGACCCGGTCACCACAGGAGCGGTCGTGGCCACGGGGGCTACGGCACTCCCGGTCAACCCGCCCAGCGCCAGGGCGAGGATTGCCGGGAGCAACAGCCTGGTGCGCATGGAACCTCGCCGTTCGGTCGGTGATGAAGGAATGTTCAGTCCGTCGCCGGGCCGGGTCTGCCGGACACCAGGCGCCACACCGAGCCGTGGGTGTGGCACACGTCGACTCCCTATCGCCACCCGCAGCCGCCGACCTGAGAGGTCGGTTGGACTCCTCACCCTCGACGGTGCCTCCGAGAGGCGGGCGGCCGCGCAGGCAACACCGTAAAGACCTCGTAAAGTGGGCATTTCGCCCCAGCAGCACCATTGGTCCCGCTGGTAGCGTCGTGCCGGACGGGCGCCGCCCCGATGGAAGTGTGGAGAAATGAGGCTCTTTCGCAGGCGACACGCCTCGCCCACTGCGGATCGCCCCCGCGCTGACCCCCTCACCGTCACGCTCCAGGTCGATGCCAGCGCCGCGACGGAACAGTCCATCGAGGTCGACGCCGACAACGAACTGCTCTCGTTGCTGGAGGAGGCGCTGCGAGAGCACCTGCCCTTCGGGATGGAGGGGGCGGCGCACGCCCAGGCGGTGGCCGTGCTGCCGATCGTGGTGGGCCGCGACCTCGTCGTGGAGGGGCGGCGGACGCCCGCCGAGGAAGTGCTGGAACAGCTGTGCCGCGACCACTCCCAGTCGCGCTCGGTGGACGACGGAGTGGTCTCGTGCAGCCTCTGCTCCGGCACCGGGTGGCCGTGCGGCGTGTGGGTGGCGGCGGCCCGTGCCGGCCTGGTCGAGGAGCGCTGAGATGATCCCGGACGACGAGGCCGGAGGGGCCGACCTCACCCATGAGCCGCAGTCACTCGCGGACGTCCACGACGAGCCCGAACTGTGGTCCTTCTACAAGCGGACGGGCGATGAAGCCGCCCGCGAGCGGCTCATCCTGCACCATGCCCCGCTGGTGAAGTTCGTCGCCGGTCGGCTCCGCTCGGGTCTGCCCTCCACGGTGGACCCGGGAGATCTCTACAGCGACGGGATGTTCGGGCTGTTCGACGCCATCGAGAAGTTTGACCCGGGGCTCGGTATCAAGTTCGAGACCTATGCCCAGCAACGGATCAAGGGGGCCATCTACGACCGACTGCGCACCATGGACTGGGTGCCGCGCTCGGTGCGGAGCAAGATCAAGGCGGTCGACCAGGCCCACGAGAGGCTCGAGCTCGAGCTGCAACGCACCCCCACCGACGAGGAGGTCGCCGATGCCGCCGGCGTGACGCTGCCCGAGCTGCGCGGCGTCTACACCCGGACCGCGACGACGAGCGTGCTCTCCCTCGACCGCCGGATCGGCGGCCAGGACGACCAGTCCACGCTCGGCGAGCTGCTCGCGCCGTCGACCGGAGAGGTGCTCGGCGAGGACCTCGAGGACGCGGAGCTCAAGCAGGAGCTGCTGCGGGGCGTGCGGCTGCTCCCCGAGAACGACCGCATCGTGATCACCCTCTACTACTTCGAGGAGTTCACGCTCGCGGAGATCGGCCAGGTCCTCGGTGTGACCGAGTCGCGGGCGTGCCAGCTGCACGGCCGCGCCCAGAAGAGGCTTCGGGCGCACCTCACCGCCCACGTCTGAGGCGGCTGGGGGCTCAACCGGCCGGTGGGAGGCGCCGATGGTTGGAGAAGGCCGAAGGCGCCCGACAGGATGGCAAGGAGCCATGACGCAGCGAGAGCACCGGACCGTGCGAGCCGTTCCCCGCGAGCCGCTCCCCTCCAGCGTGTACCACTTTGCCATTGCCGTGATCGCGGCGCTGTTGTGCCTCCAGTCGGTGGTCTACCACTCCGAGGTCCACCGCAACGAGATCGGCATCGGCCTGGTCCTGACCATCGCGATCGCGGTGACCCTGCTCGCCTCGACCCGAAGCACGCCCAGGCTCGCCCGGTCATCCCGTTTCGGGCTCTCACTCGACGCCGTCTGGGTCTTCGCGGCGGTGTTGCTGCTTCCCTTCCCGCTCATGCTCTTCGCCATCATGGTGGCGCGCTGGGTGGCCGGCGTGGTCACGGCTGCCACGGCCGGCGCGTCCTACCGACGGTCGCGGCTCATCTCCTACGTCTCGATCACCGGCATCAGCGGCTGGGTGGCCTCGGTCGTCCACCTCGCGGTCAACCACCTGCCTCGGCCGGGTTTGCGCGCCGACTCCCTCGAAGTGGTCGCCGTGCTGGCGGCAGCCGTGACCTTTGCGGTGCTGTCCAACGCGCTGACCAGCATCGGTTACGCGCTCTACCGCTCGGAGCACCTGCGGATCAAGGAGACCGCCACCGGTTTCCTCGTGGAGGTGGCCCTGCTCTGCCACGGCGGCCTCATCGCCTGGGCCTGGACCGTGTCGCCGGCCATGTTCCTGCTCGGCCTCCCCTCTCTCGTGCTCGTCCAGCGGGCGCTGCTGCACGACCTGTTGGAGCGTCGAGCCAACCGGGACGCGAAGACCGGCCTGGCCGCCCACGACTGGTGGAAGGAACGGGCTGCCCACGAGATCGGCCAGAACCGGACCGGAAGGCAGGTCGGTGTGCTGGTGCTCGACATGGACCACTTCAAATGGGTCAACGACACCCATGGACACCTCGATGGCGACCGCGTGCTGCGCGAGGCGGCGGCGGTGCTCGAGCAGCTGGTGCGCTCGGGCGATCTGGTCGGTCGCTTCGGCGGCGAGGAGTTCGTCGTCCTGCTTCCGGACATCCGACTACCCCAGCTGCTCCAGGTCGCCGAACGGCTGCGCAAGGGGGTGGAGCGGCACGTGGTGCCGCTCCCCCGCGGCTCGGTGCGCCTCACCGTGTCCGTCGGTGGCGCCGTCCACCCGCGCGACGGAGACAGCGTTGACGCGCTCCTCGCCCGGGCCGACGAGAACCTCTACCGGGCAAAGCGCGCCGGTCGCAACCAGGTGGTCATCGACACGTGAGCACCGGCTGCCGCCCTGCACCGTGCATGGAAGCAACCGCAACGCCTCCGCGCATCGGAATGCCCGGTCCACAGACCAGGCGAGAGTGATGGACGGCGCCGTTCAGACGGCGAGCGGCGGACTCCGGTCCCCGTCGCCGCCGGGGCCGCCGGGTCGAGCGGATCCTTCGAGGTGTGCAGCGTTCGCAGCCGCCACGATGCCCTGGCGCGCCTGGTCCCACAGCTCAGACCAGCCCTCGGCGGGGATTCGGAGCGCGGTCCGTCGCACCTGACGACTGGCCGGGTCGAGATAGGAGACCTCCACGACGAACGTGACGTCGTTGAAGCTCTCGTCCGACGTGTTGTAGATGCCCGTCTCGAATGCAGCGTCCTCCACGCGCACGCTGCCCCTCGCGAAGGGTATGCCGTCAGCGGTCATCTTCGCGTGGATCGCGTCGCGCAGTCGGTTCATCGGAAAGGTCCTTGTCACAGTGCTTCCGGGCCTTTGGGCGCGGGACGAACAGTAGTGAGTCGATGCCACAGTGGCCCGGGAGACCTACTCTGACACGTCGCCCCCCAGCGCCGGGGCCACTTTGCCGAAAAGGTCCTGCCCGGGGTGCGGTGCAGCCCGCGTCCACCGCTCCCGCCAGGCGGCCGTCCAGTCCGTGACCGCGGCAAGGGCGAGTGGCCGACCGAACCAGTAGCCCTGGCCGATGTCACAGCCCATTTCCTGGAGCAGGGCCACCACTTCGGCGCTCTCGACTCCTTCCGCGACCACCACGCAGTCGGTGCCGTGCGCCATGTGGATGATCGCTTGGACGACCGAGGACTGTGCCGGGCTGGCCCCTGCGAGATCGCGGACGAAGGACTTGTCCACCTTGAGCTCCCGGATGGTCCCCTGCCGCTGCAGCAGCGACTGGATGGAGGAGAACCCCGTTCCGAAGTCGTCGATGGAGATCCGGCAGCCCAGCTCGGCCAGGACGCGCATCACTCGTTCGGCGCTGGTCCAGTCGTGGACGTTGGCCGACTCGGTGATCTCGATGACGAGCTGCTCCGGAGGGACACCGTGATGGGCGAGTCGTTGCTCGATGTGACGTGGGAGGGACAGGTCGAGCAGGTTGCGCGCGGAAACGTTCACCGAGACCGTGAACGCGTCGGAGCCGACGTCCAGTCGTTCGCGCAGCTCGGCGTGATCCCGGAGGACGTCGTCGACCACCTGGGAGGTGAAGGCGGTGATCATGCCCGACTGCTCGGCCAGGGGGACGAACGCGTCCGGGTAGAGCAGGCCCCGGATCGGATGGTGCCAACGCACCAGAGCCTCCGCTCCGACGACGGCGCCCGTGCGCAGGTCGATCTGCGGCTGATAGTGCAGCACCAGCCCGGCACGGGGCACGTCACTGTCGGACACGTGACCCGCGTGCCTTGCCGGAGCCCTCTCCGCCCGGTCCAGCGCGGCCCGCAGGTCGACGGTGAGCAACAGCTGCTCCGGGGTGTGCTGGGCCATCCGAGGCTCGTAGACCTGGGGCCGGCTGTCCTTGTTGACCTTCGCCTCGTAGAGGGCGATGTCGGCCCGCTTCAACAGCTCCGATATCCCGACGCCGGCCTCTGCGTGCGCGATGCCGAGGGACGTCTCCACGGCCAGCTGGATCTCCTCCAGCGGGATGGTGTGGGACACGGCGGCGGCGATCACCTCGGCATACCGAAGCGCTTCCTCCGGACGGGCAAGATCGCCGGCGAACACCACGAACTCGTCGCCACCGACACGAGCGACGATGTCGGAACGGCCCACCAGGGCACGGATCCGGTCGGCGACCACCTTGAGGACCTCATCACCCGTGGCGTGGCCGAGGGTGTCGTTGATCCGCTTGAACCCGTCGAGGTCGAAGATGATCAGCGAGGCGTGCCGGCCTCGTGACCGCGCCGCCCGCAGCGCCCGGGCACCGCCGCGGTAGAGCCGGGTCCGGTTCCCCAGCATGGTCAACTGGTCCTGCTCCGCCTCACGCGCCTTGGACTCCGCGTAGCTGCGCATCGAGTCGTGCTGCCGGGCCAGCATGAGCGTCGAGGCAGCCGAGGACAGGAACTGGGAGAGCACCCGCGACAGCTGTCTCGTGTGCCGCTGGTGGCCGTGGAAGCTCAGCTCGCAGTGACCCAGCACCCGACTCGCAGCGCTCAACGCACCGACGGCCTCGGTGGCCGTGACGTAGGGCGCTGCCGGCGCCGACGGGACCCGATAGTTCGGGGGCAGCGGCGTCACGCTGACCTGATCGGCGTTGCGTCGGGCCCGGACCACATGGCCGCTGGAGCCGAACTGCTGCGGATTGGGATAGACCGTGATGGCGCACTCGGTGACCGGGAAGATCCGCACGGCGTTCGCGGCGGCCAGACTGGCGATCTCCAGTTCGTCGCTGCGGCCGAGGAGGCTGGCGTTGTGCTCGTCCAGGTTCTCCCAGGTGGCCCGCTCGTGCCTGACCTCAGCCAGCTCGTAGAGCAGCTTCCACACGAGGGCGGCCGAGAGCGGGACCAGGACCAGCACGTAGTCGTCCACGGGGAGGAGCAGCACCATCCCGAGCACGAAGGCGACGAGCACCGGGATGCTGGTTCGCAGCATGCCGACCCTGAACACGTGCGAGGTCAGCTGCACCGGGTAGGTGAGCCGGTAGCAGCCCCAGAGGCAGAGTTCCCCCATCGCGCTGGCGACGAGGACGCCCAGCACGTAGTTCCACGGCAAGGCGTCGAACGACGAGACGAGGAGCGCGGTCAGGCTGGTGACCAGCAGCCCCGACCCGAAGTTGAAGAGCGCCCGGAGCCGTTCGTCGGGGTGCAGGACGTAGTCGCGAAGCAACAGCGCGCTGCGGGCGAGCAAGGCCGCCAGGATCGTGGCGGCCGGGCTGGTCACGGCGACCGAGACGAGCACGGCCAGGTCGCCGAGCGCATAGCGGAAGGAGCGCTCGCCGCGACGCACCGACACGACGCCGGCGGCGAGCATCGCGAAGTTGAGGACGAGCACCAGCCAGAAGATCGGCGTGGTGAGGGGCCCCGGCGCGAGGCCCAGCCGGATCAGCGCGCCGAGGGGGCCCAGCAACCCGACGGCGAGCACGATGGCCACCCAACGCTGCAGCGTCGCGGGCGGCCATTCGTCGACCGCGGCGCCCGGTCGGGAACGCGGCCGCGACGCGCCCGAGGTGGCCTTCGAAGGGGGCGCCGGCAAAAGCCCACCCGGCTCGTCGACCGGCCAGAAACCGGTCGGCCCGATCACTGCCCGCTCGTCCACCCTGCTCCCGTCCGGCCCCGGCTCCGCCTACCCAGCGAACTCCATGATGCCCGACTCCGAGACAAAGACAGCAACACGGATGGTCGAGAACGGCCCACCACGACAAATTGATCTCGATTGAAGGTTCAAGTGGAAGGTGCCGGTGCCGATAGGACGGGAGAACGCTCACCCTCACGACACCACGGAGCCCCCGACCGCCATGTCCCGACACCGCCAGCCCCGCGCAGTGCGCACCACCTCCGCCGCCGCGCTCGCCACGGCCACCGTGCTCCTGCTCCCAGGGGTCGCCCAGGCCGCCCCTCCCCCCGCGTCCAGCGCTGCTG
>NZ_VOHR01000190.1 GCF_009192725.1 Segeticoccus rhizosphaerae | reverse complement strand
CATACACGCCTTCGGCCGGCACCAGCCCGGCGCTGTCGCCGGCCAGGTTGGCCGTGGGGAAGCCGAGCTCGCGGCCACGGTGGGCTCCGTGCACGACCACCCCCGCAACCCGGTGCAGGCCGCCGAGGACGTCGGCGGCGTGCTCGACGTCGCCGGCGGCGATGGACGAACGCACCTGCGTCGAGGACCAGCGGTGGCCGTCGCCGACATCCCCGAGCACGACCACCTCGAATCCGAGCTGGGCGCCGAGCTCACGCAGCGTGTCCACGTCGCCGGAGTTGTGCACGCCGAAGCGGGTGTCCTTGCCGACCACGACCACACAGGCGCCGAAGGGCTCCACGAAGTACTGCTTGACGAACTCCTCGGGGCTCAGCTGGGCGAATTCCCGCGAGAACGGCTGCACCAGCACCCCGTCCAGGCCGGTGGACTCGAGCAGCTCGAGCCGATGGGCCAGGTCGGTGATCGGCTCCGGGGCGCGCTCGGGGTGCAACACGGCGAGCGGGTGCGGGTCGAAGGTGATGGCCACCGCGTGGGCCGAGCGCTCCCGGGCCAGCCCGACCACCGTCGTGAGGACCGCCCGGTGCCCGCGGTGGACGCCGTCGAAGTTGCCCAGGGTCAGCACACACGGCCCGAAGCCCGGCGGGATCTGGGAGAGGTCGGTCCATCGCAGCACGTCCGACACTCTAATGGCGGGGCGTCCCCGTCCCGCAGTCCGCCGTCCCGCCCGACCGGAGCCACGGAGCGGGGTGGGCGCGCCGCAACGGGACCGCATACATTGTCCCCATGAGCTCTCACTTCGACGTTGTGGTGCTGGGTGCCGGACCGGGCGGGTATGTGGCAGCCATCAGGGCTGCACAGCTCGGCCTGTCGACGGCCATCGTGGAGGAGAAGTACTGGGGAGGTGTCTGCCTCAACGTCGGGTGCATCCCGAGCAAGGCCCTGCTGCGCAACGCCGAGCTGGCCCACGTGTTCAACCACGAGGCCAAGACGTTCGGCATCTCCGGCGAGGCGACCTTCGACTTCGGCGCGGCGTTCCAGCGCAGCCGGACCGTCGCCGACGGACGCGTCAAGGGCGTCCACTTCCTGATGAAGAAGAACAAGATCACCGAGTTCGAGGGACGCGGCACGTTCACCGACGAGCACACCCTGCAGGTGGCGCTCGGCAAGGGCGGCGAGGAGACCCTGACGTTCGACCACTGCATCATCGCGGCGGGCGCCAGCACCAAGCTCCTGCCCGGCACGACCCTGTCCGACCGGGTCGTGACCTACGAGGAGCAGATCATGACCGAGGAGCTGCCCGGCTCCATCGTGATCGCCGGCGCCGGCGCGATCGGCGTCGAGTTCGCCTACGTCCTCGCCAACTACGGGGTCGAGGTCACCATCGTCGAGTTCCTCGACCGGATGGTGCCGCTCGAGGACCCCGAGGTCTCCAAGGAGCTGGCCAAGCAGTACAAGAAACTCGGCGTGAAGGTGCTCACCTCGACCAAGGTCGAGTCGATCGACGACTCAGGCGACAGGGTGAAGGTCACCGTCAGCAAGGACGGCAAGGAGCAGGTGCTCGAGGCCGACAAGGTGCTGCAGGCGATCGGGTTCGCGCCCAACGTCGAGGGCTACGGCCTCGAGGCGGCGGGCGTGAAGCTCACCGACCGCGGTGCCATCGACATCGACGGCTTCATGCGCACCAGCGTGCCGCACATCTACGCCATCGGCGATGTCACGGCCAAGCTCATGCTCGCCCACCTCGCCGAGTCCATGGGCATCGTCGCGGCCGAGACGATCGCCGGTGCGGAGACCATGGAGATCAACTACGACATGGTCCCCAGGGCGACCTACTGCCAGCCGCAGGTCGCGGCCTTCGGCTACACGGAGGAACAGGCCAAGGAGCGCGGGCACGAGGTCACGGTGGCCAAGTTCCCGTTCATGGCCAACGGCAAGGCGCACGGCCTCGGCGACCCCTCCGGTTTTGTCAAGATCGTGGCGGACGCCGACACCCACGAGATCCTCGGGGCCCACATGATCGGCGCCGACGTCGTCGAGCTGCTGCCCGAGCTGACGCTGGCGCAGCAGTGGGACCTGCGCACCACCGAGGTGGCCCGCAACATCCATGCCCACCCGACGCTGAGCGAGGCCCTCAAGGAGGCCGTGCACGGCATCGAGGGGCACATGATCAACTTCTGAGTCCTCCTCGTGGGACGACCCCTTGGCTTCCGTGCCCGTCGGTATGACGTCTCCCGGCGGGCGGCTGGTGAGCGCCCAGGTCGGCGTGGCGGTGTCCACGGCCTCACGACTGGTCGCCCGCCCCATCCGCGTCGCGCGCCTCTCGCACGTCCCAGCCGCGGTCCGGATCGCCCGAGAGCCGCTGCGTCGCGATCTCGTCGGCCGCCACCGCACTCACCCGGTTGCCGGTCACGGCGCTGAGGAAGTCGACCCGCCCCAGCGCGAGCGTCGCCAGGTCCGAGCCGGCCGTCACCGTGGCGGTCCGCGGCAGGTCTCGCAGCAGCGCGATCTCGCCGAAACCGTCCCCGACCCCGAGGGGAGGGCGAGGGACCCCGTGCACGGTCACGTTCGCCGTCCCGCTCTCGATGAGGTGGAAGACGTCGGCCGGTTCGCCCTCGACGATGACCTCGGCACCGGCCACGTAGCGCCGCCGCTCGGCCACCGCCAGCAGCTGCTCGACGGACACCAACGGCAACGGCGTGAACTGCGGCAGGCCACGCAGCAGCTCGAGCTCGGGGCCGGGCGCCGGCATGGCACGGTCCACCCGGTGGCAACGGACGGCATACAGGCCTGCAACCGCCAGCAGCACCAACCCGAGGAACAGCAACGTCCGCCCTGTGCCGGCGGCTCTCGCCAGCGACGGAGCCGCGAACGACCCCAGGGCGGAGGCGCCGAAGATGATCAGCTCGAGGGCACTGAGGGCACCGGCGGCGTGCCGCTGACCGACGACCCGCGGGATCAGCGTGTAGAGGCCGCCGTCCTCCATCGCGTTGCCGATGCCGATGACGAAGAACGCGGCGTATGCCGTCGCGGGCGTCGGCCAGAGCCCCAGCACGACGAGCGGCAGCCCCCACAGGAGGATCCCGCCGCAAAAACTGCGTGCCAGCCGGGTGACCCGCAGGACCGACGAGGCGATGACGCCGCCCGTCAGGCCGCCCAGGCCGATCATGGCGGTGAGCCAGCCCACCGCCCCGTCGTCCAGGCCGAGGACGTCCAGCGAGAGGACCACCACCAGCACCAGAAGCACGCCGCGGGTGAAGACCTGCAGCGCGGTCATCACGATGGCGCCGCCGTGTGGGATCACCCCGTTGAGCTCGGCCGCGCCCGCGAGCATGTCCCGCGGGCCGCCACCTCGTCCCGCGGTGCTCCTCACGGCCTCGGGTGGCAGCCGCAGCAGCCGCAGTGCCACCGCTGCCCCGGCCACGAGTGCGGCACCCGCGACCAGTCCCGCGCCGGGACCCCAGAGGATCAGCAGCAAGCCACCTCCGGCCGGCCCGACCAGGGCTGCCGCGTTCTCCACCATGGTGGCCCGCACGTTGGCGGTGCTCAGCTCGGCGGGTGTGCGCACCAGCCAGGGCGTCATCACCGCCTGCACCGGGCGGTAGGACCCGGACAGGGACGCTGCCAGGCAGGTCGGCACGATCACCAGCACCGGCCCCAGACCGGCTAGGACGGCGAGGGCCGACGCCGCGCCGAGCACCGCCCGCGCCCCAGTCGTCACGCGCAGCAGCCGATCCAGCCCGAGCCGCACGCCGAGGCCGGTCACGACCGGTGTGGTCACCGCGGCCGGGAGCACGGAGGCGACGCCGTAGACCGCGACCAGTGCTGCGCCACCCGTCTGGAAGGTGTAGACCAGCATCGCGACATGGGTCACGAGGGCGCCCGCCGTCGAGAGGCCCCAGCCGAGCAGGACGCGTCTGACGTCCGGCAGACCGCGCATGGTCCACCTTCCCGCCCCGGCTGCGGCCGGGCAACCACTTCTCCCGAATCAGCGGCGACGCTTCCGCCCAGCTCGAGCCGGCCGGTGGATCAGGAAGGAGCGAAGACCACGTGCGTCCGGGCCAGCGTGGCGCTCTCATCCAGCATGGCGACCAACCTGCCGTCCGGCGCGATCGCGGCAACCGGTTCGTCGCGCTGCCGGCTCGACGGGATCCGCTGGCCATGTCCCACCGCCACCGCCTCCGCCTCGGACAGCTCACGCACTGCGAACGACTCGCGCGCCGCCTGCGCCAACGAAATGAGCGGTATGACGGATCCCGCCCCCTCCCCGGCCCTCTCCTGTTGCTCGGCCTCCCACGCCTCCTGCAGCTGGCCGAGGGGATGCGCCTGCTCCAGGCCGAACCGGCCCACTCGTGTCCGCCGTAACGCAGTGAGGTGTCCCCCGGCCCCGAGGGCCGCCCCGAGGTCGCGGGCGAGCGCCCGCACATAGGTGCCCGAGGACACGTCGACCACGACGTCGACGTCACGCACGACCAGACCACCGACCTCGTGGACCCGCTGCCCGCGAACCTCGAACCGGCTCACCGTCACTCGCCGGCCCGGAAGCTGGACGTCCTCACCCGCGCGGACCCGGGCGTAGGAGCGCTTGCCGTCGATCTTGATCGCGCTCACGGCGCTGGGGACCTGCTCGATGTCCCCGGTCAGCGCGCACACGGCCCGCAGCACCGCGTCGTCGGTGAGGTGGGTGACGTCATGCGCCTTCGTGACCTCGCCCTCGGCGTCGTCGGTGATGGTCGACAGCCCCAACCGGATCGTCGCCTCGTAGGACTTGTCGCAGCCGACCAGGAAGGTCAACAACTTGGTGCCGCGGCCCACCCCGAGCACGAGCACACCGGTCGCCATCGGGTCGAGCGTCCCTGCGTGTCCCACCCGGCGGGTCGCACAGAGGCGCCGCGAGCGAGCCACGACGTCGTGGCTGGTCCACCCGGCCGGCTTGTCGATGACCAGCAGGCCGTCACCGACCGATGCCGGCACGTCAGGAACGCTCGCCACCCTCGCCTGCGCCCGGTTGTTCCTCGACGGGCGGGCGCTTGTAGGGGTCGGGGTCGCCGGCGTGCTTGGCCTTCGCGGCCGCCGCGGCGAGCTCCGCGTCCCGCAGCTTGGCCTGGACCAACAGGTCCTCGAGGTGGGCCGCCCCCTCCGGGATCGCGTCGGCGATGAACTCGATGCTCGGGGTCAGCCGGATGCCCGTGCCCTTGCCGACCGCCGTGCGGATCTTGCCGCGCGCGGCCTCGAGTGCCGCCGCCGTGTCGGCCCGCTCGGCCTCACCGCCGAAGACGGTGTAGAAGATCGAGGCGTGCTGCAGGTCGCCGGTCACCCGCACGTCCGTGATGGTGACGAAGCCGAGGCGCTCGTCCTTCACGCGGTGCTCGAGGTACTCCGCCACGATGACCTTGATGCGGTCCGCGACCTTGCGTGCCCGTGCCGGATCAGCCATGACCCTCACCCTCTCAGTTGCCGGTGCCCCGGGGGGACAACCCCGTGTGCCGTGTCGACCGCCCGCGAGGGTGACCATGCGGTATGCCGCATGGTCACCCTCGCGAGGATGGTCAGGTGCGGGGCTTCTCGCGCAGCTCGTGCGTCTCGATCACGTCACCGACCTTGATGTCGTTGAAGTTGCCGAGGTTGATGCCGCACTCGAAGCCCTCGCGGACCTCGGTCACGTCGTCCTTGAACCGGCGCAGTCCGGAGATCTCGAGCTTCTCGGAGACCACCGTGCCGTCGCGGACGAGGCGGGCCTTGGTGCCACGCCTGATCTCGCCGGAGCGGACGATCGAGCCGGCCACGTTGCCGAACTTGGAGGAGCGGAAGACCTCGCGCACCTCGGCCGTGCCGAGCTGCACCTCCTCGAACTCCGGCTTGAGCATGCCCTTGAGCGCCGCCTCGATCTCCTCGATGGCCTGGTAGATCACCGAGTAGTAGCGGATCTCGACGCCCTCGCGGTCGGCCACGTCGGCGTTCTGGCCCTCGGCCCGGACGTTGAAGCCGATGATGATCGCGTCCGAGGCCATCGCGAGGTTGATGTTGTTGAGCGTGATCGCACCGACACCGCGGTCGATGATGCGCAGGTCGACCTCGTCGCCCACGTCGATCTGCAACAACGCGTCCTCGAGGGCCTCGACCGAACCCGACACGTCACCCTTGAGGATGAGGTTGAGGGTCTCGACCTTGCCCGCGGCGAGCGCCTCGGTGAGGTCCTCCAGGCTGATCCGCTTGCGCGCCTTGGCGAGCGAGGCCTGCCGGTCGGCAGCCTCACGCTTCTCGGCGATCTGGCGAGCGGTGCGGTCGTCCGGAGCCACGAGGAACGTGTCACCGGCGCGGGGCACCGAGGCGAGACCGAGGACCTGGACCGGCCGCGACGGACCGGCCTCCTGGACGTTGTCGCCGTGCTCGTCGAGCATGGCGCGCACGCGACCGTGGGCGCTACCCGCGACGATGCCGTCACCGACGCGCAGCGTGCCGCTCTGGACCAGGACCGTGGCGACCGCACCGCGGCCGCGGTCGAGGTTGGCCTCGATCGCGACACCACGCGCGTCCTTGTCGGGGTTGGCCCGCAGGTCGAGCGCGGCGTCCGCGGTGAGCAGGACTGCCTCGAGCAGCTGGTCGATGTTCTGCCCCTCGCGGGCCGAGACGTCGACGAACATCGTGTCGCCGCCGTACTCCTCGGCGATCAGGTTGTACTCGGTCAGCTGTTGACGGATCTTCTGTGGGTTGGCGTCCGGCTTGTCGATCTTGTTGACGGCCACCACGATCGGCACGTCGGCCGCCTGCGCGTGGTTGAGCGCCTCGATCGTCTGCGGCATCACGCCGTCGTCGGCCGCCACCACGAGGATCGCGATGTCGGTCACCTTGGCACCACGGGCACGCATGGCGGTGAACGCCTCGTGACCGGGGGTGTCGATGAAGGTGATCGCTCGATCTTGGTCCTCGTGGTTGGTGTGGATCTGGTAGGCACCGATGTGCTGGGTGATCCCACCGGCCTCGCCCTCGGCGACCTCCGCGTGACGGATGGCGTCGAGCAGCCGGGTCTTGCCGTGGTCGACGTGGCCCATGACGGTGACCACGGGCGGCCGCGGCTGCAGGTCCTCGTCGTCCTCCTCAGCGGACTCCGCGTCGAGGTCGATGTTGAACGAGCTGAACAGCTCGCGCTCCTCGTCCTCGGGTGAGACCACCTGGATCTCGTAGCCGAGCTCGGCGCCGAGCAGGCGGAAGGTGTCCTCGTCGAGCGACTGCGTCGCCGTCGCCATCTCACCGAGGTGGATGAGCACGGTCACCAGGCTCGCCGGGTCGGCGTTGATCTTGTCGGCGAAGTCGGTCAGGGACGAACCGCGACGGACCCGCACGATGGTCGAGCCGTCGCCGCGAGGGACGCTGACGCCGCCGATCGAGGGCGCCTGCATCTGCTCGAACTCCTGGCGCTTGGCCCGACGCGACTTGCGACCGCGCACGGGACGGCCTCCACCGCGCCCGAAGGCACCCTGGGTGCCGCCGCGGCCACCGGGACCGCGTCCGCGGAAGCCGCCGCCGCCACCGGGACGACCGCAAGTCGCGTCGGGACAAGCG
>NZ_VOHR01000019.1 GCF_009192725.1 Segeticoccus rhizosphaerae | reverse complement strand
CGCAGGCGGAGCCGGCCGGCCCTCCGCCGACCCGCCCAGTCGCGACGGCACGTTGAACGGCGTCACCACCTGCACCGGGGCCGGCCGGGAGGTCGGCGCCCCGGGCAGCAGGTGGTGGAAGCGCAGCACCTGCTCGCAGGCCCGCCGCAAGTCGCTCCGCAGGTCGTGGTGCAACACCGCGGTGAGCCGGCCGGCCTGGAGCAGCCGGGCGTTGTCCTCGTCGAGGTCGTGTGCCAGATAGGCGTGCGGGTGGACTCCAGCACGGTCCAGCTCGCCCAGGATGCCGAGGTTTCCGCCGCCGATCGAGTAGACCGCGGCCAGGTCGCGTCGCTCGCGCAACAGACCTCGGACCAAACCGGTCATCCCCTCGTCCAGCCCGTCCGCGTCGGAGAGCACGATGACCTCACGCGTCGGGTCCACCCGGGCCAGCGTGGCCTCGAATCCGGCGAGCCGCTCCTGCTCGCCGAAGAAGGTGGAGCGGGACAACGTCACCAGCACGGCGCCGCGCCGTCGGCCGAGCCACTGCTGAAGCAGGTATGCCGCGGTGTCACCCGCGGCGGCATTGTCGAGTCCCACGTATGCCGTCCGCCTGCTCGCCTGCAGGTCGGTCACCAAGGTCACCACTGGGATGCGGCGCTCGACCAGGCGATTCACGGCCTCGACCACGCCGGGGTCGTCCGGCGCCTTGAGGAGGAGTCCCTGGCAGTCAGGGCCACGCGTGCCCAGACGGTCGAGGATGTCGACCAGATCAGCCGCGGCCCCCCTCTCGCGCAGGTGGAAGCGCGCACGTACCGTGGCCGGCCGTAGACCCGGCAGCTCCTGCTCGAGAGCCTCCCGCACCGCCGCGCTGAAGCGGCTCGGCGCCAGCATCACCAGGTCCAGCAGGAGGGTGCGACCGGCCAACCGCAACTGGGTCTGCTGCCGGTCCAGTTCCAACAGCGCCTGCTCGACCTGGGACACCGCCCGAGCGCTCACGCCGGCCCGCCCGTGCAGCACGCGGTCGACGGTGGCGGCACTGACACCGGCTTGTTGTGCGATGTCCGCGACCCGGTGCGGCCCATGGGGGCCGCTGCGACCTCTGGCCATCTCCTGATCGTAGGGTCTGGGACGACACCGACTTCGCACGTCATGAGGGTTTTTTGAGGTCATTTCGCCGGTCTCCCGACCTGGTTCTGGCGGCATGCTGGGAGCAGATCCCCGTGTGCACCCGCAGCACCTCGTCAGGAGGACCCGTGACCACCACCTCACCCGCCGCCATCGCCGGTCGGCTCCGCGCCGAAGACTGCCACCTCGAGGACCTGCTCGCGGTGCTCGCCGAGCCGACCGAACTGTCCGACTACCCCCATGCCTCGCGCGTCGATCAAGGGGTCGTCGTCTACGCGTCTGACCGCTTGCGCGGTGTGATCGCCGATCCGGCCCGTCGCACGGAGGTCGAGGGCGAGGTCGCGCGAGCGCTGTCCGACGGGCCCGGCATCGTGGTGTTCGAGGGCGCCTTCGCTCCCGAGGTGGTGGACCGCACCACCTCGGCCTTCCAGCAGCTCATCACCGATCAGAACGCCTCGGGTGTCCGGGCCGGCGACCACTTCGCCAAGCCGGGGGCGAACGACCGGGTCTGGAACGCACTGGAGAAGCTGGCGGTCGCCGATCCCGAGTCGTTTGTCGACTACTACGCCAACGACCTGCTCGCTCTCGCTGCCTCCGCATGGCTCGGCCCGGCATACCAGGTCACCTCGCAGGTCAACGTCGTCAACCCGGGCGGCGCAGGACAGACGGTCCACCGCGACTACCATCTGGGTTTCCAGTCGCCCGAGGTGTCAGCCGCCTACCCCGCGCACGTCCACGCCCTGTCACCGGTGCTGACCCTCCAGGGCGCCGTCGCACACTGCGACATGCCGGTCGAGACGGGACCCACGCTCTACCTGCCGCATTCGCAGAAGTACTCGCACGGCTACCTGGCCTACTGGCTTCCGGAGTTCCAGGACTACTTCGTCCAGCACCATGTGCAGCTCCCCCTCACCAAGGGCGACGCGGTGTTCTTCAACCCTGCGCTGTTCCACGCCGCCGGGTCGAACCACTCGGCCGGCGTGCACCGGATGGCCAACCTGCTGCAGGTCTCGTCGGCCTTCGGACGCGCCATGGAGACCGTCGACCGCACGCGCGTAGTGTTGTCCGTCTATCCGGCCTTGTTGGCCCGCAAGGCAATCGGTGCCAGCCGCCGCGACCTCGCCAACGCGGTGGCTGCCAGCGCCGAGGGCTACGCCTTCCCTACCAACCTCGATCGAGACCAGCCGGTCGATGGTATGTCGCCCCGCACCCAGGCGCAGACCGTCCTGGACGCGCTGGACGCCTCCGCCTCACCGGAGGAGCTCGGTGGTCAACTCGCTCAGCAGGCTTGGCGGACGCGCAGCAACTGACGCCGCGTCGGCTCGGATCATGCTGGACAAGCAGTGGATCCGCGCACGATGAGCGCCGGAGCGACGACGACGGTCTCACCCGCCGCGCTCCGGGATCCGGCCGCCGCCCCGTCTAGCCGAGCAGCCAACGCGTCCATGGTGGCCGTGGCCAGGGCCGCCGGGTCCTGGCTGACCGAGGTGAGATCCACCGTCGCCAGACGCGCCAGCGGGCTGTCGTCGTATCCCACCAGGGACAGGTCGCCCGGCACGTCCACACCATGGCGGAGCGCAGCATTCAACACACCCACGGCACACCGGTCGTTGAAGGTCACCACCGCGCTCGGGCGACGAGTCCGAGGCTTCCCGAGCAGGTCCTGCCCGGCGCCCATCCCGGAGGCTTCGTGGTCACCACCGGCCCGCACGTCGACGGCGGCCCCCAGCCCGTGTCTGCGCATGGCCTCCCGGTAACCGCGCCGTCGCGCAGTGGCGATCGGCCCACGCGGTCCGTCGACGTAGGCGATCGCCTCGTGCCCGAGCCCGACCAGGTGGTCCACCGCCGCTGCCATGCCCGGGCGGTCCGCCGCCAGCACACCGTCGAAGCCGTCTCCTGCCGGCCGGCCCACCGCCGCCACCGGGCAGAGTCTGGCCAGCGCCCTCAGCTGGCTCTCGGGCATCGTGGGGCCCAGCAGAGCCAGGCCCTCGCAACGGAAGTCCACCAGCGTCTCCACGGCTCGGCGCTCTCCACGAGCCGAGGTCACGGTCGACAGGACGAGGTCGTAGCCGTGCCGCGTGGCCTCCGCGTCCAACTGGTCGACGAGCTCGGCGTGGAACGTGCTGCTCACGTCGAGCAGCACGCCGACCAGCCGGCTGCGGTGACTGGCCAGCACACTGGCAGTGCGGTCGGGGCGGTATCCGAGTGTCTCCGCCGCGAGCCGCACCGCCTCGCGGGCGCTGGCACTCGGTCCCGGACGGTCGCGCAGGACCAGCGACGCCGTCGCGGTCGACACCCCCGCCCGGGTGGCCACGTCGGCCAGGCGAGCACGCGGCATACACGCCCTCCTCTCCTGCTCCGGCACCTATGTCCGGACAAAGCCTTGACACCCGGACGGACACGGTCCACGCTTTCTTAAAGCGCTTTATACCAGATCACGTGCGCGGGTGACACGAGGAGAGCATGGACATGACGCAGCAACGCATCGGTGTCGCGGTCATCGGAGCCGGCATGGCCGGCCGCGCGCACTGCGCCGGATACCGAACAGCACCCACGCTGTTCGATCCTCGGTTACCACCCATTCACTACGCAGCGGTCATCGATGCCAACGAGGCCGTCGCCCGCGACGCAGCGATGCGCTATGGCTTCGAGCGATCCGGCACCGACTGGCGGGAGCTGCTCGAGGCCGACGATGTCGACGTGGTCAGCGTCGTCGTCGCCAACCACCTGCACCGGGAGATCGCCGAGTCCCTGCTCGATGCCGGCAAGCACGTGCTCTGCGAGAAGCCGCTTGCTGCGACCCTGGACGACGCACGGGCGATGGTCGACGCCGCGGAGAAGCACCGTGACCAGGTGGCCGCCACCGGCTTCGTCTACCGCCGCCAGCCGGCCGTGGCCGCGGCGCGAGACCTACTCACCCAGCGACTGGGCGAGGCATCGCACTTCAACGGACGCTACTGGTGCGACTATGCCCTCGACCCCCGGGCTCCGATGACGTGGCGCTACAAGGGAGGGGCGGGCACTGGTGCGCTCGCCGACATCGGGAGCCACCTGATCGACACCGCCGAGTTCATCTGCGGCCCGATCGCCACTGTCGGCGGCGCTGCTCTCGCCACGCGCGTCACCGAACGAGCCGTTCCGGTCGGCACGACCTACGGCCATGCCCGCGCCGAGCTCAGCGACGTGCTGGAACCAGTGGAGAATGATGACGTCGCCACCTTCACCGCCACCTTCGCGTCCGGAGCGGTCGGCACCTTCTCGATCTCCCGCATCGCCCCAGGACACGCGAACTCACTCGCATTCGACCTGATGGCGTCGAGGGGCTCGCTGAGCTGGGACATGGACCGGCCCGCGGAGTTCTCGGTCCTCAGTGACCTCGCGGACGACGGCTTCGACGGGCCACGGACCGTGCTCGTGGGGCCGGCTCACCCCTACGTGCGCGGCGGCCTGCCGATGGACTTCCCGGGCGTGTCCTACGGGGTCGGTGACCTGTTCGGCTACCAGGCTCGGGCACTGCTCGAGCAGGTCGCCGGCATCGACGGTTTGCCGCGCTGTGCGCCCTTCGCCGACGGCGTTCGAGACCTGACCGTCATCGACGCGGTGCGGCGCTCCGCCGTCACCGGCGGCGCCGCCGTCGACGTCCCGGCCTGACCAGCATCCTCACTTCGTCGAAAGGAACTTCGCCATGCACCTCGGCGCCTACACCGCCTGCCTGCACCACCTGCCGTTGCCCGAGGCGCTCGCCACGCTGCGCGAGCTCGCCCTCACGAGCGCCGAGATCAACTCCGGCGGCTTCATCGGGACGCCGCACTTGCCCGCCGGGGAGCTTCGGGCCAGCGAGGAGGCACGGCAGGACTACCTCGGCACCTTCGCCGATGCGGGCATCACCCTCACCGCTCTGAACTGCAACGGCAACCCGCTGCATGCTGACCCGGAGGTGCGTTCCAAGCACAGCCAGGACGTGCTCGACTCGATCGAGCTCGCCGCGCTGCTCGGCGTGAAGCGTGTCGTCACGATGTCCGGCCTGCCGGGTGTGGATGCGCACGCCTCCTTGCCCAGCTGGACGGTATTGCCGTGGGAGAGCTCCTCGCTCGATGCGCGTGACTACCAGTGGAACGAGGTCGCGATTCCCTGGTGGAAGCAGGTCCAGGCCCGCGCGGCCGACGCCGACGTCAAGGTGGCGATCGAGATGCACCCGCACAACCTGGTCTACAACCCCGGCACCCTCGAGCGGCTGGTCACCGAAGTCGACGCCACCCACATCGGCGCCGAGATGGATCCGAGCCACCTGTTCTGGCAGGGAATCGACCCGGTTCTCGCCGTGCGCTCTCTCGGCGAGCTCGTCGTCAACGCGGCCGCCAAGGACACCCGCATCAACGAGGCAGCGAAGGTCAACGGGGTCCTCGACGACCGGTTCACCCGGGTCGCACCGGACGATCCCGCCTACCTCCCTCTCGGCGGCCGCTACTCGCTGAGTCGCTGGCCGGAGCAGTCGTCGTGGGACTTTGTCGCCGTGGGACGCGGCCACGACACGGCATACTGGACCGAGTTCCTGCGTGCGCTCCGAGAGGTGGACCCTGACATGGCCGTCAACATCGAGCACGAGGACCAGGAGCTCGACCAGATGGAGGGCCTGCGCACGGCCGCGAGGACGCTGCTCGACGCCGAGACCGCCCTGTGACCGACGGCTCCTCGGGTGGTCAGCCAGCACCGGCGGTTCGGCTGCGGATCGGGCTCCTCGGCGCCGCCCGAATCGCCGAATTGTCCATCGTCAAGCCGGCGGCTGCCACCGGGCACCGACTGTATGCCGTTGCCGCACGTGACGAGAGCCGGGCGAAGGAGTTTGCGGAGCGGCACGCGGTGGAGCACGTCCACGCCTGCTACGCGGACGTGCTCGCTGACCCCGAGGTCGAGGTGGTCTACAACCCGCTGGCAAACGGGTTGCACGGGCCGTGGAACCAGCGCGCCCTGGACGCCGGCAAGCACGTGCTCAGCGAGAAGCCCTCCGCCGCCAACGCGGCCGAGGCGCGGCTCGTGCGGACCGCCGCGCAGCGAGCGGGCACGGTCTTCATGGAGGCCTTCCACTACCCCTACCACCCGCTCTTCGAGCGGGTCTGCGAGCTGATCGACGCTGGCGCCGTTGGCGAGCTGCGCCACCTCGAGGCGGTATTGCGGATGCCCGCCCCCGACAAGGCCGACCCGCGCTGGCGGCTCGACCTGGCCGGCGGATCCACCATGGACCTCGGCTGCTACAGCCTGTCCTGCCTGCACCTGCTCGGCCAGAGGTATGCCGGTGGGTCACCTCGTGTCCTGTCGGGTCGAGCCCGGGAACGGGCCGACCTGGACGGGGTGGACGAGTGTCTCTTTGCGGACCTCGAGTTCCCTTCCGGGGTGACGGGTGTCGCCGGCAGCGACATGGCAGCGAGCGAGTGGGACTTCCACCTGACCGTCACCGGAAGCGCCGGGGAGATCCACGTCCCCGACTTCCCGCGCCCGCACCTCGACGACTCGCTCGTCCTGCGCGCTGCCGGCGGTGAGCGCGTCGAGCACCTGGGCCGGCGATCCAGCTACACCTACCAGCTCGAGGCCTTCGCGGCCGCGGTGTGCACAGGGACACCGGTCATCACCGACGCCGAGTTTTCGGTGCGGTCCATGGAGCTCGTCGATGCGGCCTACGCCGCGGCCGGCCTGCCCCTACGTCAACCGACCCCGGTGTGACACCCTCCGGGCGGACCTCCGTGGCAAGACCGTCGCCCACACCGACCGAGACGTCACGAAGATTCACCACGGGCTGGTCGCACGAGGCACGAGACCGAGCAGGAGAGAGGAACCGAGATGGGACTGCTGGACGAGAAGGTCGTGCTCGTCGTGGGCGGCACAACCGGCGTAGGTGCCGGGGTGGCTCGCGCGGCTGCGCGCGAGGGTGCCGTCGTCGTCGTGAGCGGCCGACGCGTGGAGCCCGGCGAGGCGCTGGTCGGTGAGCTCCAAGCGGCCGGCGCCGAGGCGGCATACGTGCAGGGCGACGTGGGTGACCCTGCGAGTGCGCGCGCCATGGTGCAGCAGGTGATCGAGCGCTTCGGACGCACCGACTGTCTGGTCAACTCCGCCGGCCTGACCTCGCGAGGCACGTTGCTGGACACCACGCCCGAGCTGTTCGACCAGCACGTGGCGGTCAACCTGCGCGGCCCGTTCTTCACCATGCAGGCCGCCGTGGCCGACATGGTGCGCCGCGGCGCGCCGGGCACCATCGTCAACGTCATCTCGTCCTCGGAGCTGGGTGGCCAGCCGTACCTCGCGCCATACGTCGCTGCCAAGGCCGGGCTGGCGGGGCTGACCCGCAACGTGGCCCACGCGCACCGGTGGGACCGGATCCGCATCAACGGCCTGGACATCGGGTGGACCCAGACCGAGGGTGAGGACGCGACCCAACGTCAGTTCCACGGCGCCGGGGACGACTGGGTCGAACGGGCGAACAACTCGCTCCCGATGGGCAAACTCGGTCAGGTCGACGAGATCGCCGACTTCGTGGTCTTCCTGCTCTCCGCGCGAAGCGGGGTCGTGACCGGATCGGTGATCGACTGGGACCAGAACGTCGCCGGCTGCCACGACTGACACGCTTGGTCGGTGGGCTGTCGCGTCAGGGACCCACCACCCTCCAAGGGCTCAGTGCCGAGTGGTCAGCCAGGGGACTCGAAGGTGGGTGGCGTCGACCAGCGCGAGAGGTAGTCGGTCATGGTCTCGCGCATGAAGACACTCGACTCCCTGGCCCGGTCCTCCCAGGCGAACACGCTCGAGCTCATCACCCCGTCGAAGCCGACCTTCTCCAAGGTGGAGAAGAACTCGTTGAAGTCGACCTCGCCCTGGCCGATGTCGAGGTGCTGGTGCACGGTGACCTTGGCCCCCGGAGGGTTGACGATGTAGCGCTGCCCGGAGCTCGCGGTGTGCGAGAAGCTGTCGGCGACGTGCACCATGGTCAACAGGTCTCCGGCACGCTCCATGATGCCCGCGCAGTCGTCGCCCTGGTGGAAGGTGTGCGGGGCGCAGTAGAGGAAGGACACGAGGGGGCTGTTGATGCCCCGGACCAGGTCCACGGCCCGTATGCCGTCCTCCTCCCAGTCATAGGGGTGCGGCTCCAGCGCCAGCCGGATTCCCTCCTGCTCGAAGACCGGCAGCAGCTCCTCCATCGACCGCCAGAACTGTCCCTCACAGCGCACCACGTCCTGGTTGCTGCCGTTGAACTCGCTGTTCATCGTGTCGACCCCGAGGTCGCTGGTGATCTGGATCGCGCGCTTCCAGTAACGCACCGCGGCCTGGCGGTCGTCCTCGTCGGGGCCGCTCCACCGGTAGAGCGGCAGCACCGACGAGATGCCGACTCCCGCTGCCCGCAGCGCCGTCCGGA
Source organism: Segeticoccus rhizosphaerae (assembly GCF_009192725.1). Taxonomy (GTDB): domain Bacteria; phylum Actinomycetota; class Actinomycetes; order Actinomycetales; family Dermatophilaceae; genus Segeticoccus; species Segeticoccus rhizosphaerae. Next base: position 19,671 of record NZ_VOHR01000019.1, on the reverse strand, counting down.
ACTTCTCCACCGTGCCGTCATCCACCCGCGGGTGGTTGTAGAAGGGGATGAAGTCCTCGCGGGGGGACAGCTCGATCCACTCGTAGCCGAGGTCGGCGACGACGCCCGGCAGCTCCAGCAGGGGGACGTCGCGCAGCATGTAGGGGTCAAGGGCGAGCTTCACGGGGCCACCGGCCGTTCCGGCAGCTCGACGGCCACGGGCTGGCCCTTGGCGAGCGACTCCATGCCCGCGGTGCAGACCACGGTCGCCGCATAGCCGTCCCAGGCCGTCGGGCCCACGACCTCACCCCGACGTGAGGCGTCCACCCAGGCCTGGACCTCGAGGTCGTAGGCGCGCTCGAAGCGGATCCGGAAGTCGGCCGGAATGCTGCCGCCCCAGCTGCCCCCACCTTCACCGATGCCTGTGCTGTAGAGGCCACTCCAGCTGGCACCGGCGATGACCGAGCCGCGCTCGCCCACCGCCTCGCAGCGCACCTCGTAGCCGACCTGGTTCTTGACGAACAGCTCGGAGGTGACGATCGCTCCGCCCGCCATGGTGAAGAGCGCCACCTGCGGGTCCACGACGCCCTCGGGCTGCGCACCCGTGGGTGTCGGTGAATGAACAGTGATCTCGGCGATCTCCTCATCGAACAGGAACCGGGCGACATCCACCTCGTGCACCATCGAGTCCCGCACGATCATCTCCGAGCGGAAGCCCTCGGGCACGTCCTTGTTGCGGTGAGTGTTGTGCACGAGCAGCAGCCGTCCGATCGCGCCGGAGTCGACGGCCCGCTTCAGCTGCACGTATTCCGGGTCGAACCTGCGCATGAACCCCACCTGCACCAGGGGTCGCCCGCCCCTGGCCTCTGCCTCGACCAGGCGCAGGGACGAGTCCGAGTCCATGGTCAACGGCTTCTCGCACAGGACCGGCTTGCCGTGGTCGAGGCAGGCGAGCACCTGCTCCTCGTGGACGAACCCCGGGGACGCGATGATCACCGCGTCGACCTGGTCGTCGGCGACCAGCGCCAGCGGGTCGGCGATCGCCCGCACACCATCGAACCGCCCGGCCAGGTCGGCCGCCCGATCCTGGTCCGGATCCGACACCGCCACAAGGCTGGCACCGGCGATCCGGCGCTCGATCCGTTCGGCATGGTCGGCGCCCATCATCCCGACGCCGACCACCCCGACGCGCAGGGCTTGCACCGCCATCTAGCTCTCCTTCGCAGGATTGACATCAGCTGGCTCGTCGGAGGCCTGCTCCTCGGCATCGGGTGCGCGCACCTTGCCGTGACCCACCTTGCTCGGCGTGACGATCCTGCCCGGATCAGCGCCGCGCAGCTCGTGACTGAGCTCCGCCAGCTCCTGGCCACCGGCCATCTCAGCGGTGAGCTGGTCGAGACTGAGCTCGTCCCGAGGGGCGTCGAGCGCGACACGGCCCAGCTTGAGGATGATGAAGTGGTTGCCCACGAGATAGGCGTGGTGTGGGTTGTGGGTGATGAAGATGACCCCCAGACCGGCGTCTCGGGCCTTGACGATGTACTTCAGCACCACTCCCGACTGCTTGACTCCCAGTGCAGCGGTCGGCTCGTCGAGGATGATGACGCGGGCGCCGAAGTAGATGGCACGGGCGATCGCCACGCACTGGCGCTGCCCGCCGGAGAGTCCGGCGACCGGCCGGTCCAGGTCGGGGATCTCGATCCCCATCTTGGTCAGCTCCTCGTTGCAGATCCGCTTCATCTGCCCGATGTCCAGGCTGATGCCCTTGCGGATCTCGTTGCCGAGGAAGAAGTTGCGCCACACCGACATCAACGGCGCCAGGGCGAGGTCCTGGTAGACCGTGGCGATGCCGGTGTTCTGCGCGACCCGGGGCGAGCCGAAGCGGCGCGCGATCCCGTTGACCTTCATCACGCCGTCGGTGTAGTCGTGCAGACCCGAGACGATCTTGATCAGGGTGGACTTGCCCGCCCCGTTGTCGCCGAGGACGCACGTCACCTCCCCCTGACGCACGCGCATGTTGATGTCGCGCAGGGCCCGGACGTTGCCGTAGCTCTTGCCGACGTCCTCCATTTCGAGGATCGGCGTGCCGTCGTCAGAGGAGGAGGGCTCCTGCCGGTTCTCCGTGAGAGTGCTCATCGTTGATCAGCCTTCTTCTTGACATAGACGTTGGCGACGCAGGCGAACAACAACATCGCGCCCAGGAACGTCTTGAACCAGTCGGGGTTCCACCCGGCATACGAGATGCCGAGTTGGGTCATGCCGAAGATCAGCGCACCGAGCGAGGCACCGACCACGGAGCCGTAGCCTCCGGAGAGCAGGCAGCCGCCGATGACGGCGGCGATGATGTAGATGAACTCGTTGCCGATGCCCGCTCCCGACTGCACGTTGTTGTAGTTGAACAGCATGTGCATCCCAGTCAGCCAGGCCCCGAATCCGACGCCCATGAACAGGAGGACCTTCGTGCGGGTGACCGGGACGCCGACGGCGCGCGCGGCAGCGGCATCGCCGCCAGCCGCGAAGATCCAGTTGCCTGCGCGGGTCCGCAGCAACAGGTAGCCACCGACGATGGTGAACAGCACCCAGTACAAGACGGTGATGCTCAGGTCCACCGGGCCGATCTTCAGGCTGGAGGCGAACACCGCCTTGGCGCTGTTCCATCCCTGCATGTCGCTGATCGTGTTGGACGAGACGCCACCGGTGACAAGCCTGGTGACGGCCAGGTTGACGCCTTGGAGCACGAAGAACGTGCCCAGGGTGACCAGGAAGCTGGGCAACCCGGTCGCGTGCAGCAGCCAGCCGTTGAAGGCACCGATGGCGAGCGAGATCAGCAGTGCGAGGAAGACCCCGAGCCACACGTTGAGCCCGAAGTTCCAGCTCAACAGCGCCGCCGCGAGACCAGACGTCGTGACGGCGACGCCCGCGGAGAGGTCGAACTCGCCACCGATCATGAGCAGTGCAACCGGCACAGCCATCAGGCCGATGGTCGAGCTGCCGTAGAGGATCGTCCCGATGTTGTCGACGCTCCGGAAGGCCGGTGCAGCCGCGAGGAAGATGACGGCGATGATGATGACCCCGAGCAAGGCGCCGATCTCCGGACGCGACAGCAGGGTCGCCGTGACGGACCGGTGCGTGACCCGGTCGTCAGTGGATGGCGGTGCGACGACGGCCATGACCACTCACCGGGTACCCTTCTCGGCGTACTTGGCGACCTTGGCGATGTTGCTCTTGTCGATGAACGAGGGACCAGTCAGCACCGCCTGCCCACCGCCGATGGTGTTGCCGTTGGTGTTGTACAGCCACAGGGCGTCGACGGCCAAGTACCCCTGCAGGTAGGGCTGCTGGTCGACCGCCCACTGAACGTCGCCGCTCTGGATCGCACCGACGAGTTCCTTGTTGGTGTCGAACGTGGCCACCTTGGCCTTGCTGCTGCCTTGGCTCAGCGCCTTGACCGCGTCGAGCGCGATCGGGGCCCCGAGCGTCATGACCGTGTCGATGGACTTGTCTTGGGTCAGCCGAGCGTTCAGGGTGCTCGTCACCGCGCTGTTGTCCGCCCCGTTGACGTAGACCCGCTTGACCTTGCCAGAGCCGGCCAGTCCCGCGATGACGCCGTCGCAGCGATCCTCGAGCTGCTGCTGCCCCTGATCCTGGATCACACAGAGCACGTTCTTGGCGCCCTCCTTCTTCAGCCGTTCTCCGGCCGCACGGCCGGAGACCTTCTCGTTCTGGCCGAAGTAGCCCAGCGCACCGAGGCTGAACGCATCGTCCCCACCGGCGTTGAACATGGTGACGGGGATGCCGGCGTTGACGGCCTTCTTGATCGTGGGCCCGATGGCGCCGGTATTCGGGTCGGTGACCGCGATCCCGTCGACCTTCTTGTCGATTGCCGCCTGGATCAGCTGAGCCTGCTTGGACGCGTCGTTGCTGTTGGAGTACTGCAGGTCGACGTTGTCCTTCTGGGCGGCGGCTTCTCCACCCTTGCGGATGATGTCCCAGAAGGTGTCGCCGGGCTGCTGGTGGGTGATCATCGCGATGGTCATCCGTGGGGTGTTCGCCTTGCCAGCGGCAGCTCCGGTGTCTCCGGTGGCCTGTGGCTTGCCTCCGGAAGAGCTGCACGCAGCCAGGCTGAGCGCAACCGTGACGCCCAGTGCGGCCGCAGCCGCGCGGTTGGAGCGGATCATGGTGTCCTGCCTTTCGATACAGGCACCGCCGTGAGCGGCGATGTCACTGGAGGGGATGGGTTGAGTTGCGTCATCGGAGTGGCCCACAAGCCTGGAGCGTCTTGAGTGTTCGGGTCGCGATCGGGAGGGGCTGGTCAGGCTCGCAGGGATACATGTCCTGCTCGACGATGGCGACGACCTCACGGTCGAGATCGGCCACCGCCTCGAGGACGGCCCCCAGGTCGGGTATGCCGCGCGGGGGCTCGCACATCGCACCGAGGCGCACTGCCTCACCGAAGCCGATGCCGTCGGCGTGCACGCGCTCCACCACGGCCGGGTCGATCTGCTTGAGGTGCACGTAGCCGATCCGGTCGGGGTGGCTACGGATGAGCTCCAGGTTGTCCCCGCCGCAGTAGGACACGTGGCCGGTGTCGAGGCAGAGGCTCACCAGGTCGGGGTCGGTCTCGGCGAGGAACCGCTCGATGTGAGGTTGGGTGTCGACGTGGCTGTCGGCGTGCGGGTGGAACTGGATCTGCAGCCCGAACTCGTCCCGGATGGCGCCTGCCAGCCGATTCATCTGCTGCGCGTATGACGCCCACTCGCGATCGCTGAGCGTCGCCTCCTCGATCACGTCACCGGTGGCCGGGTCGCGCCAGAAGTCGGGGATGACCACGAGGTGCTCGGCGCCCATCGCCGCGGTGAGCCGAGCGGCGGCCGCGACGGCTGCCCAGGTCGAGTGCCAAGACTCGGTCCGGTGCAGGTGCTCGAAGATCGTGCCGGCGGTCATGGTCAACCCGCGTCGTCCGAGCTCGTCGCGCAGTCGCTCGGGCTCGGTGGGCAGGTAGCCATAGGGCCCGAGCTCGATCCGCATGTAGCCGGCCTCGACGGCCTCGTCGAGGAAACGCTGCCACGGCGTCTGCAACGGGTCGTCCGCATACCAGACGCCCCAGCTGTCCGGGGCGGTGCCGATGAAGGCCGGTGTCGTCATCTCAGACTCCCCCTCCGGGGTCCTTGCTGTCCGTGGGCCGCAGGTAGCCACGCTGACTGGCCTTGTGCTCGGCATATTCGACATAGGCGTCCCGGGTGGAGTCGAGCTCGGACACTTGGCTGACGGGCACGTCCCACCAGGCCTTCGAATCAGGAGCGTAGACCAGCGGATCGGTCTCGACGTGGATGACGACCGGCCCGCCGTCCGGCGGCGCCGCCTTGGCCTCGGCGACGGCATCCTCCAGCTCCTTGCGGGAGTGCACCTCGATGACGTGGGCGCCGAGGCTGCGGGCGTTGGCGGCCAGGTCGACCGGCAGGTGGTCCCCGTCGAGCCGCCCGTCATCGGTGCGGAAGCGGTACTGCGTCCCGAACCGCTGCGACCCCAACGACTCCGACAGGGAACCGATCGAGTGGAAGCCGTGGTTCTGGACCAGGACCACGATGACCTTGACCCGCTCCTGCACGGCGGTCACGAGCTCGGTGGGCATCATCAGGTAGCCACCGTCGCCGACCATGGCGAAGACGTCGCGCGACTCGTCGGACAGTCGGATCCCCAGCGCGGCCGGGACCTCGTATCCCATGCAGGAGTATCCGTATTCGACGTGGTAACCCTTGCGGTCCCGCACCCGCCACAGCTTGTGCAGGTCGCCGGGCATCGAACCGGCCGCACACAAGACGACGTCGCGAGGATCGCTGTGCTCGTTGATGACACCGATGACCTCGCCCTGGGTCAGCAGGCCGGGCGCGAGCGCGTCGGTGACCTCATCGGACGGGTGGTAGGCCCGCTCCACCTGCTCGTCCCACTCCTGCCAGAGCGACGCCTGCTCCTGCCGGTATGCCGGGTCGACGACGTATCCGTCCAGGGCTGCGGTGAGTTCCGTGAGGGCTTCGCGCGCGTCGCCGACGACGGTGAGGCCAGCGTGCTTGGCCGCGTCGAAGTCCGCGATGTTGAGGTTGACGAAGCGGACTCCCTCGTCCTGGAAGACCGTTCGCGACGCGGTCGTGAAATCGGCGTAGCGGGTCCCCACCCCGATTACCACGTCGGCGCGGGCGGCGATCGCGTTGGCAGCGGTGGTGCCGGTCGAACCGACCGCTCCCAGCTGCTGAGGGTGGCCGTGGGGGAGCGATCCCTTGCCTGCCTGGCTTTCACCGACCGGGATCCCGGTCGCGTCCACCAACTGCGCCAGGGCCGCCTCGGCCCGTGAGTAGTGGACTCCGCCACCGGCCACGATCATCGGGCGCCGGGCGGTGCGGACGATCTCCGCCGCCTCGTCGATGCGGGCCCGTTCCGCAGGCGGCCGTGCGACGTGCCAGGTGCGCTCGGTGAACAGCTCGACGGGCCAGTCATGCGCCTCGGCCTGCACATCCTGGGGCAGAGCGAGGGTGACCGCGCCGGACTCGACAGGATCCGTGAGCACCCGCATGGCCGACAAGAGCGCCGACGGGAGCTGCTCCGGCCGGACGACCCGGTCGAAGTGGCGCGAGAGCGGACGGAACGCGTCGTTGACGGTGACGTCCCCGCCATACGTCGTCTCCAGCTCCTGCAGCACCGGCGCCGAGACGCGCGTGGCGAAGGTGTCGGACGGGAGCAGCAGCACGGGGATCCGGTTGACCGTGGCAAGCGCCGCACCGGTCAGCATGTTGGTGGAGCCCGGGCCGATGGAGGCCGTGCAGGCCCAGGTCTGCAACCGGTCCTTCTGTCGCGCGTAGGCGACCGCGCTGTGCACCATCGCCTGCTCGTTGCGGGCGAGGACGTAGGGCAGCTCGGGGTGCCCGCCGGCCGCGAGCTCCTGCTGCAGGAGCGCCTGCCCGATCCCCGCGACGTTGCCGTGGCCGAAGATGCCGAAGGCACCGGCGAAGAGACGCTGGCGTTCCCCGTCGCGTTCGGACCACTGGGCCGCGAGGAAGCGCACCGTGGCCTGGGCGACGGTGAGCCGCACGGTGCCGGGGCCGGTCATCGAGTCCCCCCGAACGGCAGTCTCGGGTCGACCTGTTGGGACGTCCAGGTGTCACGGACCCAGCCGTGCGCGGGGTCGTCGCAGATCAGCCACGCGCGCTCGGCGCCGGGGCCGGCCATCACGTTGAGGTAGTAGAGGTCGTAGCCCGGCGGTGCCATCGAGGGCCCGTGCCAGCCGTGCGGGACGAGCACGACGTCGCCGCTGCGCACCTCAGCCAGCACGTCGATCGGCCGGTCGGCGGTCCCGTAGACCCGGTGGTAGGCAACCGCACGCGGTGCTCCGCCCCCCGTGGTCCCGGCGCTGTGGTCACCACCATTTCCACCGGGCCGGCCCGCATGGTCACTCGGGCCACCGCGCTGGGTCTGCAGCTCGAAGTAGTAGATCTCCTCGAGTGCGGTCTCCTCGCCGGGCCGCTCCTCGTCGTGCTTGTGCGGCGGGTAGGACGACCAGTTGCCTGCCGGCGTGATCACCTCGCAGGCGATGATCGAGTCCGCGTCGAGCACGGCAGGCACACCGAAGTTGCGCACCTCCCGCGAGGCGACTCCTGCACCTCGCAGCTCTATCGGGACATCGGCAACAGGCAGGTGCCGCGGGGGCTTCGGCGCAGAGCCGGGCGTGACCCGGGCGAGCGCCAGAGCGACGCGAGCCCGACCACCGCCGGCTGCGGCCAGCTCGAGCCGCGAGTCACGACCGACGTAGGCCACGTCGGTGGCTCCGGCGAAGACGCTCTCACGGCCTGCGAGCACGATCTCGTGCCCCCCGGCAGCATCGTCGACCCGCGCTGCCACCGACCCGGACAGCGGCACCACGATCACTTCCCGCTCTCCCGTGTCGAGCGCCCGCGAGTCGTCTCCGCTCAGCGTGGCGACCTGCAGACCGGTGTGTTGCCAGCCCTCGCGGGCATCGGTGACCTCGACCTCCCAGCCGACGGACCCGCTGGTCCCCGCCGGCAGCACCCATGAGGCGTTGTCGCGGGCGGCGGCACTCACGGCCGTGCTCCCGTGTGCACCAGCTTGGTCGCGATGTCGACCGCCGCCCCGACGTCACCGCCGGGCGGGTAGAGCAGCGCCCGTCCCACGACCAGCCCGCGCGCTGCCGGGAGCGACAGCGCCCTCGCCCAGGCGGCGTAGGTGTCCGCGGGGTCGCCGGCGGGGTCGCCACCCAGCAACAGCGTGGGCAGCGTCGTGGCGTCGAGGACCCGCTCGAGCTCGTCGACGACCGGCAGCTTCAACCAGGTGTGGGCACTGGTGGCCCCGAGGCCGCTCGCGATGTGGACCGACTTGATGGTGCTGTCGGGGTCGAGCAGGTTGGTCACGCGCTGGTCGGTGCGCACCGAGAGGAACGGCTCGATCATCGCCATCAACCCACGCGCCGCAAGGGCGTTGACGGCGTGCGCCGTGGCCTCGAGCGTCGAGACGGTGCCGGGATCGTTGAGGCAGATGCGGGTGAGCGTCTTGCCTCCGTCCAGACCGGCCGCCTCGATCGCCTCGGCGGTGTATGCCGTGAAGCGGTCGTCCAGCTCGAACGAGGCACCCTGCAGCCCACCGCGATTCATCGACCCGATCACGACCTTGCCCTCCAGCGCACCCATCAGGAGCAGGTCGTCCAGGACGTCCGGCGTGCCGAGGACGCCGTCCACGCCCGGACGACCCAGCGCGGTGGCCAACCGGTCGAGCAGGTCGGTGCGGCTGCCCATGGCCAACGCGTTGCCGCGCACACCGAGGGAGCCGCGGGCCGGGTGGTCGGCGGCCACCAGCAGCAGTTGGCCGTCGTCACCGACGAGTGGTCGCCGCCTGCGGCCTGCCCAGGCCTCGGCGATGCGGTGGGGCTCACGGGCGCGCACCTCGGTGATCTTCGCGGCATCCATCATGAGCCCTCTCCCCTCCGCTGCAGTCCGTGTCCGGCGAGGACCTGCGAGACCTCGGCGAGGTCGGGCATCGCCGTGGAGCACTCGAGCCGGGAGGCGACGATCGCGCCGGCGACGTTGGCGAACTCCAGGGTCCGGCGCAGTTCCCAGCCGGACAGGAGCCCGTGCACGAGCGCTCCCCCGAACGCGTCACCTGCTCCCAGGCCGTTCACCACGTCGACGGGAAACGGTGGCACCTCGACCCGCTCGTCGCGCGTCTTCGCGAGGACACCCTTCGAGCCCTGCTTGACGATGGCAAGGTGAACTCCTCGGTCCAGCAACGCGTCGGCCGCACGCTCGGGCTCCGTCTCGCCGACCGCGACCTCGCACTCCTCGCTGTTGCCGACCGCGACGGTGATGTGTTCGAGGGCCTTGGACACCTGGGCGCTGGCCTCGTCCGGGTGCGGCCAGAACATCGGCCGGTAGTCGAGGTCCAGCACCGTGTGCTCCCGTCGCGCGCGCGCCTCCCAGGCTGCGAAGTGGGCGGATCGGCTCGGTTCCTGGGACAGGCCGGTGACGGTGGCCCAGAAGATGGAAGTGGCGCGAATCGCTTCCAGCGGAAGGGTTTCCGGCTCGATCATCAGGTCGGGTGCGATCGGGTAGCGGTAGAAGTAGAGGGGGAAGTTGTCGGGCGGGAAGATCTCGCAGAACGTCACCGGTGTCGGGGGTCCGTCCGCGCCGATGCTGGTGATGTATGCCGGGTCGACGCCGAGGCGCGCGGCCTCCTGGCGCACGTATCGGCCGAAGGGATCGGGTGCGACGCGGGTGATGAGCGCGACGTCCCGGCCGTAGCGGGCGGCGCCGACCGCCACGTTGGTCGCGCTGCCCCCGAGGAACTTGCGGAAGGTTCGCACGTCCTCGAGGCCCACCCCGTGGTCGACGGGGTAGATGTCGACGCCGGTGCGGCCCATCGTGATCAGGTCGTGAGCCATCAGCCGGTCGCCGCCTCAGCCAGCGCCTTGAGGTGCGCGATGGAGGCCCGGCTGTCCGCCATCGGATCAGGCGACCTAGGCAACCCGGACGACCCGGATGACCCAGCGGGGTCTTCGAGCAGCACGGTGTCCTGCTCGAGGACGTACCACCCGGCATACCCGCTCTTCTCCAGGGAGGTGACGATGGCGCCGACGTCGATGTCCCCCTTGCCGAGCGGGACGTACATGCCACCGGCCACCGCGTCGGTGTAGCTGACCGAACCGTCCTGGACGCGCCGCGCCCAGGACAGCAGGACGTCCTTGAGGTGGACGTGGGGAATGCGGTCGGGATGGGAGGCTGCCAGAGCGACCGGGTCGCCACCGCCGATCAGCAGGTGGCCGGTGTCGAGGCAGATGCCGATCGACGAGCCGTCCAGCACCCGCTGTGTCTCGACGCCGCTCTCGACCATGGTGCCGACATGAGGGTGGAGCGCGGCGGTCAGGCCGTGGCGCGAGGCCAACTCGGCGATCCGGTCGAGGTTGCCGAGCAACCGGGACCATCCTGCGTCGTCGAGGACCGGCCTCGCGTCATAGCCGACAGCCCCGGTGGCAGCCGCGAGGACCAGTGTCCCCGCGTGCGCGGCGACCAGCCCGTCGACCGCGGCCTGCACCTGGGGCAACGGGTCGTGGTCCGCCTCGTGCAGCACCACCGGCACGAACTGCCCCACCGCCGCGAGACCGTAGCGTTCCAGCGTCGCCGCCTTGTCGGCGGGTGCGTCGGGCAGGAACCCGTCGGGGCCGAACTCCGTTGCGGTGATGCCGATCTCACCCATCTGAGTAAGGACCGTGTCGAGCCCGAGCTGGTAACCCCAGCCGGGCACCTCACAGACGCCCCAGGAGATCGGGGCGGCGGCGATGCGCTCGGAGAGAGGTGTGTTCACGGTGCGCCCTTGATCTCGGTGAGGGCAACGGGCCGGCGTTCGGCCCGGGACAGCTCGCAGGCCTCCGCGGTGCGGAAGGCCTGCAATGCGTCGGCGACCGTGCACGGGCTGGGCACGGCCCCTGCGGCCACCCGGATGAACTCGGTGAGCTCGGCGCGGTAGGCCGGGAGGAATCGCTCCATGAACGACCACTTCTGGGGCCCGTGCGGGAAGTCGACACCTGGCTCTGCGGAGCGCAGAGCGAGCGAGTCGTCGAGGCCGACCCCGATGGCACCCTTCTCGCCCAGGACCTCCAGGCGCACGTCGTGCCCTGCGCCGTTGTAGCGGGTCGAGGACACCAGCACCATCGTGTCGTCCTCGAGGGTCAGCACGGCGGCTCCGGTGTCCACGTCGCCGGCCTCGGCGAAGTAGGCCTCGCCCTTGTTGCCACCGGTGGCATACACAGACTCGACCTCGACGCCCAGGACGAAGCGCAGGATGTCGAAGTCGTGGATGTTGCAGTCGCGGAAGATCCCACCGCTGGTGGGGATGTAGCCGGCGTGCGGTGGTGACTGGTCGTGCGTGTTGGCCCGGACCGTGTGGATGAAGCCGAGCTCGCCCGACCGGACGGCCTCCCGAGCCCGCAGGTAGCCGACGTCGAACCGCCGCTGGAACCCCACGTGCACCGGCACGTCGCTGGTCGCCACGAGGTCAGCCAACTCGATCGTCTCCGCGAGGGTGGCGGCCACCGGCTTCTCGCAGAACGTCGGCACGCCTGCCGCGACGCCCTGCCGAAGCAACGGAGCGTGCCCCAGGGTGCCCGTGGTGATCACGAAGGCGTCGATCCCGGAGGCGAGCATGGTCTCGACATCCGGGGCCAGACCCAGCCCCTGGGACTCGGCCACCAGCCGGGCTGCGGCGCCGTCGACGTCGGTCACCACCACCTCGTCCACCGCGTCGAGAGCGTGCAGCGTCTCCGCGTGGAAGGCGCCGATCCGCCCGGCTCCAGCCAACCCGACTCGCATGGTGCGTTCTCCTGCTCTGCTGCGTCGCGTGGTCCCCATCACTCTGGCTGACGCCCACCCACCTGTCAATACTTTGTTCTAACATTCTGATGTCCCTATGACAGGACGGTTTGGCGTATTCTCTGGGCCATGTCGGCCCAGCTGCTTGCGGTGCAGATCGATCGGGCCTCGCCTGTGCCGCTCTACCACCAGCTCGCCGAGCAGCTCAGCGCCGCAGTCGCCGACGGCACGCTCCAGCCGGGGGACCCGTTCGAGAACGAGGTCGCCCTCAGCGCGCGGCTCCAGCTGTCTCGGCCCACGGTGCGTCGGGCGATCCGCGAGCTCGTCGACCAGGGCCTCCTGGTCCGCCGCCGCGGGGTCGGGACGCATGTGGCGGGGCGCATGGTTCACCGCCGGCTGAAGCTCAGCAGCCTGTATGACGACCTGGCCCGAGAGGGGCGCGACCCTCGCACCACGATCCTCGAGCACGAGATCAGGGAGGACGAGCGGGCCGCGATCGCGCTCGACCTCCCTCCGGACACCCCCTTGCTGTCCATCGTGCGGGTCCGCTCGGCGGGTGACTCACCCCTGGCGATCCTGCACAACTGGCTGCCACCGGCCTACTCGGACCTGACCCGGGAGGACCTCGAGACGTCCGGGCTGTATGCCCTGCTGCGTGATCGCGGCGGTCGCCCCGTCGTCGCCCACCAGAGTGTGGGCGCCCGGATGCCCACGGCCACCGAGCGCCGGCACCTGAAGATCCGGGGCAGTCATCCGCTGCTGACCATGACGCGCAGCGCGTTCGACGCGGGCGGCAACGCGGTCGAGTTCGGCGACCACTGCTACCGCGCCCAGGACTACACCGTCGACCTCATGGTCGACGAGCGCTGAGGCGTCTCGAACTCGTCCGGCGACCCCAGGGAGAGGCGAGACCGCGCGCCTTGCCGCGCCTCCGCCATACCCCCTCCACCATCGAGGAGAGCCGGCCATGGCACGCCACGGGGAGACGCCCTGGTACGACCTGGGCGTCTCCCCGGTGAGTCCTGCTGCTACTTGACGGACTCGTTGTACTGCTTGATGGCCGGCAGCAGCGCGTTGGCCGCGTCGGTCATCGACTTCTTCGCGTCGGCGCCGTTGATCGCCTTCTCCAGGCCGTCCTCGGACAGCTTGCGCGACTGAGGCATGACGCCGAGCAGGCAGCCCTGGGTGGCCTTGGACAACTTGGTCTGCTCGAGCTGCTTGACGGCCACGTCGAACTGCGGGTACTGCTTGCGCCACTTGACGTCCATCGGCTCCTGCAGCGCCTTCTTCGACGCCGGGAAGTAGCCGGTGCCGGTGTGCCAGATCGCCTGGTTCTTGGGCTCCGCGAGGAACTTCACGAACTCCCAGGAGGCCTCCTTCTCGGCGTCGCTGTGGCCGACACCGTCGATCCACAGCGAGGCGCCGCCGATGATCGGGCCGCCGTCACCCGGCTTCAGCTTGGGATAGAAGCCGACGCCCAGCTCGAAGTTGCCGGCCTTGGCGGCCTCGGTGAAGGAGCCGACCTGACCGGTGGACTCCAAGGTGATCGCGGTCTGGCCCGAGCTGAAGGCCTTCTGCGCCTGGGACGTGTCGCGCCCGGTGTTGGCGGCCAGCCCGTCCTTGACCATCTTCTGCCACCAGCTGACGATCTTGACCGTGTCTGGCGAGTCGAACATCACCTTGGTGGCCTTGCCGTCGCGGCCGTTGCCGTTGTCGCAGTAGAGCTGGTTGTCGGTGGCGATGAACTGCTCGAGCAGCCAGCCGTAGATGGCGGCACCGAAACCGTACGGCGCCGGGCCACCGTTCTTCTTCGACAGCTTCTCGGCGTCCTTGCGGATCTCCGCGAGGGTGGTCGGCGGCTTGTTGGGGTCGAGCCCGGCCTTCTTGAAGAGCGTCTTGTTGTAGTAGAGCACCGGCATCGAGGTGTTGAACGGCATCGAGTAGAGCTTGCCGCCGATCGAGTAGTAGCCGGTGATGTTGGGCTGCAGGTCGCTGACGTCGAGCTTGTCGCGGTCGATGAACTGCTGCATCGGCACGGTCTGCTTGGCGTCGATCATGAACCGGGTGCCGATGTCGTAGATCTGCACCAGGTCGGGCGTCGACTTGGACTGGATCGACGCCTTGTACTTGGCGATGCCGTCGTCGTACTTGCCGACGTAGGTGGGCTCGACCTGGATCTTGCCCTTGTTCTGCTCGTTGAAGTCCTTGACCAGCTTGTTCAGGACCTCGGCGTTCGTGCCGTCCATCGAGTGCCAGAAGCTGACCTTCTGCACCTTGCCGGTTTCGAGCGCGCCGGTCTGCGGGGCGCTCACCTCGTCGCCCGAGCCGCCTCCGTCGCCGCCGCAGGCGCTGAGCAACAACGACACGCTGGCCGCGCCGCTGATGAGGGCCACGCCGAGCCGGCGCCTCGTGCTGTGTGTCCGGATCACTGTTGTCTCCTTGGGGTTGGGTCGGTCGGCCTTCGGTGGTCGCTCACTTGACGGCGCCTGCGGTCAGGCCCCGCACGATGAACCGCTGGCCGAAGACGACCAGCAGCAGGGTCGGCAGGAGGGCCAGCACGACACCGGCGAGGACCATGCCCGGGTCCTGGGTGTCGGAGGACTGCAGCTGGCCGATGCCGATCTGGATGGTCTGGTGCTCCGAGCGGGTCGTGATCAGCAGCGGCCAGAAGTACTGGTTCCACGCGGACAGGGCGCAGTAGATCGACAGCGCGGCCAGCGTCGGCTTGGACAGCGGCGTGAGGATCGACCACAGGAACCGCAGGTGTCCCGCCCCGTCCACCCGGGCGGCGTCGCGCAACTCGGTCGGGAAGGCGAGGAACGACTGCCGCAGCAGGAAGGTCCCGAACCCGGAGGCGAGGAACGGCAGCGCCAGCCCGGCGATGGTGTCGGAGAGGCCGAGGCCGGTGACGAACAGGTAGTTGGGGATGATGATCGACTCGTAGGGGATCATCATCGTCGCGAGAAAGACCCCGAACCAGAAGTTGCGTGCGCGCAGGGGAAGGAAGACGAACGCGTATGCCGCGAGCACACTGGTCAGGACCTGACCGATCGTGATGGCAGCCGTCTGCATGATGCTGTTGAGGTACTGCCGGCCGAGCGGGACGATGTCGAGCGCGTTGCTGTAGTTCTGCGGGTGAATGCCGTGCTTCGGCCACAACGCCGGTGGGTAGGAGTTGGTGTCCTGGGTGTTCATGAAGCTGCCGATGATCCCGTAGTAGACGGGGAACAGCACGATCAGGAACAGCACGGTGATGCCGACGTAGGTGAGGGGCCCCGCCCCCCTGCCGACACCGCGGGAGTGACGGCGCCGGTGCGCCGGCCGGTCGGTCCGTGGAGTCTGGGCGGCGGTGGTGGTCATCGGTAGAACACCCTCCGCTCGAGCACCCCGAACTGGACCGCGGTGATCACCAGCACCACCAGCAGCAGCACCATCGCCTGCGCCGACGCGTAGCCGAAGTTGGAGTTGTTGTAGGCGAAGGCCTGCTCGTAGATCGAGTAGACCAGGGTCGTGGTGTTGTTCTCCGGCCCGCCCTTGGTGAGGATGTAGATCTGCCCGAAGCTCTGCAGCGAGTGGATCGTCCCCGTGACGATGAGGAAGAACAGCTGCGGGGTGATCAGGGGGATGACGACCGACCGCTGCAGCCGCAGGCCGGTGGCGCCGTCCAGCCGGGCCGCTTCGAGGACGTCCTCGGGCATCGCCCCGAGTCCGGCGCTGAGGATCAGCAGGTTGTAGCCGAGCTGCATCCACACCGTTGCGAGGGAGACCGAGATGAGCGCCATGTCGGGGTCGGTCAACCATCCGAAGGGGCCGATCCCGACATACGACAACAGGCCGTTGATCACGCCGGAGGCGGGGTTGTAGAGCACGCCGAAGATGACCGACGCGGTCGCCACCGAGAAGGCGAACGGGAGCGCGAAGGCTGAGCGGAAGAACCGCAGTCCGCGGATCCTCTCCTGCAGCAGCAGCGCGATGGCGAGGGCGATCAGGATGCTGGGCAGGACGGTCAGCAGCGTGAATCCGGCGGTGACGCCGATGACCTTGGCGAACGCCGGGTCGGAGAACATGTGCCGGTAGTGCTCGAGGCCGACGAAGCCGCCGGGGCGCCCGATGATGTCGGTGCCCTGCATCGAGATGATGATCGACTTGACCAGCGGCCAGAACATGAAGACGCCGAAGACCGCGAGAGCCGGCAGCAGGTAGAGCATGGCCATCGCCGCGGCGCCGCGAGGGCGGCGCGACCTGCGGGGTGCTGCTGGCCTGGCTTCCTCGGTCAGCACGGTCGTCTGGGTCACGCGGGACGTGGTCCCTCGTCACGGCGGCAGCCTGCCGCACCACACATGACCCACATGTTTACGCATGATGCTGCATCAGGGTTCCGCTGTGAACCTGCGACACCCCGCAGCCGGAGAATTTTCACCATCGTTACGTGGGGGGTGTGGCCAGCAGACACCGAGGGCGCGACACCCGGCATACCGGGTGTCGCGCCCTTGCGTGATGGGTCGGCGCGTGGCCGCCGTCATGCGACGGCCGGTGGTGCGTTTCCTCAGCCGGCGACGACCTCGAGGCCGACCTTGGCCTGCACCTCGGGGTGCACGCGGACCAGGACCTGGTGGGCTCCCGTGGTCTTGATCGGGTTGGGAACCTCGATCTTGCGGCGGTCGAGCTGTGGTCCGCCGGCGGCCTTGACCGCGGCCGCGATCTCGGCCGTCGTCACGGCGCCGAAGAGTCGACCGCTCGCGCCGGCCTTCGCCTCGACCGTCACCGTGCGGGCTTCGAGGTCGCCCTTGATCTGCTGGGCCTCCTCGAGGGTGGCGACGGCGCGGGTCTCGCGGGCCTTCTGGATCGCGGCGACCTGCTTCTCGCCACCCTTGGTCCACGGCGTGGCGAGGCTGCGGGGGACGAGGTAGTTGCGGGCATAGCCGTCCTTGACCTCGACGACGTCACCGGCGGTGCCGAGACCCGACACCTCGTGAGTGAGGATCAGTTTCATCATGCATCCTTTAATGAGTCCGCGACGGGGTCCCCGCCAAGTATCGGAGCGAGGAACGAGCGGAGAACTTGGTGGGGTGATTACCGAGCCGAGGACGAGTAGGGCAGCAGCGCCATCTCGCGGGCGTTCTTGACCGCGGTGGCGATCAGCCGCTGCTCCTGGACGGACACGCCGGTCACCCGGCGAGCGCGGATCTTGCCGCGGTCGGAGATGAACTTGCGCAGCAGCGCGGTGTCCTTGTAGTCGATGTTCTCGACCTTCGCCGCCTTCAGCGGGTTGGCCTTCTTCTTGGGCTTGCGCACAACGGGCTTGGCCATCGTGGTGCTCTCCTTTGTGGGAAAGAGCCCGAGCGTGGTGCTCGGGATAGCGAGTTGAGTTGGTGTGGAGTTGACGAAGCCCCTAGAAGGGCGGCTCGTCATACGAGGGACCCGAGCCCCAGCCGCCCTGCTGGCCGCCCTGCTGACCACCCTGGGCCGGCGCACTCTGGCCGCCGCCGGAGGGGCCGGTGGCCCACGGGTCGCTGGACTGCTGGCCACCGGACTGCTGGCCCTGCTGGCCGCCGAAGCCGCCGGACTGTTGCCCGCCGAAGCCGCCACCACCACCGCGCTGGGTCTTGTTGACCTTGGCCGTGGCGTACTTGAGGGAGGGACCGACCTCGTCGGCCTCCATCTCGACCACGGTGCGCTGCTGGCCGTCCTTCTCGTAGGACCGCTGCTTCAGCCGGCCCGAGACGATGACGCGGGTGCCGCGCTGGAGCGACTCGGCGACGTTCTCGGCCGCGTCACGCCAGATGGAGCAGCGCATGAACAGCGTCTCGCCGTCCTTCCACTCGTTGCTCTGCCGGTCGAACATGCGCGGCGTCGAGGCAACGGTGAAGTTGGCCACGGCCGCGCCGGACGGGGTGAACCGCAGCTCGGGGTCGGCCGTGAGGTTGCCGATGATCGTGATGACGGTGTCGCCAGCCATATCGAGTCCCTACTTGAGTCAGGCGCCGAGGCGCAGGAGCTTGGTCCGCAGGACGGACTCGTTGAGCCCGAGCTGGCGGTCCAGTTCTTTGGCGGTGGCCGACTCGGCCGACATGTTGATGACGGCGTAGATGCCCTCGGACTTCTTCTTGATGTCGTACGCCAACCGGCGACGACCCCAGAGGTCCACGTTGTCCACGGTCCCGCCGTCCTTGGTGACGACGGAGAGGAACTTGTCGAGCGACGGCTGGATCGTGCGCTCCTCGAGATCGGGGTCGAGGATGATCATGAGCTCGTACTGACGCATGCGTTAACCCACCTCCTTTGGTCTTGGCGGTCACGGTCTCTCCGTGACAGGAGGGTTGCAGCGTCCCACCACGGCATACTGTGCCATCTGTCGATGACAGCCCGTCCGGGCCGTCCACAGGCAGGCGGTCAGGGGTGCCGGGGCGAACCGGATGAGGATACCCGCCGGCCACCCGCCACACGAAATCCGACGCCTTCTCCGCGCCCGCGCGTTGGGAATGATCGTTGGGTTTGCCCACCGCGGGCTGTCGCCTTTCCAACGATCATTCGCCACGAGAGCCTGGCGTCAGCTCGGCCGGAGCGGAGGTCCCACGCTGGAAGCGACGGGGTGGGTGTGCCGTGGGGCCGCGCCAGACCTGGTAGCCGAGCCAGGCGACGGCCACGATCCGGGCGACCAGGAAGATCGCGTAGTCCCGGCCGGGAAGGGCGCGGTTGGCGTCGAAGGCCTGCGCGGCATACAGCCAGGTCGCGAGGAACGCCGTCACCTCCACCGAGGCCCAGATCAGGTGGTCCCGCCAGCGCAACCCGCACAGCGCGATGAGGGGCAGCAGCCACAGCACCGACTGGAGGGTGACCGACTTGCCGGTCACGAGGACGATGGCGACCATCAGGAAGGACACCTGCGCGACGGTGGGACGGCGACCGGGGCCCATCGCGAAGGTCGCACCCACCGCCACGGCGGCGATCCAGCCCAGCACCGCGAGCATGGTCACGACGGTCACCGGCAGCTCCCGACCGAAGAGCGTGGGGATCAGCCACGGGGAGCCGTAGCTGACCGCGCCGTCCCACCAGCTGACGTAGGCCGAGAAGACCGGGTCGGTGCGCCCCGAGCCCGGACTGGCGACGACCAACGGCACGAGGACGACCAGGAATGTGACGACCGCCGCCAGGGCCAGCCTGGCGAAGCGCTGCACGTGGCCGTCCCGCCAGGCCACGATGCCGATGGCCAGGATGATGACCAGCGGGTAGGTGCGAGCCAGCGCGGCGAGCGCCAGGGCCACCCCGGCCAGTGCCGGCGAACGCCTGCTCCAGGCCAGCAGACCCCACGAGGCCAGCAGCACGCCCAGCAGGTCGAGCGACACCAGTCCGGCGGTCACCAGGACGGGGCTCAGGGCGACGTGCGCGGCGCGCCACGGGGCGTCCGGCACGGTGGCTGCGGTAACCACGACCAGCAGGATGAGCAGGATGGCGATGGCGACGGCAGCGAGCGCAAAAAACCACTGCTGGTGGACGGAGCCGGTCCGCCCCGACGGCACGAGCAGGCCGATGAACCACGTGGCGAAGCCGGTGACGACCGGCTCACCCGGCGAGGCACCGGTGGACAGGTAGGGGGTCGCGTGCGAGCCGACCCCGGGGAGGCTGAGCGGCAGGTCGGAATAGCACATGTGCCAGTACTGGTCGGGGTCCTTCCAGCCGTACAGGAGGCAGTGCGCCTTCTCGGCGACCCCCAGGCTGATGAACACACTCGACAGCGCGGCGAGCACGGCCGCGGCCGGCTGCCAGGTCCGCGACACGCGCGCGAAGCTTCCCAGCGGGCCGCCGACGAGCTCGGTGGCCGCGGCCACCA
>NZ_VOHR01000189.1 GCF_009192725.1 Segeticoccus rhizosphaerae | reverse complement strand
ACGGCGGCACGGTCGAGCCCGACCTCGCGGGCCGCCTGGTGCGCCTCGAGCTTGTGCAGCCGTCCCCCCGGCGCGTCGGCGATCCGGCGCAGGAACGCCGTCTCGGGGTCGTCACCGACGCCGTTCCGCGCCGGCGGATCCGGCAGCTCCACGAGCGCTTCGAGCTGCTGGATCACGCCCCGGACGGTCTCGCGCCACGCCTCGGCGGTCTCCCGGACGTCGTGTGGCGCGCCGCCCGACCCCTGCCAGGTGCGCTTGGGGTAGCGCCGGAGGTACTCCCGCTCGAGCTCGAGCATCCGCGCCGTGTGGTGCGCGAACTGCTCGGCGGTGCCGTGCAGGAATGCCCAGTTGCGGGTGTCGTGGGCGTGCTTGCCCTGTTGCTCGAGCTCCTCGTCGGACAGCTCGCTGGCCGGTCGGCCCTGGACCTCGTGCTCGCTCATCGGGGGTGTCCTTCCTGGTCGATCCTGCGCAGTTGGTCGCGGTAGTGCTTGGCGGCGTCGGTGTATTCGCGCACCGCCTCGTCGATCCACGTCGTCTGGTCGGCGTCGCGCATCGGCTTGGGACGGGCGGGGATGCCGAGGGCCATGTGTCCGGCGGGCACCTCGAGACCCTCGGGAACGAGGGCCTGTGCGCCGACCACCGAGCCGGTGCGCACGGCAGCGCGGTTGAGCACCACCGACCCCGACCCGATGAGGCAGCGGTCCTCGACCGTGCAGCCCTCGAGATGCGCGTTGTGGCCGACCACGCAGTCCTGGCCGATCATCGTCGGCCAGTGCTCGGTGGTGTGCACCACGGTGCCGTCCTGGACCGAGGTGCGCGCGCCGACGACGATCTCGCCGAAATCGGCACGCAGGACCGCTCCGGGCCAGACCGATGCCTCGGGGCCGATGCGGACCCGCCCGATCAGCACGGCGTCAGGGTGCACGTAGGCGTCGGGGTCGATCAGGGGCTCGTGCTCACCCAGCGCGTAGATGGGCATGTCAGCGGTCCCCCCGGTCATCAGAGGGTTGACGGGGCGCACCGTCAGGCGCGGGCTCGGAAGGACCAACGGAACCGGCGGGATCGGCGGGATCGGCGGGATCGGCGGGATCGGCGGGATCGGCGGGATCGGCGGGATCGGCCCCTGGCCGGGGCAACCCGGCATACACCCGCATCGCGTTGCCTCCGAGCACGCTCGCGGCCACCTCGGGTGACAGTCCCAGTCCGGCGACTGCCCTCGCGTTCTGCGCGGTGCCGGGCACCCCCGGCCAGTCGGTGCCGAAGATCCACCGGCGGGCGAGCCGGCCCAGGTCGTACTTCGCGTAGTACTCGGGCAGCCGCTTGGGCGGCAGGCCGGACAGCTCGAGCCACACCGTGTCGAAGGTGAGGGCCATGAAGGCGGCCGCGTCGTACCACCAGCCGCGCCCACCGTGGGCGAGCACCACGTTGAGCTTTGGGAAGTCACGGATCACCGGCAGCAGGATCTCGGGGTGGGCCAGCTCGTTGGACGAGCCGGGGAAGGTGCTGGTGCCGCAGTGCACCACGAGCGGCACCGCCCGCTCGGCGAGCACCTGGTATGCCGGGTAGAGCGCCCTGTCGTCGCAACGGAAACCGCCGTGCACGGGGTGCAGCTTGAGGGCGGCCGCGCCGTGGTCGAGCTGTCGCTCCAGCTCGGCCGCGATCGGGAAGTGCAGGTGTGGGTTGACGTTGGCCACCGGTCGGAAGCGGCTCGGGTTGTGCTCGACGATCGGCAGCAGGTCGTCGAAGAGCTGCATGCCGGTGGCCTTCGGGCTGTATTCGCAGAACAGCAGGGCCACGTCGACGCCCTGGTCGGCGAACAGCTCGTCCAACCGGGCGGGGCGCGGCCGGCCCTGCTCGTCCCAGACCTCCTCGAGGATTCCCTCGGGTCCGAAGTCGCGCGCCCACTGCAGCCACGACGGGCGCAGCGAGCCCAGCACGGGGACGTGCACGTGGGCGTCGACCAACCGCATACCGTCGAGCACGGGCGGCTCCTAGCGCTCGGCGACCATCGGGGTGTCGACCCCGATCGGCCCGGTCTTGTGCGAGCCGCCCGGCGCGCCCAGTGGCTCGTCCCGCCCCGGCAGCGTCTCGGTGAAGAACCGCTTGTTGTCCTCGGTGAACTCGGCGTCGGCCTCCGGCACCCGCCGATCCTGGGTGATCGCCTCGACCGGGCAGACCGGCTCGCAGGCGCCGCAGTCGATGCACTCCTTGGGGTTGATGTAGAGCTTGCGGTCACCCTCGTAGATGCAGTCGACGGGACATTCCTCTGTGCACGACTTGTCCGTGATGTCGATGCAAGGACTGGCGATGACGTAGGGCATCAGGCTCTCCTGCCTTCGTGGTCGGGGATGGTCCGGAGGGTCGGCTCAGGCCGGGACCGGGACAGCCGCCTGGTTGTCGGTCGAGTGGCCCGGGAAGAGCTGGGCGTCCGGATCCAGATGGACTGCAGCGTTGTTCACTGCAGTCGCCACCTCGCCGAAGCCCACGGCAATGAGACGCACCTTGCCATCGTATTGCGTGATATCACCGGCCGAGAAGACGCCGGTGACCGAGGTGCGCATCGCCGAGTCGACGACCAGGTGCCGGTTGTCATGCAGCTCCATGCCCCAGTCGCGCAAGGGACCGAGGTTGGCGGTGAACCCGAGGGCGGCCACGAGCTTCTGGCAGGGCAGGGTGCGCGACTCTTCCTCGCCCTTTACCGTGATGTCGATGGTCTCGAGCGCAGCGGCGCCGGTCGTCGTGGTGACCTGCGCGTTGACGATGACCTCGACGTCGGAACCGTGCAGCTGGTCGACGGAGGCCTGGTGCGCCCGGAACGCCTCGCGGCGGTGCACGAGCGTCACCCGGTCGGCGATCGGCTGGAGCATGAGCGCCCAGTCCACGGCGCTGTCACCGCCACCGACCACGACGACCTGCTTCCCGGCATACTCCGCCGAAGAGGGCACGAAGTAGTCGAGACCGCGGCCGAGGAAGTCCTCGCCGGCCGGCAGCGGCCGGGGTGTGAAGGTGCCGATCCCGCCGGTGATGATCACCGCGCCGGCGGTCACCTCGGTGCCGTCGCTCGTGCGCACGACCAGCAGGTCGGGCCGGCCGTCGCGGGTGATCCGCTCCAGCTGCTGCGCCTCCTGTCCGAGCAGGTAGGTGGGCTCGTAGGGGGCGGCCTGCTCGACCAGGTTGCTCACCAGCTGGCGCCCGGAGATGGCGGGAAATCCGGCGATGTCGAAGATCTGCTTCTCCGGGTACATCGCCGTGACCTGTCCACCGACCTGGCTGAGCGAGTCGACCACGGCCACGCGCAGGCCGCGGACGCCGGCGTAGTAGGCGCCGAACAGCCCCACGGGGCCGGCTCCGACGATCAACAGGTCGACCTCGACGGCGCTCATGCGGTCACTCCGGGCGACTCGGGGACGGACGTGGAGGCGGTCGGGAGGGGCGAGGTCGGCGCAGCGGCGGCGGCACCCGACTCCACCACCAGGTCCCGGATCTTGAAGCGCTGCACCTTGCCCGTCGCGGTCTTGGGCAGCTCGTCGACGAACACGACGGCACGCGGCCGTTTGAAGGACGCCAGTCCCTCACGGCACCAGGCCACCAGCTCCTCCTTGGTCACGGCGTCGCGGTCGACGGGGACGACGGCGGCGACCGGCTTGATCAGTCCCTCGGCGTCGGGTGCGCCGACCACGGCCACCTCCGACACCTGGGGGTGCTCGAGGAGCCTGGCCTCCACCTCGGCCGGCGACACCCAGATGCCCCCGGCCTTGAGCAGGTCGTTGCTGCGCCCGAGACACGTGTAGTAGCCCTGCTCGTCCTGGACATAGCTGTCACCGGTGGACAGCCACTCGCCCTGGAAGACCTGTCGACTCGCGTCCGTGCGGCGCCAGTAGCCGACGGCGCTCGACTGGCCGCGCACGAACAGGCCACCGGGCTCCCCCACCGGGACCAGGTTGCCGTCCGCGTCGCGCAGCTCGATGTCGTAGCCGGGCACGGCCCGCCCGGTGGTGCCCGGCCGGATGTCGTCGGGACGGTTGGACACGAAGATGTGCAGCACCTCGGTGGAACCGATGCCGTCCAGGATCTCGAAGCCGAAGCGGTCGGTGAAGCGCTTCTGCAGCGGCGCCGGGAGGGATTCGCCCGCGGACGTGCCCAACCGCACCGACGCGAAGGTGTCGTCGGGGATGTCGCTGGCCAGCAGCGAGGCGAAGAACGTCGGGACGCCGAAGAACAGGGTGGGCCGCTCGGCGCGGACCCGCTCGGCGACGACCGCCGGCACCGGACGGCGCGGCTCCAGGATCGTGCTGGCGCCGGCCGACAGCGGGAAGAACAGCGAGTTGCCGATGCCGTAGGCGAAGAAGAGCTTGGCGATGGAGAAGCACGCGTCGTCGGGGCGGATGCCGAGCACCTGCTGACCATAGGTCTCGCAAACGTGCCGGATGTTGGCGTGGCGGTGCATCGCGCCCTTGGGGCTGCCGGTGGTGCCCGAGGTGTAGAGCCACAGCGCCCAGGCGTCCTCGACCGTGGGAGCCAGCTCGCGTCGCGCGGCCTCGCCCCGTCCTCCGGTGACGAACTCGTCCCACGTGAGCAGCCGGGTGCCGGCCGGCACCGGCAGGTCGGCCGCACCGTGCAAGACGACGTGCTCCACGTCGGGCGCGGCCTGCAGCGCCTGCGACACCGCCGCGGCGTACTCGTGCGTCGTGAGGACGACCCGGGCGCCGGAGTCGGCGAGGATGGTGCCGAGCTCGGCACCGTTGTACATCGTCGACACCGGGACCGCGACGACCCCTGCCCGGAAGGCGCCGAGGATGCCGGTGACCATCTCCGCGTCGTCGGACATCACCAGGACCACGCGGTCGTCGCGTCGCAGGCCCAGGCCTCGCAAGGCTCCGGCGACGTCCGCGCAGGCGGCGGCCAGCTCGGCATACGTCAGCGTGTTGCGGCTGCCGCGCACGGCGACGCGTTCACCGTCACCGGCCTCGACGTGGCGGTCGACCAGGTAGTGGGCTGCGTTGAACTGCTCTGCCATCGCCATCACACCCGGTTGAAGTCGTAGGAGCCCTTCAGGCCGCTGCCGAAGCGGCGTAGCGCACCATCGGGGCCGGAAGCGTTGGGCCTGATGAAGATCCAGTTCTGCCACGCGGTGAGGCGGCCGAACACCTTGGTCTCCACCGTCTCCGGTCCGACGAACCGGTGGTTGGCCTCCATGCCGGTGAGGGCATCGGGCGACAAGGAGGCGCGCTCCTCGAGCACGATCCGCAGCTCCTCCTCGAAGTCGATGTCGTCGAGGGCCATGGTCACCAGACCGAGGTCGTCTGCGGCGCTGGAATCCAGCCGCTCACCGAGCCGGCCTCGGACCGCCTCGAGCTCGTCGTCGTGGCCAAAGTAGCGCGACTGCAGGCGGGACAGGCCGTTGCCCATCGGGTAGCTGCCGTCGTTGGACGCGGTGAGGACGATCGCCGCGGGGTCCGCGTCGGGGTCGACGTCCTCGTAGACCCCCTCCAGCATGTACTGCCGGTCGGCGGCGAGCGCCAGCTCGAGCAGGAGGCCGGCGAAGCAGCTGCCGGGCTCGATGACGGCGAAGAGACTGCGGCTGGTGACGTCGAGGCGCTTGAGCGTGCGCTTGTAGTAGTGGCGCACCTCGTTCACGAACCAGTCGTCCGCCAGGTCGGCGAGCTGGGCGTCGTAGGCGAGGACCTGGTCGGTGTCTCCCTCGGCCCGAAGGACCCAGGTGCCGAGCTCCTGCTCGTTGGTGCGCAGGTGCAGGATCAGGTCGTCGAGCGCGCGGGTGAGGGCCATCGGCCAGTAGTCCACGCCCTGCGCGAGGACCGCGGCGGCGGCGGCCGGGGGCGCCTCGGTGGGACCCTGCACGGTGATGTCGACGCGGCGTCCGGCGCGGTCGAGCGTGGCCGTGACGAAGGGGTAGGTGATCGTGTCACCGTCGTTCTGACGCGCCAGGGGCGCCAGGGTCACGCCGGTCGCGTCGGCCGGCCGGGTCGAGCTCTGCGCGACCTCCGCGGCCCGCCGCGCGACCTCGTCGGCGAAGTCCTTGCGGGGGACGGTGGCGTCCACGAGGCCCCACTGCACCGCAGTGTCGCCGCGGTAACCCTCGGACTTGGTGGCGAACAGGTCGGCCCTGTCCTTGCGGACGTGCCGCTTGTCCACGACGCGCGTCAGGCCGCCGGTGCCGGGCAGGACGCCGAGCAGCGGGACCTCCGGCAGCGAGACGGTGGAGGAGCCGTCGTCGATGAGGACGATCTGGTCACAGGCCAGCGCGAGCTCGTAGCCGCCGCCCGCCGCCGTGCCGTTGAGCGCGGCGATCCAGGTCTGCCCGGAGTTGTCGGTGGCGTCCTCGATGCCGTTGCGGGTCTCGTTGGTGAACTTGCAGAAGTTCACCTTCCAGCCGTGACTGGACTGCGCCAGCATCCGGATGTTGGCGCCCGCGCAGAACATCCGCTCCAGGCCCCCGGTCATGACGACGGCCTTGACCTCCGGGTGCTCGAAGCGGACCCGTTGCACGAGATCGTAGAGCTCGATGTCCACCCCGAGGTCATAGGAGTTCATCTTCAGGTCGTAGCCGCCGACCAGCCCGCCGTTCTCGTCGACCAGGAGGGTGGCCGTGGCGACCTGCCCGTCCACCCCGAGCTTCCAGTGCCGGTACTGGTCGGGCGCCGTGGCGAAGCTGACGGTGGGAGGGCTCGCCGGCGCGGTGGCGTCCACGGCCTGTCCCTCGGCGGTCTCCGCGTCCTGGGCGCTTGAGGCTTCCCTGGGGTTTTCGGTGCGGTCGGTCACGGTCATGGCTAGCTCCACTCTCGGCGCTCGGTCGGGGTCCACCAACAAGACTCTACGTTTAACACGTAGTTCGTCAAGAGTTTGTAGAATTAAATCTGGATTCGGACTAGGGTTGAGCACGAGTCGCTCGCAGATCCAGCCCTGGGTCGCTGGCACCATGGCGAACGACACCCGCACACGACAGGAGAGCACCCGTGCCCGAGTCCCGGCAACGCGCCGCCGCTCGATCCGCTGAGGCGCCGGCCGGTCGTCAGCGCGGGTCCAGCTCGAGCAGCGCCCGCTCGCTGCTGCTCACCACGCTCGGCGAGTTCGTGCATCCGCGCGACGGGGTCGCCTGGACCGGCACCCTGGTGGAGGCCCTCGGGGCCCTCGGGGTGGAGGAGAAGTCCGCCCGGCAGGCGGTGGCGAGGACGGCCGCCGAGGGTCTGCTGCAGTCCTCCCGGCACGGTCGCAGGGTGCGCTGGTCGTTGACGCCCACGGGCGCCTCGCTCCTCCAGGAGGGAACCGAGCGGATCTACGGGTTCATGCGCCAGAACCGGCCCTGGGACGGTCGATGGCTGGTGCTCACGGTCGGAGTCCCCGAGAGCCAGCGCCAGCTGCGGCACCGCCTGCGCACCCGACTGACCTGGCTCGGGCTCGGTTCGCCCTCGCCCGGGCTGTGGGTCGTGCCCGACGCCTCCAAGAGCGACGCGGTCCGCGCGGCCGTGCAGGAGCTCGGTCTGCTGGAGCGGTCGTTCGCGTGGGCCGGGCCGGCCCTGGCGGCCGACCGCTCCAGCAGACC